>JAJBSL010000014.1 GCA_020540725.1 Lachnospiraceae bacterium EP-SM-12S-S03
AAAAGCTGATTTTACTCAAGCCTTTCGCCTATCATTATCATAGAAGATCTTATTTACAGACTTTTCTTCATAGTCTCTAAGATTGACTGCCTTCTTAAGAAAAAGACACCAATTTAGGTGTCTTTTAGTGTGCTTTTTGATGTCATATCAAGGCTCATTCAATTGTGGTAAAATAAGTGTTTTTCTACAATTCCTTCAACTGCGCAAACTTTTGAATCTTTACATCCGTAGGTACCTCTCCAAATCCGTATTCTGCAAATACAAACGGAATCCCTGCTTTCTTTGCCGCTTTATAATCGCCCATAGTGTCTCCCACATAGACCGCATCCTTCACGTGATTTCTCTCCATCAGAATCCGAATATTCTCATCCTTCTGTCGTCCCGTATTTCCATAACATTCCAAATCTTTCACATATTCAGAAAGTCCTGTTTTCTCCAGGAACAACTCGATATATCCGGATTGGCAGTTGCTTACAATAAACACATTCTTCGTTCCAGACAATTCCATAATCGTCTCACGTACTTCCGGGTAAAGAACCTCACATGGATTTTTTACAAGATCCTCATGTTCATACCGGCAGCACACTTCCATCACTTCTTTCTGTTTTTCCTTCGTACAATCCGGAAGAATTGCCTGCGCGATCACATCCATCGTTTTCCCAAATAATTTCTTCAGGTCCTCTCCCGTCACCTCAACATGATCTATTCCACAATCTCGAATTGCTCTCGTCCAGGAATCTGCCACAATATCCGTCGTATCCCAAAGTGTCCCATCTACGTCTAATATAATATTTCCAAGCTTCATTTTATTCACTTCCTAAAATTCTTTCTCTTTCATGATCTTCAGCGAAATCATATAGGAGATGAATAAAATTATAGCACATAGCGCTACCACACTCAATGCCATCTGGTAGGCTTTCATGCCATATATTATCTTTAAAATCTTTTCTGTCAATGATGAGGTCTTTGACATCAATCTGCTGATCACAAATCCGATTGCCAAGATAAGCCCCGTCACTCCGAAAATAGCTACTCGGCTTTTTTCCAAGCCAAACTTTAGTTCCACCGGTATCAGCATCGCAAGGTATAAAATGACAATAAGCAGGATTGAGCATAATGCCATTTTCCCCTCAGGAAACAGCTCCTCTTTTCCACGGATGATACACACCCCCACACTGAGGAGATAAGAAAATGCCGCGGATATTACCGTCATTCCAATGGAAAAAATGTACTTGGAAATTACATAGCTTTTCGTATTTACCGGAAGGGTAAAGAGAAAGGCATATCCGTTGTCCATCTCATCATACATCATAACATTAACAGTAAATATAGAACAGATAAACGTAATATAACTTACTGCAAAAAACGGATTATCCGTTGTAAATGCCATTACAAACGCAAATAGCATCAGACATGCGAACGTCTTCCCCTGCATCTTTCTTGTCAATAAAACGTCTTTTACTAAAAGTCCTTTCATCCTACTCTCCCCCTATCATAATCAGAATCATTTCGTCAATATTTCCCTTTTCAATTGCCAGCTCCGGATAATTTTCCATATAAAATTGCTTTTCATTGGTCAGACAAAGGTAACCGAAAGATTCTTTCTTTTTCTTTATAATATACTGTTTATCCAGCTTCTCATACTGTTCCTCTGTAACCTTGAGCACGCCGTATTGACTCAGTAAAATGTCCGTCTCTTCATGGAAGATAACCTTCCCTTGATCGATCATATAAAGATCGTCACACAAACCTTCCAAATCACTGGAAATATGTGAACTGATCAGCACCGAACGTCCCTCTTCTTCCATGTATTCTCTTAGCATATCCAAAACCTGCTGTCTCGCTACCACATCCAGCCCCGCCGTAGGCTCATCCAGAAGTAAAAATTCCGCCTGATGGGATATGGCAACAAGAAGTTTAATCTTCGCCTTCATGCCTGTAGAGAATTCTTTCATCCTCTTATTCCCCGGTATCTGAAATTTTCTGCACTTTTCTTCAAATCCCTTCCGGTCAAACTTCTCATACAGTTTCTCCATCACAGTTATCAAGTCTTTTACCGTCATATATTCGCTGAATCCGGAATCTGAAAGTACAACTCCAATCTTCTTTTTATCTTCTGTGTCCAACTCTCTTGGATTCTTCCCCAGAATCTCAATGCTGCCCCCCTCCGTCTTTATCAAACCAAGTATTGACTTAAAAGTCGTTGTCTTTCCCGAACCATTCTGTCCGATTAAACCGGTAATACACCCTGGTTGTACTTCAAGAGAGCAATTTAAGTCAAATTGTTTGTAATGTTTCTGTACGTTTTCTAATCTTACCAGCATAACTATTCCTCCAATATAATTTCAAATAACTCTGCAATCTCCTGATTACTCATCCCACAACTTCTGCCTTTTCGAATCGCCATTTCAAAATCGGCTTCCACTTCTTTTCTCTTCTCTTCCAGCATAATCTCCTGATTCGCACAGGCCACAAAACTGCCCTTTCCATGAACGGTAATGACAAATCCATCCTGTTCCAGCGTATCATATGCTTTCTTTACAGTTAGTGCACTCACTCTCAAATCTTTTGCCAAAGAGCGAACAGACGGAAGCATCTCTTCTTCTTTTAATTCCCCACGCATAATACAATTTTTAATCTGCCCGAGAATCTGCTCATAGATAGGCTGCATGGACGAATTGTTAATAATAATCTTCATATAACCTCTCCTTTATGCTAACAGTATATAACAGTCCATAACTGTTGTCAACTGTTTTATACTGTTTGTTCAAAACATCTTAAAATTCGTAAGCAAATAGCAACCAAACAGTTGCTTTTCACTGTTTCTTTGCTACTAAATGGTAGTCTGAATACGAGGTGATAGTTATGTATTTAAAGCGATTAAAAGATTTACGTACAGATCATGACTTGACGCAGGAAAATCTTGCAGCTATTTTGAAATGCCAACGCGAAGTGTACCGCCGCTATGAAACCGGTGTACGTACCCTTCCCATTGATTATCTTGTCACGATTGCAAAATATTATAATACAAGCACAGATTATCTACTGGAACTTACAGATGTGAAAAAACCGTATCCAACACAAAATCGGAACTGAAAAGAAGGCTCTGGGATGTTGCATTTTCTGTACATCCCAGAGCCTTCTTTTTCTCTATTCTTTCATTCTCCTACAACATCAGACGATAGATATTTGCCACATCTTCCTCATGAAGCTCTACAAATCCTCCTATTGTTCCGGTTCTCGTATCTCCATAACAAGCCGCACGCGCCAACCTTTCAATATCTTCTTCTTTTGCTCCCAGTTCTTCAAAATTCTTCGGCATTCCGATAGAATTCAGGAAGTTTCTAAGTTTCTCAATTCCTTCTTTTGCCGTGATCTCCGGATGTTCCTGATCCATCTTGCATCCCCATACTCGGCATGCTGCCTGGGCAAATCTCATCACATCATGGTTCATGTTGTATGTAAATACTGCAGGCATGACAACTGCAAGGCCTGCGCCGTGAGCACAGTCATAAATTGCAGAAAGCTCGTGTTCCACATCATGACTTGTCCAGTCCTGCGTTCTTCCTACACCACAAGAATTGTTATGCGCCATCATACCCGCCCACATAATATTCGCTCTCGCTTCATAATCATCAGGATTCGCAATTGCTTTCGGTCCCTCCTGAATCATTGTAAGCATCAAAGCTTCAATCATTCGGTCTGTTACTTCCACATCCTTTGTATTTGTCAAATACCGTTCATATAAGTGAGCAAGAATATCCGTAATTCCACAAGCTGTCTGGTATGGCGGAAGAGTCTGCGTAAGTACCGGATTTAAAATAGAGAACTTTGGCCGCCACGCTTCTCCTGACGCACCTCGTTTGTACATTCCGTCTTCATTTGTAATAACTGAATCCGGAGACCCCTCACTTCCAGCCGCAGAAATTGTCAAAATAGTTCCTATCGGAAGCGCATATTCCACCGGTTTCCCTTGATAGAAATCCCAGAAATCTCCTTCATATACCGCTCCTGCTGCAATTGCTTTGGCTGAATCAATAGTACTTCCACCTCCTACAGCTAATACAAAATCTACATTTTGCTTTTGACAAAGCTCGATTCCTTCATAGACAAGACCGCTTCTTGGATTCGGTTTTACACCACCCAATTCCACATAATCTATGTTTTTTGCTTCCAAAGATGCTTTCACTTTATCAAGAAGTCCGCTTCTTACAACAGATCCCCCACCATAATGAATCAGAACTTTAGAACCTCCAAATCTTCTCACATAATCTCCCACTTCATTTTCTGTATCTTTTCCAAATACAAAATAAGTCGGTGCATAAAAAGTAAAATTATCCATTTCGACGCTTCCTTTCTTACTATTTTATCACAATACTTTTATTTTATGGTAAGTGTGGTATTGCTCCTTATCTACAAAGCAAAGCGGAAGTAACTGTATTCTCTCCGTGTCTGTCGCATTCAATGTCAGCATTTCTTCCTGATCCGAAACTACTGCCAGTACATACGGTCCATATATGAATGCCCCTACTTCCGGGCAATCTTTTGTCGATTCTGTTCGCAAACTGCACGGGAAATGAACTTCCACCTCGTCTTCTTCCCATTCTTTGCTAATATTATAATATCCATTTTGATCAGTTTCAATAGAATATGCTTCTCCATTTACCCAAATCTGTGCTTCTCCTTCACACCAATGTGGTTTACGGATCTTCACATTTTCTCTTTTTCTTTCACCTTTTATATGAAGAACTGTCTTATCCGGCTCTTTCTCATCCATATTCTGAACGATTGTCAACCCTTTTTCCTCACAAAAGAGTTCTGAAGAAACAAAAAGATTTACATATATACTCTCTGCATCCTGAAAATAGATTCCTTCCGTATATTTCATCTGACTCTCCATCCCTGTTCCATGACAACAAGAGTTCTCAAACAAAAATTCCCTCTGTGCTCCCGGATTTAATGGGAAGAAATACGTGCTTTCTCCGGTAATTGCTTTATCAAACGTTCCCGCCATATGGTTCCAGACTGCACGTTCATAGTAATCCATATAAAATGCTTTGGGATCATACTGGTATAATTCTCTAGTCAGCTTTAACATATTGTAAGTTGCACAGGATTCTGCTGTATCCTTCGTAATTTTTCTCCCAATGGAATCCGGTGCCAAAAACATTTCGCTTTCTCCGACCCCTCCATTCACATAAATATGAGATTCCGTAACCGCTTTCCAAAAAAATTCTGCGATATCGTAATAACGCTTTTCTCCGGTTGCTTTAAATATTTCCATACTTCCTAAGATCTGTGGAATATGCTGATTCGCATGCAGCCTCTCCAGCGCATCCTTTCTCTCTTCCATTGGTACAAATAACTTGTCATTATCAAACATTTTGGCACATTCTAAATAGCATGCCTCACCGGAAATTTCATACAATCTTGCCATTGTCTCATTCATTCCGCCGAACTCTCCGGCAATATAAGTATTCCACATCGATGCACGGAGTTCCGGTGTAAGTTTGGATAAACGATTATAAACCCATCTTCCGCTTTTTAATGCAATCTGAAGTGCCGTCTCATTCCCCGCATACAGATAACAATCCAAAAGCCCGGCAAGAATCTTGTGCAGAGTATAATACGGAGCCCATATTTCCGGATATTTTGCTCCCTGCTCCAAAAGATCAAACTGTTCTTCCGAGTAGGCTCCAATATATCCCGGATGAAATCCTTCTTTTCCCTCAAAAGCCTTCTGACATGCATCCAGACTTTCAATCAGATATTGAATCTTCTGCAAAATTCCTTTATCCCCCGTTTCCCGATAGCAAAGTGCAACTGCCGAGAGATAATGTCCGCTTGTATGTCCTCTTAAATTTCCATCCGGGGAATCCCATCCCGTCATTGCATCAGCCCCCTTTGTATCCAATCCGGCTGCCTGACGAAAATTATACAGAATCTGATCTGCATCCACAGATTTCAAATAAGCAATATCCCTCTGTCTATTTTCCCAAAATACAGTTCCCGGAAGCAGTTTTACTTCACCCTTTATAAATCCATTGACACTGCATTTTGTATTTTTCTGAGGAATCACATAGCTTTCTTCTACGTCTACGGTAATTTGAGCTTTGATCTCTGTCCCCTCCACGCTTCCGAAAAATGTATATTTTCCCTCTTTTTCAAATTGTTTTTCATTGCCTCCATCCCAACTTACCGGATAGGAAAGTATCTGTCCTTTTACTGTTTTCACCACAACTGATTGCGGCAAATAAACCTTTCGTTCCGGTGCACATTTCCTTACCAGTGGATAAATCTCTATCACCTTCGTCTCATCCGGTTCTTCCAGAATATTTACTTCATAAATTTTTTCCTTTTGCTCATTTCCATACCGGAAAACCGCATGAAGCATAACCTTTCGGTCTCCCACACCTCTTTTCGGTCTTGTTACTTTTCCTTCCGGTGAGAGAAAACGTTCGTGCTCTGATATCCATTCAATGGTCGAACCATTTGTTCCTTCTTTCGGAAGATGCAAATCAAATTCCACAGTTTTCAAATTACCAAGATATAGCTCTTCTATATCTTTCTCAATGATCTGTAAGTCAGCATTCATTTACTCTTTCTCCTTCTTCATAAGCTTCTCCGTCCGAATGTAGTATTCCAAAAGATGTATTACATAATCCGGTGCATGTCGGTTATCACGTTCCCACTCTGTAACTGTTCGATATGGAATCTGAAAGTAATCACAAAACTCTCTGCGGTTCATCCCTGTACTTTCTCTTAGTTCCAAGATTTTTCTGCTTTTATCCATGATTTCACTCTCCTTTTTTCTATTCTACCACATCTCTTCTGATTACACAATGTGTAGTTTTTGCAAATTACTGTTGTAGGAAATTCCCCGGTCTATGGAATCTGATAACTGAAAAAAGGAAAAATGCATGCATTCTTCCCTAAATTTTTATGCGCTAATAAATTCCGATTGCTGATATCAAGATTGGCTTGTTACAATCGAAACATGGGTGGCTACCATAACGGTAGGCGGTTAGTCCTTCAACAGAGGGACTGTGACCCTCTGATTACATAGAAACTCGAAAGAGAATCCACTGGAAAGGAGGGCTAAGCCATGAGTATTGTTGATTTTATAGCAGTAGTGAGCTTTCGGCTTAACCTGCTTTGGTCTTGGATATACTTTTGGCAAGGATAATAATAAGCCACAAAAATAGCCGCCCCGGTCTGCAAACTAGGCGACTATCTTTGATATTCAAATAGTAAATCGGACTAACCGTCTATCAGTAGCACTCTTTTTCTATAATCATATTATCACGCATTCATGGAAATGTCAAAAAAATGTACTCTATCTGCTTCATCATCGTTTCCATGCTCTTACTGCCAGATCCGGCAGATAAAAATCTCCATGCAACAGAAAACCCCGGAAACTTGCGTTTCCGGGGTATAAATTCAATTAATTTGAATCACAAATCAACGATTACTCGATGATTGTAGCAACTCTTCCTGAACCTACTGTACGTCCACCTTCACGGATAGCGAAACGTAATCCCTGCTCCATAGCTACTGGGTGAATAAGTTCAATTGTCATTTCTACGTTGTCACCAGGCATGCACATTTCTGTACCTTCTGGTAAGTTACAAACACCTGTAACGTCTGTCGTTCTGAAGTAGAACTGTGGTCTGTAGTTGTTGAAGAATGGTGTATGACGTCCACCTTCATCTTTTGTTAATACGTAAACCTGAGCTGTGAATTTTGTGTGACATGTTACACTACCTGGTTTAACAAGAACCTGTCCTCTTTCGATTTCTGTTCTCTGAACACCACGAAGTAATGCACCAATGTTATCACCAGCCTGAGCTTCATCAAGAAGTTTACGGAACATCTCGATACCTGTAACAACAACTTTACGTGTTTCTTCTTTGATACCAACGATTTCAACTTCGTCAGAAACGTGAAGTGTACCACGCTCTACTCTACCTGTAGCAACTGTACCACGTCCTGTGATAGAGAATACGTCCTCTACTGGCATAAGGAATGGTTTGTCTGTAGCACGTTCTGGATCTGGAATGTAGCTGTCAACAGCATCCATAAGTTCCATGATCTTGTCGCCCCACTCGCTGTTTGGATCTTCAAGAGCTTTAAGAGCTGATCCCTGGATAATTGGAGTATCATCTCCTGGGAATTCGTACTCGTTAAGGAGTTCACGGATTTCCATTTCTACTAATTCAAGAAGTTCTTCATCGTCAACCATATCACATTTGTTCATGAATACAACGATGTAAGGAACACCTACCTGACGAGAAAGTAAGATATGCTCTCTTGTCTGAGCCATAACACCATCAGTAGCAGCTACAACAAGGATAGCACCATCCATCTGAGCAGCACCTGTGATCATGTTCTTAACGTAGTCAGCATGACCTGGGCAGTCAACGTGAGCGTAGTGACGTTTCTCTGTCTCGTACTCTACGTGAGATGTAGAAATTGTGATACCACGTTCTCTTTCTTCTGGAGCTTTATCGATGTTTTCGAAATCTGTAGCTACGTTACCTGCTACTCTTGCAGCAAGAGTTTTTGTAATAGCAGCTGTTAAAGTTGTTTTACCATGGTCAACGTGTCCGATTGTACCAATGTTAGCATGTGGTTTGCTTCTTTCAAATTTAGCTTTAGCCATTTTGAATAATCCTCCTTAATTATATGGCCCTTAAAGTAAAAGGGCCATTTATTCATTTTGTTTACTCGGTTATTTCGATTATATTTCAAATCGTATATATTTTCAAGTGTTTTATGAGTTTTCACTTGGAAAATACTAGTTTTACTAACAGTTCAATTATTTTGCTTTGCTAGCTAATACTTTCTCCTGAACACTCTTTGGAACCGGCTCATATTTCTCGAAGAACATTGAGTAGTTACCACGTCCCTGTGTTCTGGAACGTAAGTCTGTAGAGTATCCGAACATCTCTGATAATGGAACATATCCACGAACGATTTTTCCACCGCCCAGATCATCCATACCTTCGATACGTCCACGACGAGAGTTGATATCACCGATAACATCTCCCATGTACTCTTCCGGCATTGTAACTTCTACTTTCATGATCGGCTCAAGAAGTACTGGAGCTGCTTTCGCCATAGCATCCTTGAATGCAAGAGAACCTGCAATGTGGAATGCCATTTCTGAAGAGTCGACTTCATGGTAAGAACCGTCATATACAGTAGCTTTGATACCTACTACAGGGAATCCGCCAAGCATACCTGACTTCATAGCTTCTTCGATACCTTCGCCAATCTTCGGAATGTATTCTTTCGGAATAGCACCACCAACAACTGTTGACTCGAAGAAGAATGTCTGCTCACCGTTAACATCTGTTGGTTCAAATTTAACTTTACAGTGTCCGTACTGTCCACGTCCACCTGACTGTTTTGCATACTTGCTGTCTACATCCACTGCTTTTGTAAAGGATTCTTTGTAAGCAACCTGTGGTGCACCTACATTCGCTTCTACTTTGAATTCACGAAGAAGTCTGTCTACGATGATTTCAAGGTGAAGCTCACCCATACCAGCGATGATTGTCTGACCAGTTTCCTGATCTGTATGAGCACGGAATGTTGGATCTTCCTCTGCAAGTTTTGCTAAAGATTCACCAAGTTTACCCTGAGAAGCTTTTGTTTTTGGTTCAATCGCTAACTCGATAACCGGCTCTGGGAATTCCATAGACTCAAGAATTACCGGGTGCTGCTCGTCACAAAGTGTATCACCTGTTGATGTGAATTTGAAACCGATAGCTGCTGCGATATCTCCTGAGTATACTTTTTCAAGCTCTTCTCTCTTGTTGGCATGCATCTGAAGGATACGTCCAACACGTTCTTTTTTGCCTTTTGTTGCATTCAATACGTATGAACCTGCGTTCATTGTTCCCGAATACACACGGAAGTAAGCAAGCTTACCTACGAATGGGTCTGTCATGATCTTGAATGCTAAAGCTGAGAACGGCTCTTCATCTGATGAATGTCTTACAACATCATTTCCGTCTGCATCAACACCCTGGATTGGAGGAATGTCAAGCGGAGACGGCATGTATTCGATAACTGCATCCAGAAGTTTCTGAACACCTTTGTTTCTGTAAGCAGTACCACAGCATACCGGAACTGCTGCACATTCGCATGTACCTTTTCTCAAAGCTGCTTTTAACGCTTCTGTTGATGGTTCTTCACCTTCAAGGTATTCCATCATAAGTTCGTCATCTAATTCGCAGATTTTCTCTACTAATTCTGTATGGTAAAGTTCTGCTTCTTCCTGCATATCTTCCGGAATCTCAACGATAGAGATATCGTCACCCTTATCATCATTGTAGATGTAAGCTTTCATTTCGAATAAGTCAATGATTCCTTTGAAATCATCTTCTTTACCGATCGGAAGCTGAAGGCAGATTGCATTCTTACCTAATCTTGTTTTAATCTGATCTACTGCTGCGTAGAAGTTTGCACCAAGGATGTCCATCTTGTTGATGAAAGCCATTCTAGGTACGTTGTATGTGTCAGCCTGACGCCATACGTTTTCTGACTGAGGCTCAACTCCACCCTTCGCACAGAATACACCTACTGCACCGTCAAGTACACGAAGTGAACGCTCAACTTCAACTGTAAAGTCAACGTGACCCGGAGTATCAATGATGTTGATACGGTGCTCTAAAGCGCCAGCTTTCGGCTTGCAGTTTTCCTGCAGTGTCCAGTGACATGTTGTAGCAGCCGAAGTAATTGTGATACCTCTTTCCTGCTCCTGGGCCATCCAGTCCATTGTAGCAGTACCTTCGTGAGTATCACCAATCTTATGGTTAACACCGGTATAGTAAAGAATACGCTCTGTTGTTGTTGTCTTACCAGCATCAATATGAGCCATAATACCAATGTTTCTAGTTCTATCTAATGGATATTCTCTTCCAGCCAAGACTTTTTCCTCCCTTAGAATCTGTAATGAGCAAATGCCTTATTAGCCTCTGCCATCTTGTGCATGTCTTCTTTCTTCTTCACTGATGCGCCTGTGTTGTTTGCTGCATCAAGAATCTCATTTGCTAATCTTTCTTCCATTGTCTTCTCTCCTCTTTTACGAGAATACAATGTAATCCAACGAAGCGCTAATGCCTGTCTTCTGTCAGCTCTTACCTCGATCGGTACCTGGTATGTTGCTCCACCGATACGTCTCGCTTTTACTTCAAGAACTGGCATAATGTTGTTCATAGCCTCTTCAAATACTTCAATAGCTGGTTTGTCAGATTTCTCAGCTACTCTTTCAAATGCTCCGTATACAATCTTCTGTGCTACACCTTTCTTACCATCAAGCATGATGTTGTTGATAAGCTTTGTAACCACTTTATTGTTGTATAATGGATCCGCTAATACGTCTCTTTTCTGAGTATGTCCTTTACGTGGCACGGTCCTTCCCTCCTTAATCATGTTCTTGAGACATTTTTTGTCTCATTGCTAAATTAATTCATCGGTACTCACATGTGTCTTTCTAATGATGCATATGTTCGTGCGGGACTCATCTATATAACCCGCAACCTACAGGAATCATAGTTCTGTTTGTGATACGATTTTAGTTACTTATACTTCTTATTTCTTTGCGTCTTTTGGTCTCTTAGCGCCGTATTTAGAACGAGCCTGACGTCTCTTAGCAACACCTGCTGTATCAAGTGTTCCACGAACGATATGATATCTTGTACCTGGTAAGTCTTTAACACGACCTCCACGGATAAGAACAACACTATGCTCCTGAAGGTTGTGTCCTTCACCTGGGATGTAGCTTGTTACTTCGATACCGTTAGAAAGACGAACTCTGGCGATCTTTCTAAGAGCTGAGTTAGGTTTCTTAGGTGTAGCTGTCTTTACTGCTGTACAAACACCTCTCTTCTGTGGTGCAGAAGTATCAGTAGCTTTCTTTCTTAAAGAGTTATACCCTTTCTGTAAAGCTGGTGCTGTAGATTTCTTAACAGATGTCTGACGTCCCTTTCTTACTAACTGGTTGAATGTTGGCATTCCTTTCACCTCCTATGAATACTGTCTGGTTGCCGAGCGTTTATTCACTCTAGTTTATGCGCACAAAAAGAACTATGCACTTTTATGCACGCTTAGTTATTGTATTACGATATTTGTCAAAAGTCAAGGTCTATCGCAAATCTTTTTACTTTTTCACAAAAGGAATTAAAATCCCTCCAATACTGTTTCCAATGGTCATGATCAGCAGATACACAATTGCTTTTACTGACCATGCTCCTGCAAGACTAAAATAAAACATATTTGCAATACAGTGTTCAAATCCACTAAGGATAAATACACTGACTCCCAGGAACAGAATCACCGGATTCCCTTTTTCCTTGTATCCATCCACGGCAATATACATTAAAATACCGCAGAATACTGCCAAAATGAATATACTCAGAGGGTTGTCCCCCATTTTCACAGCACAGATGGATTCTGCCTTCGAGACAATGCCGGATATTCTTGTGTTTGAAGCTCCGAAAGCTCCCAAAGCTGTTCCCACGAGATTCCCAAGCCATGTAACAAGAAGAATGAGCAAATATTCTTTTTTCTTTTTTTCAACCACAAGATATCCGACTTTCCCTGTATACAAAAACAATCCGTTTAGCACAATTGCATAAAGCCCGATAGCAAATAGGAACGCACCGATCACCTGATTCTCCACAGACAGATAAACAATGCCACCCATTGCTATACCAAGCCCTGCCATGACTGCCCTGCAAAATATATTTCCTGTTTCCTTCATCATGCTTCTCCACACATTCTACTCTTCCAATTTTAAGAAATCTTCAAATAGCTCACAGATGTGTTGCGCTTCTTTCTTTGTCTCCATCTCACAGAAAATACGAAGCAAAGGCTCTGTTCCAGAGAAACGTGCAATGACCCATCCGCCATTTTTGAAATAGACTTTGCAGCCATCCATATAGGAGATCTTCTCAACCTCACACGGGAATTCAGGAAGAAGTCTGTCTTCCATCAGTGTCTTGTGAATCTCTGCTTTCTTTTCCAGACTGAATTTATAGTCCTTTTCCTCCATATAACAAGAGCCGTATTCTTTCCGAATCCCCTCAATGATCTCTGACATTTTCTTTCCTGTCACCGCAAGCATCTCAATAAGAAGCGCAGCAGCATAAATTCCGTCCTTACCATTGATATGGCCTTTCACTGTAAGTCCGCCGGAAGACTCTCCACCGATGATTGCATCTGTCTCCTGCATTTTCGAAGAAATATGTTTAAATCCTACCGGAACTTCATAACATTTCTCTCCGATACTCTCTGCAAGTTTGTCAAGCCGGTGCGTTGTGGCAATGTTTCGCACCACAGGCCCTCTCCAGCCTTTATATTTCGTCAGATAGTAATATAGAAGAACAAGAATGTCATTTGGATGAAGGAAATTTCCTTTGTCATCGATCACTCCGATTCGGTCCGCATCACCGTCTGTTGCGATTCCGATATCAAATCCGTATTCTACCACATGAGTCTGAAGCGCACGTAGTGTGTGGGCAGATGGCGACGGCAGCTTCCCGCCAAATAATGTATCGTGCCTTTCGTGAATGGATTCCACATCACATCTTGCTGTAAGAAGAATTGTTTTCAACGATCCTTCGCTCACACCATACATCGGATCCAAAGCAACTTTTAAGTGGCTTTCCCGGATTTTCTTTACGTCCACTGATTCCAAAATATTATCAATATAATCATTGATCGGATTAAATTCTACTACAAGCCCCTCTTTTAAAGCTGTCTCATATGGAATAAAGTCAAGCGGTTCTTCGCCATATAACTCCTCTACCTTTGCGATATATCTCTCAATATCCTTTGTCTGCTCTTCGTTCGCATCTCTTCCCCCTTCTGTAAACACTTTGATTCCGTTATAAAGTGCCGGATTATGGCTTGCAGTCACCATATATCCATACGGGAAATGATGTTTCATTACATAAAACATCACTAGCGGTGTCGGTGAAGATCGATTTACAAACCACGTCTTGATTCCCTCTCTGGCAAAAATTTCGGTTGCCCAGTATATGGTTTCTTTCGAAAGAAATCTGCGATCATATCCTGCTACAATCCCTTTCTCTGCAACTTGCTCGTCCTTCATCTTCATCGCCAATGCCTTTGCAAGTTTCTGGATATTTTTCTTTGTAAACTCATCTCCAATGATTGCGCGCCATCCACCTGTTCCGAATTTAATCATTTTGTTTCCTCCTTAAATGTCTTTCCTTAAACGTCTTTCTTTAAAATTGCTTTGATCAATTCCCATACATTTTCAATGGATTGTTTTGATACTTTCTCCCTCGGAGAGTGTACATCAAACATGGTTGGTCCCATGGAAAGAATATCTGCATCCTGGATTTTAGCCGCCCAATAGCCACACTCCAAACCGGCATGTATTGCTTCCACTTTTGGTTCTATTCCAAATAATTCTTTATACTTTTCTACTGCTCTGTCACGGAGTGGAGACTCCTCCTTAAACTGCCATCCCGGATATACACCGGACCATTGGCATTCTGCACCAAATATATCTGCGATCATTTGCACCTTATCCCTGATAAAATACTTCTCAGATTCTACAGAACTTCTAAGAGCAGATTCCAATACGATGGCTCCATCTTTCTCTTCCATACTTCCTGTATTGATCGATGTCTGCACAAGCCCCTGTACCGACATTGACATATTCATGACTCCCTGTGGCATCGAGGTGAGTACTCCACGTAATCTTCCAAGCATTTCCTCGGTAAATACCTCACAAGATGAAACTTTTCCCAGATTTTCCACCTGAACTTCTACATAATCTGAAGCTGCCAGCTCATTTTGGAACATTTTCTCTAACTGTCTCAGACATTCCAGCATCTCATTGACTCTTTCTTCTCTTATATAAATTTCCATCTTCGCATTGCTGGAAATTGCATTGGATTTTCCCGGTGCCTCTATCGTTCCGACTTTCACATCATAGTCTTTCAATGCCATGAAAACTCTTCCTGCAAGTTGGATCGCATTTCCTCTCTCCAAATGAATTTCCATTCCGGAATGTCCGCCCTTGAGTCCTTTTAAAGCCACCTCAAATTTCTCAAAGTTTCCCGTTTCCATCTTCCGTTCAACCGGAACCTTCACTGCGCTTCGCATACCACCTGCACAACCACTGCAAAAAGACCCTTCCACTTCTGTATCGAGATTCATAACCATTTTCCCTTCCAGATCGGCAACATCTAGATTAGAAGCTCCAAGAAGTCCTACTTCTTCACATGTGGTGAAAATGAATTCGAGAGGCGGATGCGACAACTCCTTCTCTGCCATAAGCATCATGGCATAGCTGACCGCAATTCCGTTATCTGCACCAAGAGATGTTCCGTCTGCACGCAAAAACTCTCCATCGTCCATTACTCTGATTCCATCCTCATATATATGACTGACTCCTTCTCCCACAACATATACCATATCAATATGCCCTTGGATCATGACAGGTGTCTCGTCTTCTCTTCCTTTCGTACCCGGCTTCTTCACGAGAACATTATAATGCTCATCTTGTTTTACCCAAAGACCTAAATCCTTTGCGAATTTCACAAGAAAATCACTTGCTGCCTTCTCATCTCCTGATTGTCTCGGAATAGCCGAAAGTTGTTTAAAATAGGAAATTATCTTTTCCAGTTCCATTTCAAGTACCCTCCTCCATTGTCATCTTATATTTTGATTGTATTACACCTTTTGTTCACTGTAAACAACTCTTTTGTCTTTTCCTGCTTACTTTTACAAATAATGCCAAGAATTGTCATGGTTTCCCGTCGCATTCTGTCTTATAATATACAAGGACGCAAACGGAAAATACTATTACTTGAAAAGGAGACAACATTTATGTTAAACACAACACATGCGGCTGCCATTCAACAATCCGGACACCTGCACTTAGGAGATCCTTACACTTTACAATTCAATTTAGAAATTTCCCGGGAAAGTATGTTAGATCTTTTGAAATATCTGACGGGCAAACAAATTCTCCGGTATCCCACATCATCCGATACCGTAGAACAGGAGATTTCTTCCAATGCGTTAGAGTCACAGATAGCATCTATTATTCAGGAAATCGGAATCCCCGCTCACATTATGGGATATCGTTATCTAAAAGATGCCATCGCATTGTCTATTAAGGACAGCGAATGTATCAATGCCATTACAAAAATCGTTTACCCGGAAGTCGCATCCAAAAATAACACGACTGCAAGCCGTGTAGAACGCGCCATCCGCCATGCCATAGAAGTTGCATGGAGCAGAGGAAACACAGAAGTTCTTGACCGCTTCTTTGGATATACCATCAATCCTTCAGCAGGAAGACCTACCAATTCAGAGTTCATCGCTCTTATTGCTGACGGAATCCGAATGAAAAAATTCTAACCAAATCACCTTAATTACAAGATCAAAATAAAAGTGTGTGTCAGAAAGCCGAATTAAAATCCGCCCTTTCTAACACACACTTTTCATTTGAATGCTATTTCATTCTTTTACTCTTCCGGCACTACAATTAAATCTTTTGTATAGTGGTTCAGTACTTCGCATCCGTCTTCTGTAATGATTACAAGGTCTTCGATACGAACTCCGATTCCTTCATCCGGTAAATAGATACCCGGCTCAATAGAGAAGCACTGACCAACCTGGATGATATCTTCATTTACAGAAGATACATCTCCGAACTCATGGTCTTCCATACCAATAGAATGTCCTGTTCTATGTGTAAAGTACTGTCCAAATCCTTTTTCTGTGATGTAATCTCTACAAGCAAGATCAACGTCACACATTCTGTTTCCAGGTTTTGCTGCTGCAATACCTCTTAACTGTGCTTCTTTTACAACTTCGTATACTTCTCTTGCTCTGTCAGATACTTCACCGATGAATACTGTTCTTGTCATATCTGAACAGTAGTTATTCAAAATACCACCGATATCAAGAACTACAGAATCTCCACGTTTTCCTTTTGTATTGTCTGTTACATGATGTGGATCTGCACCAGATTTACCATATCCTGTAATCGGATCAAAAGATACATCAGAATGTCCTGTTTTTGCATACATATCACGAACGATTGCGTTCAATTCAACCTCTGTATATCCTTTTACTACAAGCGGAACTAACTGCTCCATAATTTTATCGTTCTCTAAAGAAGCTTTTCTCATTAATTCCTGCTCATGCTCGTCTTTGATCATTCTTACATAGTCAACGATAGGAGAACCGTTTACAAACTTGCTTCCTGCACCTAACTCCATAAGTCTTAATAAGAATCTTGCCGGCCATGTCTTGTCCACACCAACAGTTTTATCTTTCTCTACAAACTGGCTTAAAATCTCAACGCCGTCCTGAACGTCATTGAAGTAAACTAATTCCACACCAAGATCTTCTTCCTGTGGGAATAATTCGTTGATCACCATTTTGTGATTTCCATTTACATTAAGGTAAAGAGCTAAAAGTCTCTCGCCCGGAGCGATTTTTTTACCTACTAAGTAGTAAATTGCTAATGGGTCAGAGATAATAAGCTGTGGTACCTCATGCTCTTCCATTGATTTTAAGATTCTTCCTAATTTGCCTGCATCCATCATTGTAGTATGCCTCCTCTTTTTTGTTGTGTGTATTCACACGCTACTTTTATTATATTCTTCATTTCATACTCTGTCAATAAGATTGGACAAGCCTGTTCACAATATTATAAATTGGTTTAAACAACACAAGTATGATCACAAAATTCCCTACTCCGTGGAAAATGTCAAATAAGATCCCGGCAGTCCACCAGGCAACTCCTGCTCCGATTCCACCAGCTATCGCGTAAGGAATGGCACACAACGCACCAAACGAAAGACCGAATCCGCCGCCTACCACTGCCCACATTATTACGCTTTTGTTCTTTCTCATGATCCGTACAATCATGTAAAGAATCGTCCACACATAAAGATACATGATCCACCAGATCCCGAAGCCATAGAAAAGGCCCTCAAGCAATGCAAAGGTATATATGATCAAGAGTGTTTTCCTCTCTAAAACAAGTGTAAACACGATAATCAAGACGGATACCGGTTCGATATTTGGAAGAAAACCGAATGCTACCTGAAGCACAAATACAACGGCAGCAAGAAGGCCACAAAGTACAACATCTTTCGTCCTCAATTTCTGATCCCGCCTTTTACTCACCTATTGTATAGATAATTTCAAACTTATCTCCGTCAGCTACCGGCTGTTCTGAAACACCGTAATTGCAATATTCTCCATTTACTGTAAATGCCCAGTATGCTCCATCATCTTCGTAAACTGCTTTCTCACCATTGACGGTGTCTACCATAAGGCCATAGTCACCTTCTGTTCCCGAATAAGTAAGTCCCTCTTCCTTCGCATCGTCCATGGCGCCCTGCAGATATTCTGCATCTGTATGGATCTCATATTCTGTTTTCTTACCCTCTTCACTTACAACCGTAATGGCTACTTCTTTTGCACCTTTTTGAGTCTCCGGTCTTGTAAAATAGTACACTGCTCCAAGAATGGCAACGACCGCAATAAATGCTACTACTCCAAGAATGACTTTTTTGTTTTGTTTCTTTTCCATTTTTCTCTCCTATTCTTTCATCCTAAAAATATTATGAGTCCGAGACTTGCTCACCAGCCTCGACATGGGATTCCATTCAACTTTAGCTCATAAACTACATGATCGAATCCCTGTGCATACTCGCGAAATGTTTATCTTCGTCAGAACTCTGGCTTAGATATATGGCAGGTCTCCTGGCTTCGCTTCAACCTCAGAAACACCTTCTCGATATGAAATCATATCAATGGTTTCTGTTCCTTTGTCCACGTTACAGTAGAGGTGACTGCTCCGGTCTTTCACCGGATTCCCTATTATTGCTTCCGGAAAATCTCCGGTCGCAACCACATTTCGTCTCTATTGAGTTGCAGTATCTATTGTATATGGTTTTTCATAAGAAATCCAGTATTTTTTCATCTGATTTTATACCCCATATTTTTAATATAAAACAAATATTTTTTAATGTTTGTCATTAAAATTTAATTGACATTTCAAATGCAAGAAGAAATCGACGAATTATTGTAGGTGATGGCATGGCAATTATATTAAGATTAGACCGCATGATGGCGGATCGAAAAATGTCTTTAAATGAATTAGCAGAAAAGGTCGGAATTTCCAACGTAAATCTTTCGAAGATTAAGACCGGAAAAGTAAGCGCAATCCGATTTTCAACGTTAAATGCAATCTGTGATGTACTCGATTGTCAACCTGGAGATATATTAGAATTTACGAGAGATGAAAAAACAGAATAAACAAAAAAGAAGCATCGGTTCTTTCTTCCGATGCTCCTTTTAACTTAAGATTTATGTAAAAAAATGAACACGCTACTTTGTTTTTGAATCACATCCGCCATTACAATGCGGGCAGCTTCCTCCGGATGGACATCCGATACACTTCGTTCCGCTCTTCTTTGCCTTCACGATGTATGCAACCGCTGCTCCAACTGCCAAAACAATAATTCCTCCAACAATGATATTTGCCATAATTTACACCTCTTTTTTATCATTAACTCAATTTATATTCTGCTGCAAATCCCGCACGATTCTTACGGATCAAACCCGCCAGAATCAGGAACATCACCGCTACTGCGATAAGACCAGGAACGAATCCGTTGCCAACTGCTCCGGTTGTAATGAGTGTACCAACCTGATATACGAAGAATGCAACTGTATAACCGGTACAAAGTTGTAATGCGATTCCTCCCCAAAGCCATTTTCTATCCTGCATTTCTGAATTCATTGCACCAAGCGCCGCAAAACATGGCGGTGTATAAAGATTGAACATTAAGTATGCAAGGGCTGCAACTTTTGTTAATCCCATGACTGTTGCCACCGCATTTCCGCTGCCCACAAGTGCAAGTTTATCCGTATCGATCAGATTTGTAATACCATAAACAACAGCAAGTGTTCCGACAACATTTTCTTTTGCAATAAATCCTGTAATTGCTGCTGCAGCAAGCTGCCATACACCAAATCCAAGTGGAACCAGCAATACTGCAAACGGTGTTGCAACAGATGCCAAAATTGAACTGTGCTCCATTCCTTCTTCTACAACCTGTAAGTTCCATGTGAATGTCTGCATAATCTGTACCACTGCATTACATACGAGAATGATCGTTGCCGCTTTTTTGATGTAAGCTTTTCCTCTGGAAAGCATGGAAAGAACCGCTCTTTTTAAGCTCGGAGCTTTATATTCCGGAAGCTCAATGATGAAGAAAGATTTTCTGAATTTCTGTCCTGTAATTGCCTTCACAAGTAATGCACCCACAAAGACGAGACAAATACCTACGAGATACATCGTCGGTCCAACCCAAGGTGCATCCGAGAAAAATGCTCCTGCAAACAAGGCGATAACCGGGAGTTTCGCTCCACACGGCATAAACGGAGTCAACATTGCAGTTGCCCTTCTTTCTCTCTCATTGCGGATCGTACGACATGCCATAATTCCAGGAATCGCGCATCCTGTACCGATCACCATCGGAATGACAGATTTACCTGAAAGACCTACACGTTTAAAGATCGGGTCAAGAACAACTGTTGCACGTGCCATGTATCCACAATCTTCTAAAAGTGCAATAAGGAAATACATGACCATTACAAGCGGAAGGAAACCTACTACCGCTCCAACACCTCCTATAATACCATCCACAAGCAACGCTTGCAAGAATGGAGAAGCACCTTCTACCTGAACCCCAACCCATGCCTGGAATGTCTCGATCCATCCGACAAGCCAATCTGCAATCCATGTTCCTACTGTAGACTGGGAAATATAAAACACAAGGAACATAACGCCTGCAAAAATCGGAAGTCCTACAATTTTGTGGGTGATGATTGCATCAATTTTATCCTGAAAGTTTTTATCTTTTGTATACACTTTACGTTTTTCAACTTCTTTTACAATTTTATTTACGAAGTCAAATCTTTTTCTGTCTGCCGCTTCTACTTCTGCTTTATCCAGAAGATTGATGTCTCCCTGATGATACGGTGCTTTCTGCTCTGTTCCATTCAAATCTGCAGCCGTTCTCACCACTTCTCTTAATCCTTTGTCCGTAGAAGAAACAGAAACAGTCTCTACCACCGGGCATCCCAATTTCTTTGCCAAAAGTGCAGTGTCTATCTTCGTTCCTTTTTTCTCATTCAAATCGCTCTTGTTCAACGCAACAACAACCGGAATGCCCAGTTCCAAAAGCTGTGTTGTGAAGAAAAGACTTCTGCTCAGATTTGTCGCGTCCACAATGTTAATGATCGCATCCGGATTCTCGTTTTTCACATAACTGCTCGTAATACTTTCTTCTGAAGTAAACGGCGACATGGAATATGCTCCCGGAAGGTCAACTGCAATTAATTCCAGACTCCCATCGTGATAGCTTTTCTTAATCTGGCTTTCCTTTTTCTCTACTGTAACACCTGCCCAGTTTCCCACTCGTTCATTTCTTCCGGTCAGTGCATTATACATAGTAGTTTTACCACTGTTCGGATTTCCCGTTAACGCAATTCTCATGGTTCTTCCTCCTGTCCTTTACTCATCTCGTCATTACACAAGGATGGCGGAAGCAAGTTCATTGTCGATATTATATCTTCCGTCTTTGATTGACACAACGCATCCGTTTTTCTTGCGTGAGATCACTGTGATCGCCTCTCCACTGTAACAACCTAAAGAAAAAAGAAATGCATTCAATTCCTCATCCTCTGTTTTAATATTTTTAATGATGTATTCTTCTCCTGCATTTGCTTCTGTTAAATTCATGATACGTCCGTCCCTTCCTGTATGATTATGATAATCCTTTTCATTTACTATGTTAGTATACGCTAACCACCAAGGATTGTCAATAGCATTATTGAGAATAATTATCAATAATTTCTTTTGTGTTCTCATACCGTCATCACCGTTTTCTGGCCATCCACCTCTGCTACACGCAGACGGATTCCATAAAGTTCTTCGATACTTTCCGAAGTGACGACTTTCTGCGGATCCCCCTCCAGTACAACCTGACCATCTTTTAGTCCAATCAACCGGTCCGAAAAATAGATTGCCTGGTTAATATCATGAAGAACCATAACGATCGTAATCCCATATTCCCGGTTCAGTTTCCTGATCAATTGCAATGTCTCGATCTGATATCGGATATCCAAATAAGTTGTGGGCTCATCCAAGAACAGGATTCTCGTATTCTGTGCCAGTGCCATAGCAATCCAAACGCGCTGCCTCTGACCTCCAGAGAGTTTTTGCACCGCCCGGTCCCGATATTCTGTTAAGTTTGTTACTTCCATTGCCCATTCGACCCACGTTTCATCTTCTTCCGTTTTGCCCTGCATCATCTTTCTGTGAGGCGTCCGGCCAAATGCGATCAGCCGCTCCACTGTAATATCATCACTTGATGTGTTATACTGATGCACAATTGCCACTTTCCGTGCAAATTCCTTTAGGCTCAATTTCAAAATATTCTTCCCACTTAGAAAAATATTCCCCTTTCTGGAATATCTGTTTTTCGTCATCAGAGAAAACAATGTAGATTTCCCACACCCGTTAGCTCCCAGAATTGTTGTAATCTTTCCTTCCTCAATCTTTAAAGATACTTCCTTTAATACTTTCTGTTTTCCATAAGAAAATGAAAGGTTTCGGACTTCCATAGCCGGTTTAGTCTGCATATTTTTTAGACCTCCTCAAAAGAATCATGAAAAACGGTCCTCCCACAACACTCATTAAAACCGATGCCGATATTTCGTAAGGTGCTGCAATCGTCCGTCCCGCAGTATCTGCCAGAAGAAATAAAAAAGCGCCCAGTAACATGGAAAACGGAATCAGTTTTTTATGTTCGCTGCCCACCAGAATGCGCCCCATATGCGGTACGACCAATCCAAGGAAACTGATACTTCCGGCCACTGCTGCTGAAATGGCAGCAAGGAGTACCGCTGCAAGTGGAATCAGAATCCGCATGAGATTTACATTCACACCGAGGCTTCGGGCCGTCTTATCCTCCAGCGACAAAATATTACACATACCTGCAAAAAGAAGCGCAAGTACCAACCCCGCCAGTACATATGGGGTAAGCATCCTCACATCTTCCCATGTCTTCATTGTAATATTCCCATTCACAATTGCCGCAACCCCGGACATATTTCCTCCATTCATGGAATTTAACCCACTGGCAAGTCCCGTAAACATTGCATTGACTGCCACTCCGATCAGTATGACACGCAAAGGACTAAGTCCCCCTTTCCACGACAGACTATACACAAGACAAAATGCCAGCACTCCTCCAAGAAATGCGAATAACGGCGTAAAGAAAAACAATGCCGGAGCAAATGCTGTGACCAAAATGGCAGTAAAACTTGCTCCGCTGGAAATCCCGATAATTCCCGGGTCTGCCAAAGGATTTTTCAAAACCGCCTGAAACAGCACGCCGGAAACTGCTGTGGCAGCACCTGCCAGCATGGAGATAAAAATTCTCGGAAGACGCAGATCCAAAACCGTGCTCACTTCCTCACTCGACTTACCGATCATACCTTTCAGAATATCCGACACTCCTACTTTCAGACTTCCTATGTTAATGGAAGCAAAAAAGAGAATAGCCAATAGCAAAATCATAACGAAAAATGAAACTATCATTCCTGTCGTTTTTTTCTTTCCCATCTTTTACTCCCCTTTCTGTACTTCATTCTGTGTATCTGGATACAAAATCGTCTGTAATTCTTCCAATGCTTTCTGATATTCAAAAGTCGCACTCATACCGAATAGTTCATAAGTAAGATAGTGTACTTCGTTGTTTTGCACCGCCTCAAAATGTTTCCAGATATCGTTTGTGGAAAAATCTTCCTGAAACATTTTTGTAACTTGTTCAGGCAAGGCATGGGCAGTGCATAAAATCATATCAGGTTCTTTCGACTTCATATCTTCTGTATTCACAGTCAAAAACTCCTGATCCGTACCGGCATATACATTCTCTCCACCTGCCATTTCCACCAGGCTTCCCACATAAGAATTTTCTGTTGCAATGATATAAGATCCCGGCAGCCCCATCAAGATCAATACTTTCGGATGTTTTTTGTTCTCATTTACAGTTTTGTATTTCTCATAAAAGTCTTGAAATTCTTTCTCAAGTTCCGCCGCTTTTTCCTCTTTCCCGAAGATTTCTCCCAGTTCATGAATGGACTGATACATTCCCTTTACACTTCTCAAATTTAAGAATGCCCAGTCTGTATGAATCGCCTCATATTTAGGCTCCAGGTCGCTCCGAAGCGAAGAAGGGCTTAAGATCCAGTCCGGATTCAAAGAAGCGATTACTTCCATATCCGGACTCATAGCGGTTCCTACATCCGGCAATTCCTTATAACGTTCCGGAATGGTAGAAACAGAGGTGGAGCAGACTCCCACAAGATCCAGTTCCAGACGGTCACAGATCGCCGCAACTGCCGGAGATGTTGCAATCAGCCTCGGTTCTGTACCAAGTGTCTCTACCTTCTCTTTGGCCGCCTCAATGGCATTCGTCTCCCCAGAGGTTTGTGAAGCGCATCCCCCTATGAACAACGCGCACACAACCAGAAAAACTACTGATTTTCTCTTTCTTCTATGCATCATCATCTTCTCCTCCGCCCCAACGATACCAGTTCTTTCGGAAAAGATATAGAATTCCCGCCGCTGCTCCCATCAAAATCAGCCCTGAGATGGTCACTGCTGCCGCAATCCCGAAGATCGTGCCTGCGGTTGACAAAGAACCCTTTTGCGAATCCGTATCCTCTGTTTCCGTTTCCGTTGAAAGACTTAAGCCTGTCGCATCATTTACCGCTGTATCTGATGTGGATGGAGTTTCCGCCTCTGTAATGCTGCTTTTTAGCTCAGAAGATTTTCCGGATTCTCCTGTAGACTGCTCTTTTGTTGTTGTTCCTTGTGACGAACTTTTTAATGAGGCATTTCCTCCCGCTGTGGAAGCAGAAGAAGTTGCAGATCCGGCAGATTCATTCCCACCGGATTCATTTCCAGCAGATGTCTGGTCCGAAGATCCGGCACTACCGGATGTAGCTGTCACCATCGTTGCTGTCATATCTGTATTATTCCCTTCCGAATATCCGCTTGGATAGAAGAAAAAGATTACATCTCTTCCCATCGGTTCTACATACATAGACGCTCTGACCACACAATTCTCGCTTGGTACCTGAATGCAAATGTCTGCGGTAGTTCCGTTCCCGTCACTGCCGCTTCCCGTCTGTCCTACCGCCGGAGTAGACCATCCGGAATCTCCTACGTTCTGTACCCAGAAACTATGACCGCTGGCATAGTCCATCATTCCCAGACGTACTGTCAGATAATATTCTCCGCTGTCCGTCACTTCCAGAATTCCACTGGAATACACCACGCTCTGCACCATGCCCTGGCCTGTGGCATACCCTGCTTCCCCACCGGAATCTTCAATCTCACCGGTCACCGGATTCGAATAACTTGGCGTAACGGAACAAGTATACACTGTTCCCGATGCTGCCTTTGCCGTCTGGGCCGGAATTGCAGCTATCGCCAATGCAAACGCGGCTGCCAGCCCCACAATTCTCTTCAGCTTTTTCCTCATATTTTGTCTCCTGTCACTTTCCTTCGCTTTCTTGTATAAATAATACCGCCGCCTGCCAAAAGTGCTGCTATCATTCCTGCAATGCACAACCAGATATCCGGCATTTCATCTCCGGTTTTAATACTTGATGCCTTTTTTAGACTATTCGTCCCACTAAGTGAAGAACTTGCAAGCCCGCTCTTGAGGGATGCACTGCCCAAAGACGAAGCACCTGGTTTCAATAAAGAACCTCCATTTAACGAAGAACCGCCTGTCTGATTTCCACCACCACTATGACCGCCATTTTGTTCCTCATCTTCTGTAAATGACGGGTCATTCTCCGCAGCCTTTTTTAAGGTACTCCAATCAAGTTTTACATACATCTGCTGCGTACCCGCTCCTGCCGCGATACTTTCCATCAAAGGCACCACAACTTGAAGCGGCACATATCCATCTTTTAACGCTTCCGAAATAAGCGGAAATGTAACTAAATCCGGATAATCTGTACCATACGCATCGCTTACTTTACTTCCATCACTGTTTTTTTGTACGGAATTAACCGTAACATCTGAAAGGGTTCCTTGGATATTTCCGATGGCATCTGTCGTGTATCCCGTTTGATAATACTGAAGTTTTCCCAGATATCCAAGTTTATCTCCTACTGTAAGTCCCTGAAAATTTATGGTAAGTAAACATGTTCCTTCTTTCACTGTCAGTTTCATTGTATGAACAACTGCTTTGTCAGCCATAGAGGCTGTCTGTTTATCCACCTTGACCACATTTCCATTGACAGAATATACACCGTCTTTTAATTTCTGAACATCCAGTTCATCCTCTTCTCCATCCGGCTTCGAACTGTTTTCCCCTTGTTTATAAGAAATCGTGAATGCAGTTGTTCCTGTGTAATTTCCCGCTTTCGCATTCGCTACCTCTTTTGCCAGGATTGTCAAAGTTCCTTTCAGAAGCTTTTCTCCGTCTGTGTCATTGGCTTTCTTCACTTCGTCCAGTGTAATTTTCTGCGTTCCGAAATCATTCATAAATGTCAGCGTGTTTTTCTGATGATACAGAACTCCTGTTTCCGGAGCTGATACTTGAATTTCACCTTTCGCCTCCGTTGTGTTTACCCGCACTTCATATTTCTGCACCGTATCTTTTTCTGTGCTTAAAGATCCCATTGCTACAGAAGAAGGTACTGTAACGGTATACGTTGGTTTTGAAGTTTCTTCGATGACATTTGCAGAAATTTCCATATTTTCTGAAGATGCATTTGCACTTACCGGCTGCAATATCATTCCCGACACCAAAGCAAATGCCAGCACTTTCCTTTTCAGAGTTTTTCCTTGTTTTTTCCTCTTCATCTGTTTTCTCCATTTCTTCCTGCCGACCGGATCCACCGATCGATTCCATAGCTGCCTGAAGACAAAAATCCTCAGCCGCCATTGTCTGAGGATTTTCGAATTCATATTGCTATTTTAAAGCTTCTACTTATTTGCGGCATATGAGATTGCAAATGTAGTTGTTCCTGTGTAGTTTCCGGCTGCTGCTGCTTTTACATTTGCGGCTGTCACTTGGATTTCTCCTGTCAATTTCGTTCCTTCAGTGTCTGCTGTCACATTTTTCGTTCCAAAACTGTTCGCAAATGCCAACGCATTTTTGTCACTATTCAGATTTCCAGATTCCGGAGCTGTTACAGTAAGCGTTCCGTTTAAATCTGCTGCTTGTACCAAAACTTCATAAGCCTGTGTATTATCCTTTTCTGTACTCAATGTTCCCATTGTTAAAGAAGAAGGAACTGTTACTGTATAAGAAGGCTCTGAAATTTGTTCTTCCACTTCCGCACTGATTTCCATACTCTTTGAATTTTCCGAAGGGACGTCATGCTGGCTTGATGCTTTCAAATCTGTTACCTGCACGTAAAAGTTCTGTGTAGTATTCATGAAGACATTCACATAAGCAGAAGTCTCTACTTTCGTTGCAAGATCATCTACCGCACTTCTTGGCAATTCCACTGTCATCGCCTGGGTTTCCAGTTTGTCTCCTGCTTTGATTCCAAACAGAGAAGCGTCCGTATCAAATGTCTTCACTGCTTTTGTCGTGATATCCGACTCTGCCTTATACTGTGTTCCATCAATTGTCATTACCACGTCTTTCAAAGTTCCATCTGCTCCCTGATCTGAAAAACTCGGAATCGGATACGCAACATAGAAAGTCAGTTCCGCCGCATTGTCTGTCAGCTCAATATCTGCTTCATGTGCAAAAATGGGATCACACATGCTTAATTTTCCAGAACCATTTCCATTCAAAAAATGAATCGTTCCTGTGTAATCTCCATTATTTAATTCTGTGTCTGCCGCCAAAGCTGTGCTGCACATACCTACTGTCATAATCGCCGCCAAAGCGATTCCTGATAACTTTTTGAATTTCATATTTGTTTTTCCTCCTTGTACAGGTATTTATTGATGTTCATCCCCGCCGTTACGGGCATTTTATATAAATTCTCTTCTATCTGACCGGTAAGAGCGCGCCATCCTGCCATGCAGACTTCACAAGAAATTTATAACATATATCACTGTGCAATCAACGTGCAGTTGACCTCTGCTCCATTTCTAGGCGTATACTCTTCGTCCATACTGTACGTTTTGTACTGCACCGTCAAAGGATATTCCCCTGATTCCAGCTCTTTTTTCAGTCGAATGTCGTATAAAGTCTGTCCAGGGCTTATCAGTTTTGATGTATAAATCGTTTCTTCTGTATCCGGAAGGTAGAAAGAAATTTCAAAATATACATTGTTTTCCTTGGGATTTACCAACTCTACAGATACATCCTTTGTGCCTGCTGCAACCGTGATTGTTTTATATCCCGGTATCTGAATCCCCGCTTCTACGTTCCCTGTCTTTTTCTCACTGTCTGTTTTTGTCTGTGTTTTCTCAAATTCCGGAGTGTAACTGGTTACTTCCTTTGGTCTTGTGTACCAATAAATTACTCCTCCCAAAACCAGGATCACTACTATGATCACACCTATTATCATCCGCTTTTTCTTCTGTTCCATAATATTCTCCATTTCGAATTAGTCATAACTAACTAAAGTCTTTTTAAAACGCGATTCTTTCAGAATCGCCATAGGTTAGTCTTGTCTAACTGACTTTGTCAGTATAGCATACTGTTTTTACTTCGTCAATACTATTTCTAAAATTATCAAGTGCATCACCGCCAAAAGTATGATACAATATTTTCAGATGTCAGGCATCTTTTGTCCCTGACATCTTTTCTTAAAAACAAGCAGATTATTCTATAAACGGAGGAAATCATGTTTACAATTCAGGTGGATAATGTGGAATTTCTTTTAAAAAAGAAATGTGACTTTACGTGGCTTCAAAAATTAGGAAAAGTGTTCACTGTTTTTGACCAGAATGATTCCGGAAATATCAGTTTTGGAGTATATAATGGAAAAGAAAAATTCTTTGTCAAGGTAGCAGGACTAAGTACCTCCAATGCCTCTCAATCTCAGGAAGACACTATATGCGCTTTAAAAACCGCAATTCCTATATATGAGAATATCAAGCATCCAAATTTGATTCAGCTAGTCAAACACTATTCTGTCAATGATCTATATATTGCCATTTTTAAATGGGCAGAAGGAGATTGTCTGTTTGATCACTGGAATTTTGAAAAATATGCTAAAAACTCAAACCTTATTCCACCGGCAAAACGTTTTAAACAATTATCCCTTTCTCAGAAAATCATATCAGCGGATGTTCTATTTTCTTTTTTAGAAACTGTATCGGACAGTGGATATGTTGCCGTAGATTTTTATGACGGAAGTATTATTTATGATTTCCAAAATGATACGATTACTATTTGCGACATTGATTTATTTCGTCAGAAACCTGCATGGAATGATATGGGGGAGGATTACTGGGGTACTAAAAGATTAAAAGCTCCGGAAGAATATCAATATGGAGCTGTCATTGATGAAATAACAAACGTATATACGCTCGGTGCCCTGCTTTTTGACAGTTTTTTCGGAAATTACAGCAACTCCGAAATACAGAAAAGATATCAGAAACATATTTTCGAACCTTGTTCGATCGAAAATTGGGAACTAAATCGCACATGTTATGAAGTCGCCAAAAAAGCTGTTTCAAAAGAACGCAAAAACCGCTATTCTTCCATTCAAGAATTCCACAAAGATTGGAAAGAAGCGCTCAAAACACTATGATTAGATAAAGTTGGGGACATGGCAAAATCAAATTGGGGACGTAGTAAAATGCAAAAACACTACGTCCCCAATTTGAAAAATGGAGCAGGAAATGATTTCCCGCTCCATTTTATTGAACATATGATGTTTATTCTTCGATTTCTTCAGATACTTCTTCTGCAATTTCATCTGCTGCTTCTGCCGCCATATCTTCTGTCGTTTCTTCATCCACGCCATCCATTACAGCTAAATCACTAACATCATCAAGATTTTCTAAATCTTCAAGATCTGTTTCATCATCTTCTTCCTCTTCCATACCTGTATCGAGATTTACGTCTCTGTATTTTCTCATACCTGTACCTGCTGGAATCAGTTTACCGATGATTACGTTTTCTTTCAGACCGATCAATGGATCTACTTTTCCTTTGATTGCCGCTTCAGTCAGAACCTTTGTTGTCTCCTGGAAGGAAGCTGCTGAAAGGAAGGAGTTCGTAGCAAGGGAAGCTTTCGTAATACCAAGCATTACCTGCTCTCCTGTTGCCGGCTCTTTGCCTTCTTCCATAAGTTTTTCATTGACCTCTTCGAATTCAAGTACATCTACCATTGTTCCCGGTAAGAATTCAGAATCACCGTTTTCTTCGATACGGATCTTCTTCAACATCTGACGCACAATAACCTCAATATGTTTATCGTTGATTTCTACACCCTGGAGACGGTATACTCTCTGTACTTCCTGGATCATGTAATCCTGTGCTGCACGAAGTCCTTTGATCTTCAGGATATCGTGTGGATTTACACTACCTTCTGTCAGTTCATCACCAGCTCCTAATACTGCCCCATCCTGAATCTTGATTCTGGAACCATACGGAATTAAGTAAGCCTTTGATTCACCTGTTTCACTATTTGTAACGATAATTTCACGTTTTTTCTTTGTATCATTGATTGTAGCTACGCCGCCAAACTCTGTGATGATAGCAAGTCCTTTCGGTTTTCTTGCCTCAAAAAGCTCCTCGACACGAGGAAGACCCTGTGTGATATCCCCACCGGCAACACCACCGGTATGGAATGTACGCATTGTAAGCTGTGTACCCGGCTCACCGATGGACTGGGCAGCAATAATACCAACTGCCTCACCAACCTGAACAGGCTCTCCTGTTGCCATGTTGGCACCATAACATTTTGCACATACACCAATATGCGATTTACATGTTAAGATTGTACGGATTTTTACTTCTGTAATTGGTCCGCCATCTTTGCTTACACCGTATTTCATAACTGCTTCCGCACGTTTCGGTGTAACCATGTGATTTGCTTTCACGATCACGTTACCGTCTTTGTCGCAAATTGTCTCGCACACATAACGTCCTGTGATACGTTCCTGCAAGCTCTCGATTTCTTCGTTTCCATCCATAAATGCTTTTACATACATACCTGGGATTTCTGCTCCTTCCGGAACACAATCGATTTCACGGATGATCAAATCCTGGGATACGTCAACAAGACGTCTTGTTAAGTATCCTGAATCGGCTGTACGAAGCGCTGTATCGGAAAGTCCTTTACGAGCACCGTGTGCAGACATGAAGTATTCGAGTACGTCAAGACCTTCACGGAAGTTTGACTTGATAGGGAGCTCAATTGTACGTCCTGTTGTATCAGCCATCAAACCACGCATACCTGCAAGCTGTTTGATCTGTTTGTCAGAACCACGGGCTCCGGAGTCAGCCATCATGAAGATGTTGTTGTATTTATCCAGACCGTCTAACAGTGCTTTTGTTAAAGCATCATCAGTATTCTTCCATGTTTCTACAACTTCTTTGTAACGCTCTTCTTCTGTAATAAGACCACGTTTGAAGTTCTTTGTAATTCTATCCACAGTATCCTGTGCCTGCTGGATCATTTCAGGTTTCTGTGGCGGCACAGTCATCTCGGAAATGGATACTGTCATCGCAGCTCTTGTAGAATATTTATATCCTGTTGCTTTGATCTTATCCAAAACTTCTGCTGTTACTGTTGCACCATGTGTATTGATTACTTTTTCAAGAATCTGCTTGTTCTGTTTCTTTCCTACAAGGAAGTCAACTTCAAGAAGAAGTTCATTTCCCGGAATGCTTCTGTCAACAAATCCAAGATCCTGTGGAATGATTTCGTTGAATAAGAAACGTCCCAGTGTAGATTCTACGTTTCCGCTTAATGTTCTTCCATCCGGAAGTGTTTTTGTTACGCGGACAGTAATTCTTGAGTGAAGTGTAATAACTTCATTTTCATATGCTAAGATTGCTTCGTTTAAGTTCTTGAAGAACTTACCTTCTCCTTTTACTCCAGGTCTTTCCTGTGTTAAGTAATAAATACCGAGTACCATATCCTGTGAAGGAACGGCTACCGGTCCACCATCTGAAGGTTTCAGAAGGTTGTTTGGAGAAAGAAGTAAGAAACGGCACTCTGCCTGAGCTTCTACGGATAATGGAAGATGAACCGCCATCTGGTCACCGTCGAAGTCAGCGTTGAACGCTGTACATACAAGCGGATGAAGCTTGATTGCCTTACCTTCTACAAGAATCGGTTCAAATGCCTGAATACCAAGTCTATGCAGAGTAGGAGCTCGGTTTAACATAACCGGATGCTCTTTAATCACATCTTCAAGTACATCCCAAACTTCTGTCTGAAGTCTTTCTACCATTTTCTTCGCATTTTTAATATTGTGTGCTGTACCGTTTGCTACAAGCTCTTTCATAACAAATGGTTTGAACAGCTCAATTGCCATCTCTTTCGGAAGACCACACTGGTAAATCTTAAGTTCCGGTCCTACGACGATAACGGAACGTCCTGAGTAGTCAACACGTTTACCAAGTAAGTTCTGACGGAAACGTCCGGACTTACCTTTTAACATATCAGATAAAGACTTGAGCGGACGGTTACCCGGTCCTGTTACCGGACGGCCACGGCGTCCATTGTCGATCAATGCATCGACAGCTTCCTGGAGCATTCTCTTCTCGTTACGAACGATAATATCCGGAGCTCCTAACTCAAGAAGTCTTCTCAGACGGTTGTTTCTGTTAATGATTCTTCTATATAAATCATTTAAGTCAGATGTGGCAAAACGTCCACCGTCTAACTGTACCATCGGACGTAAATCCGGTGGAAGTACCGGAATTGCATTTAAAATCATCCACTCCGGTTTGTTTCCTGAACCACGGAACGCTTCCACAACTTCAAGACGTTTCACGATTCTCGCACGTTTCTGTCCTGTTGCTCCCTTTAATCCGTTCTGTAATTCATCATATTCTTTGTCAAGATCAATAGCCTGCAGAAGTTCCTGAATTGCTTCAGCTCCCATTCCAACACGGAATGCACTTCCGTAAGTCTCTCTCGCTTCCTGGTATTCCTGCTCTGAAAGTACTTGTTTGTACTGCAGATTCGTCTCACCTTTATCAAGAACAATGTAAGATGCAAAGTATAAAACTTTCTCCAATGTTCTAGGTGAAATATCAAGGATCAGACCCATACGGCTCGGAATTCCTTTAAAATACCAGATGTGTGATACCGGAGCTGCAAGGGCAATATGCCCCATTCGCTCACGACGTACACTCGCTTTTGTTACCTCTACACCACAACGGTCACAGACAACCCCTTTATAACGGATTTTCTTATATTTTCCACAATGACATTCCCAGTCCTTGCTTGGTCCGAAAATTCTTTCGCAGAAAAGGCCGTCTCTTTCCGGTTTCAAAGTTCTATAGTTGATAGTCTCAGGTTTTGTAACTTCACCCCTTGACCATTCTGAAATCTTTTCAGGTGATGCCAAACCAATTTTAATCGCATCAAAAGTCATTGGCTGGTATGTTGCTTCGTTATTTGTTGCTGACATTTAGGCACTCCCTTCTATTCTTCATCAAGAATTTCATCAAAATCGGCATCTTCAGGTTCCTCTTCAATATCTACAAGTTCTTCACCTTCAAATTCCTGTCGGCTGAATCCATGCTGTCCATAGTCTTCATCATCGTTGTAACGTCTGTCACCTTCAATGATAGAACGCAAGTCTGTCTCGCCATAATCAACAGTTTCCATGATCTCTACTTCTGTGTTATCTTCTTTCAATACTCTGACATCAAGACCAAGTGACTGTAACTCCTTCAAAAGTACCTTGAATGACTCAGGAATTCCCGGCTCAGGAATATTTTCACCCTTAATAATTGCCTCGTATGTCTTCACACGACCAACAACATCATCAGATTTTACAGTTAAGATTTCCTGAAGTGTGTATGATGCACCGTAAGCTTCCAGTGCCCAAACCTCCATCTCACCGAATCTCTGTCCACCGAACTGTGCCTTACCACCCAATGGCTGTTGTGTTACCAATGAGTAAGGACCTGTAGAACGAGCATGGATCTTGTCGTCTACCAGATGGTGAAGTTTCAGGTAGTGCATGTGACCGATTGTAACAGGGCTGTCGAAATATTCTCCTGTTCTACCGTCACGAAGACGTACCTTACCATCGCGGGAAATCGGAACACCCTTCCACAACTTTCTGTGTTCTCTGTTCTCAGATAAGTATTCCAATACCTCCGGAAGTAATTCTTCTTTATGTTTCTTTTCAAACTCATCCCACTCAAGATTTACATAATCATTTGCAAGATCAAGAGTGTCCATGATATCAACCTCGTTTGCTCCGTCAAATACAGGTGTTGCAATGTTGAATCCTAACGCTTTTGCAGCAAGACTCAAATGGATCTCAAGCACCTGTCCAATGTTCATACGTGATGGCACACCGAGCGGATTCAATACGATGTCAAGTGGACGTCCGTTTGGTAAGAACGGCATATCTTCTACTGGAAGTACACGGGAAACAACACCCTTGTTACCGTGACGTCCGGCCATCTTATCTCCTACGGAAATCTTTCTCTTCTGCGCAATGTAAATACGCACAGACTGATTCACACCCGGAGAAAGCTCGTCGCCATTCTCTCTTGTAAATACTTTCGCATCCACAACAATACCATATTCTCCGTGAGGTACTTTCAAAGAAGTATCTCTTACTTCTCTTGCTTTCTCACCGAAAATTGCACGTAAAAGTCTCTCTTCTGCTGTCAGTTCTGTCTCTCCCTTTGGAGTTACTTTTCCGACTAAGATATCCCCTGCACGAACTTCTGCACCGATACGGATGATACCTCTCTCGTCGAGATCCTTAAGTGCGTCATCACCAACACCCGGAATATCTCTTGTGATTTCTTCCGGTCCTAACTTCGTATCACGTGCTTCTGCTTCATATTCTTCAATATGGATGGATGTATAAACATCATCCTGTACTAATCTTTCGCTTAATAATACAGCATCCTCGTAATTGTAACCTTCCCATGTCATGAAACCGATGAGTGGGTTCTTACCAAGAGCCATCTCTCCGTTAGATGTGGATGGTCCGTCAGCGATTACCTGTCCTGCTTCCACTTTCTCGCCTTTGACAACGATTGGTCTCTGGTTGTAGCAGTTGCTCTGGTTACTTCTAAGGAATTTTGTAAGCTTATATATCTTTCTTGTTCCATCTTCATGTTTGATCGTAATCTCTTTTGAAGTAGAACGTTCAATCACACCAGCACGTTCAGCCACAATACATACACCCGAATCCACGGCTGCTTTTGTCTCCATACCTGTTCCGACAACCGGTGCCTCCGTCAACATAAGAGGTACTGCCTGACGCTGCATGTTGGATCCCATAAGCGCACGAGTCGGGTCATCGTTCTCAAGGAACGGAATGAGTGCTGTAGCTACAGAGAATACCATTTTCGGAGAAACGTCCATGTAATCAAACATTGTTTTCTCGTATTCCTGTGTCTCTTCACGGTAACGACCCGCCACATTCTTATGCACAAAGTGTCCTTCTGCATCTAACGGTTCGTTAGCCTGTGCTACGTGATAATTATCTTCTTCGTCTGCTGTCATGTAAACAACTTCTTCTGTTACGACCGGATTCTTTGGATCCGTCTTGTCAATCTTACGATAAGGCGCTTCCACAAAACCGTACTCGTTAATTCTTGCGTAACATGCAAGAGAGTTAATAAGACCGATGTTCGGACCTTCCGGAGTCTCAACCGGACACATTCTTCCGTAGTGGGAATAGTGAACGTCTCGAACCTCGAATCCGGCTCTGTCTCGTGAAAGACCACCAGGTCCAAGGGCTGACAAACGTCTCTTATGTGTCAACTCTCCAAGCGGGTTGTTCTGATCCATGAACTGTGAAAGCTGTGAAGAACCGAAGAATTCCTTCACTGCTGCAGTTACCGGTTTGATATTGATCAGTGACTGTGGAGAAATTCCATCTAAATCCTGAGTTGTCATTCTCTCACGCACGACTCTTTCCAGTCTGGAAAGACCAATTCTATACTGATTCTGCAATAACTCACCAACCGCACGGATACGTCTGTTTCCTAAGTGGTCGATATCGTCATCATTTCCAAGTCCATACTCTAAGTGAATATTGTAGTTGATAGAAGCCAAAATATCCTCTTTTGTGATATGCTTTGGAATCAGGTCATGAATGTTCTTTCTAATCTGTTCTTTTAATTCGTCAATGTCACCTGCAGTTTCTTCTAAAAGTTGTGCAAGTACCGGATAATATACTAATTCTGTTACCCCTAACTCTTTCGCGTCCACATCCACAACACTTTCCAAATCTACCATCATGCTGGAAAGTACTTTAATGTTACGCTCTTCACCTTTCACCCATACAAACGGAACTGCCGCATTCTGTACCTTGTCAGCCAATTCTCTTGTAAATGTTGTTCCTTCCTCAACAAGAACTTCTCCTGTAACAGGGCTCACAACATCTTCTGCAGCCATCTGTCCTGTGATACGGTTTTTAAGGGCCAATTTTTTATTAAATTTATAACGACCTACTTTTGCAAGATCATAACGTCTCGGGTCAAAGAACATACTCATAATGAGGCTCTCTGCACTGTCCACTGCCAACGGCTCTCCCGGACGGATTTTCTTATATAATTCAAGAAGACCTTCCTGATAGCTTTCTGCTGTATCTTTGCCAAAGCTTGCAAGAATCTTCGGTTCCTCGCCGAATAACTCCACAATCTCTGCATTTGTACCATATCCAAGTGCACGGATAAGCACTGTGATCGGCACCTTTCTAGTTCTATCTACACGTACATAGAAAACGTCATTGGAGTCAGTCTCATATTCCAACCATGCACCACGGTTCGGGATTACAGTAGAAGAATATAATTCTTTTCCGATCTTATCATGAGCGATTGCATAGTAGATACCAGGAGAACGAACAAGCTGACTTACGATAACACGTTCTGCTCCGTTGATCACGAATGTACCTGTTGCCGTCATAAGCGGAAGGTCACCCATGAAAATCTCATGCTCATTGATCTCATCTGTTTCTTTATTATAAAGTCTCACTTTCACTTTCAGCGGTGCCGCATATGTAGCATCGCGTTCTTTACATTCCTCGATGGTATATTTCACATCATCTTCGCATAATGTAAAATCTACAAACTCCAGACTTAAATGACCGCTGTAATCAGCGATTGGGGAAATATCATCAAATACTTCTTTTAATCCTGCATCAAGAAACCATTGGTAAGAGTCTTTCTGCACTTCGATTAAATTCGGCATTTCGAGTACTTCTTTTTGTCTGGAATAACTCATACGAGAACTTTTTCCATTTGTGATGGGACGAATTCTGTTTTTCTCCATTGACGTTCACTCCTTGTATATTTATTTGGCCTTCGGGTTAATTTCCTCTAATATACAATGAAAACCAAGGAAAAACTGTGATTTTTCTTCGTTTTCATTACATTATGTGGGCATGATTCTCCACAATAGCGCATTTTTAACTGTATCACAAGAAAATTGACTTGTCAAGAAGTTTTTTCAAAAGTTATATAATATTCCGTATCCCTTCACATATCCTACGCGCTACATGTGGATTATTCATGGTATACAGATGAATTCCATCAATATCGCTCACCAGAAGATCAATGATCTGACTCAATGCATACGACATTCCCGCATCAAAGAGCGCCGCTTTATTGTTTTCATATTTATCAATGATTTTCTGGAAGCGGGTCGGAAAGGTTGCACCGCACATGGTAATCATTCTTTTGATTTGTGCTGCATTGATCACCGGCATGATTCCCGGAATTACCGGAACATCAATTTCTGCAATACGGCAGTTTTCCACAAAACGGAAAAAATGATCATTGTCAAAAAACAACTGGGACAGCAACGCTTCCGCGCCTGCATTTACTTTCTCTTTTAAATATTTCATCTCATCGATCCGGTTATTTGATTCCGGATGGCATTCCGGATAACAGGCACCAAGGAAACAAAAATCACTCTTTGGTTTTAAATAGGAAATCAAATCGGATGCATGGCGGAAATCTTCTTTCTCCGTCACATCCGGTCTTCTGTCTCCACGAAGCGCAAGCACATTTTCAATTCCTTCTGCCGCAAGTACTTTGGAAAACTCGTCAATTTCTTCCTTATTATAATGAAGACAAGTCAAATGCACCACCGGCTCCACATGGTATTCATGCTTAATCTTCTTAGCAAGTTCAATGGTTCGGTTATTATTTGAACTTCCGCCCGCACCAAATGTCACACTGATGAAATCCGGCTTCAACTCACATAAAACCTCCAATGTAGCATCTATATTTTTCAATTCACTGTCTTTTTTCGGAGGGAAAATCTCAAACGAGAGACTTTTCTCCTTTTTCTCATATATTTCTGAAATCTTCATTTTTCATACCATCCTTCTTATTTCCAAACCTCTTCGGCAATCTCTTTCACAAGTGCAAGTTTCGCCCATTGCTCTTCTTCCGTCAACTTATTTCCAATTTCACAGGAAGCAAAACCACACTGTGGGCTCAGATATAATCGCTCAAGCGGAATATATTTTGCAGCTTCGTATATCCTTTTCTTCACTTCTTCCTTATCTTCCAGTTTCGGTGTCTTTGTCGTGATCAGTCCCAAAACTACCTTCTTCTCTCCTGTCACTTTTGCAAGAGGTGCAAATTTTCCGGAACGTTCATCATCATATTCCAGATAATAAGCGTCCACATTTTCCTCTCCAAACAAAAGATCTGCCACCGAATCATATGCGCCGGAGCTAAAATATGTAGAATGGTAATTGCCCCGACAGACATGAGTTGTAACCGTCAAATCCTCCGGCGCATTTTGTACCACTTGATTATTTAATTCCAACAGAAGTCGTTTATATGTTTCCAGCTTCTCCCCGCTTCTTCCGGTCAGGGCAACTGCCAGCTCCGGGTTTACCATGCCGCCCCATACACAATCGTCAAACTGCAGATTCCGGCAGCCTGCCTCATAAATTTCCTCTATAAATTTTCCGTAGTTTTCCATCACATCCACTGCAAATTTTTCCTCACTCCCATAAATTCCAAGCGTTTTGTTAAGAAGTTCCGCTCCCGTAAAATAAGCAAAAAACTGTCCCGGTGAAGGAATTGTCTGTTTCGCAACGGTATTCTCGTCCTCCAAAGCTTTTACAAATTTATAATGTTCTACAAACGGATGATTTTTCACCGAGATTCGATCTACCATATAAGTATCATCAATCATTGCCGCTTCTGCATTGAAAGTTGTATTTCCGTTTACCGTCTTCTTATGTTCAATTCCTTCAAATCCCCACATAAAATCCAAATGCCATGCAGACCTTCTAAACTCTCCATCCGTAATCACATGATACCCGGCTTCTTTTTGTTTTGCTACCAACTCACGGATGCATACATCTTCAACCTCTTTCAGTTCCTTCTCTCCAATGTTTCCTGCCTGAAAATCTGCCCTTGCTTTCTTCAATTTCTCCGGGCGTAAAAAACTTCCCACATAATCATATCGAAAAGGCGTCTTTAATTTATTCATCTTACTTCCCTCCAATTTTAAACCAAATATGGATTTATTATATAGGAAGAAACTCCTTTTTCCCAATACATAAAAAGTATGTTTGTTATAGTTTAAAACTATATCAAACATACTTTAAAAAATAACTTTACCGCTCTTTCATATATTTGGCTAATGCCTCCAAATAACTATTCCCCAATCTGCTCAGTTTCCCTCTTCGATGGACAATGTAGCCAATCCGCATATTACTTTCCTCCGCAAGAGGTACCGCAATGATATCTTCTCCATTTAGTTTCTTATCGATCACTCCGCTACACACTGTATAGCCATTCAGCCCGATCAAAAGATTAAACAATGTCGCTCTATCGCGTACTCGTATATTTTTCTTTCTTTCCAATGCCGAAAAAATTTCTTCCGAAAAATAAAAAGAATTATGTTCCCCCTGTTCAAAAGACAGATAAGGATAAGGCGCAAGTTCTTCATTCTTAATCAGTTCCCGGTTGGCAAGGGGATGTTTTCTGCTGATAAATACGTGAGGTTTTGCTACAAACAAGGGATGAAATTCCAAGTCATGGGATTTCAGAATCTTCTGAATCACCGTTTCATTAAAGTCATTTTGAAATAAAATTCCAATTTCACTTCTCATGCGCGCCACGTCCTCAATGATCTCATAGGTCTGCGTCTCACGCAGGCTGAAGTCATATTCTTCCTGCCCATATTCTTTTACCAAGTCCACAAACGCATTGACCGCAAAGGAATAATGTTGTGTAGACACGCAAAATGATTTCTTTCCTCCATCACTCCCCTTATATTTATCTTCAAGAATTGCTGCCTGTTCCAGAACCTGCCTGGCATATCCAAGGAAATCTTCTCCTTCTTTCGAAAGGCTGATTCCTTTATTTGTCCGGTTAAAAATCTGAATGTTCATTTCTTTCTCTAGTTCACGGATTGCATTTGTAAGACTCGGTTGAGAGATGTATAGTTTGTCAGCCGCCTCTGTAACGGTACCGGCCTCTGCCACTGTAATTACATATTTCAATTGTTGTAATGTCATCTTTATCCCCGCCTTTTTCTACTTCTTCGTCTTTGCAAATTCACCGCCCAGATCAAACGCATGATTCATAGGGCCGCTTCCTTTTCCCAGATCCAACATAGCCCCCAAAGCTTGGGAAATATAGTCTTTTGCCCGCCCGACGGACTCTTCCAGAGAATACCCTTTCGCCAGATTTGCCGCAATCGCCGAAGATAACGTGCATCCCGTTCCGTGGGTATTGGAGTTTGAAATCCTTTTCCCATAAAACCACCGAATTTCTCCGTTTACACAAAGCAGATCATTGGCATCATTGATGCTATGTCCTCCTTTCAAAAGAACCGCACAACCATAAGCCTCACAAAGCATCTTCGCAGCCTGACACATCTGTGATTCATTGCCAATCTTCATCCCCGACAATACTTCAGCTTCCGGAATATTCGGCGTAATCACGCAAGCCAGCGGAAGTAACTGCAGCTTTAACGTTGTAACGGCATCCGTTTCCAGTAAAACCGATCCACTTGTGGCAACCATAACCGGATCTACCACAATATTTTCTGCATTGTACTTTTTCAACTGTTCCGCTATCTTTTCGATAAGGGGCGCAGAAGAAACCATTCCAATCTTCACCGCATCCGGACGTATGTCCTCAAAAATCATATCCAACTGTTGTTCCAGAAATTTCGGAGTAACTTCCATAATTCCGGTCACTCCCGTTGTATTTTGAGCTGTCAACGCTGTAATCGCACTCATCCCGTAAACGCCGTTCATTGTCATTGTTTTTAGATCCGCCTGAATTCCGGCGCCTCCGCTGCAATCACTTCCTGCAATAGTCAATGCCGTTTTCATCTTCATGTTCTTTCTCCTTTCCTACCCCGCTGCTGTCTGAAGTACAAATTGCCAAAATCTGTCTTTTTGCGAATAATCTTCCAGATAAACATCTGCCATCTCCTGTACCTGGATTTCATTTTTTTCATACGAATCATAAATACCGGTCACTCGGAATCCATCCTTTTTCGCAGTCCGAATGGCATATGCCGCATCTTCAAAAATCATGGTATTCTCCTTGTTTGTCCCTAATCGGTTCATTGCCTCCCGATAAATAACAGGTTCATCCTTCCCGTATCCTATCTCAGTACAAGTTAAGATATCCACAAAATAATGCTCCATACCACAGCGCTTTAAAGCTGCCTTGATCAAATATTTATCTGTCGCTGTCGCAATGCATATTTTCATCTTTCTTTCTCGCATCTCTTCCAGAAGTGCAATAACTCCGTCCTTCGGCTGAACACTGTCAAAATAAAATTTCTCAATAATACGATTGAATCCATCCATGATTTCCGAAGCAGAAAGGGACAACTCATATTCTTTCTGGCAATAGCACGCAGCCTGGTAAAGACTCATATCTTTTACAATATCCTGAACTCCCGGTTTCGGTTCTCTTCCTACCGACTTCAAATAGTCGGTTCCTATCGTCTCCCACAAGTACATCGAATCGAAGAGCGTTCCATCAAAGTCAAAAATAATCCCCTGCATTATAGGCACACCATCCTTTTCGTTTCTTCCAATAATTCTGCTGTTGCCTTTCCCGGATTTTCTGCGCCAAAAATAGCAGATATCACAGCAACTCCATCCACACCGCTCCCCGAAAGCTTCATCACATTTTCCTTGGAAATGCCTCCGATCGCAACTGTCGGCACATTTACTGCAGCGCAGATTTCTTTTAATGTTTCAAATGGCATAACATCCACATCCGCCTTTGTAGAAGTTGTAAATACTGCGCCCAATCCCAAATAATCCGCTCCGTTTTCTACAGCTTCCAAAGCTTCTTCCACTGTATGTGCAGAAACACCGATGATCATATCCTCGCCTACTCGTTTTCTCACATCAGAAGCCTTCATATCTTCCTGTCCTACATGAATACCATCTGCATGGCAGGCAATGGCAATCTCCACATTATCATTAATGATCAGCGGAACATGATACCGTTTACATAAAGCCGCCATTTCTTTCGCTTCTTCCAGAAATGTTTCATCTCCCAGTTCTTTTTCCCGGATCTGTATACAGGTCGCGCCATTTTGAAGCGTTGCTTCCACTTGTTCATAGAGGCTCATTTTCCCTACCCATGCCCGGTCTGTTACCGCATAAAGCAACATTGTATTTTTATCGCACTTCATATTTTGCTCCTTTTTCCAATTTTTCAGCAGTCAGATTACAAACCGCATCTATAATATAGTTTCGATAACTTGCATTTCCATCTTCTTCAGACATACGCTTTCTTGCATTTTCCCCGCATAACCCCATAGCGCAAACTGCCGCCGCTGCTGCGGTCAGCGGATGCTCCGGATTGGCAGTCACATAAGCCGCAGTCATGGCGGAAAGTTGGCATCCTGTTCCTGTAATGCCACTCATGGCCTTATGTCCGTTGCGAATGCAGAATGATTTATTTGCATCAGCAACAATATCGATTTCTCCGGTGATCGCAATTATAGCCCCCGTCTTATGTGCAAATTCCTTCGCAAAAACAACCGCCTGCTCCAGATTCTCTTCCGTAACCCGGTCTGCAACATCCGCATCCACACCCCGTGTATTTCCACTGCCTGAAGCTAATGTTTTCATCTCCGAAATATTTCCACGGATCACCGTAAATTTTATTTCTTCCAATAATTTCAATGCCGTCTCCGTTCGCAATGCCGATGCACCTGCTCCCACCGGATCCAAAACGACCGGATGTGCTAAGGCATTTGCCTTTTTACCCGCTGCAAGCATGGCTGGTATCGTCCTCTTATTCAGCGTTCCGATATTAATATTCAAGCCCCCGCATATAGTTGTGATTTCTTCCACTTCATCCACGTCATCCGCCATGATCGGACTGCCTCCACAGGCCAACAGAATATTCGCGCAATCATTGACAGTGACATAATTCGTAATATTGTGAATCAAAGGACTCTTTGCCTTCACATTGTCAAGCATTTCTCCAAACATTTCCCACTCTCTCCTTATTGTTTATTCAGAAAACTTTGCGCATAAGCCAAAGTACCTGTTTTCTTCAACGCGTAAATCAAAACTCCGGATAAAATTGCACCGCCAACCGTAGAAATCAAAAACGGAACGATATATGCATAAAACGCAAGATTTCCTGCGCTCTGCCCCATCAAAAGCACCGCCACCGGATAAGCGGCAAGGCCTCCCAAAATCGAGGTCCCAAACACTTCCGCCAACAGTGTGGGCATAATTTCTCTGTATTTCCAATATACCACTCCACACAAAAACGCACCGAACATACTTCCCGGAAACGCCATCAAACTACCTAGCCCCAATAAGTTGCGAAGCAAACTTGCCGTAAATGCTACTGCCAGTCCGTATCCTGGTCCAAGTAAAACTGCGCAAATAATATTTACCATATGCTGTACAGGCGCACATTTACTCCCAAAGATCGGAACTGCAAACAGACTCCCCACTACTGCAATCGCACATAAAATTCCTGTGATCGTAAGTTTTTGAATATTCATCCTCTTCATACAACCTTTTCTCCTTCCGTCTTTTTACAGAATTGATTATATTGCCCATACAAGAACTTTCCCATATCATAAAAAAATCGAAGATACCTGACAGGATATCTCCGAAAAGTTTTCATTCTTCCCTACGTTGGCATTATCCAAATCAGGTTCCCGGGTCGAAGGGCACACCTTCCTCTCAGCCTTTCTGTAAGCTCCCCTACATCTCATATAACCAAATACTTCTGTTCGTTTTTCAGTATAGCATTATCATTTTTCCATTTCAAGGGAATTTTTCTGTCGGCAAATTCTTCGGTTTATCTCAATAGGAGGAGCTTATTTTTTCGCAAGTAAATCTCTTGCGGCAGCACATTTTCTTTCAGATTCCATTGATACTTTGAGATTTTCCAATCAATCCGCTCGGTTCCTGTTTTGGAAGCGAAAAAGCTGATCGTATACTCAAACATATCTTCTGTAATCTTCGGATCCAATACCGGAAAAACCAAAAAAGCTCCCTCCGGTTTCTCGAGTTCAAATTCATGGGCACGTATTCCGGCTGCACACACTCCTTTGTCTTCCTTCACTTCCGGCATCTGAATATCCACACCCCATTTCGGAATCCGGCATTTTCCATTGACTCTCTCAAGTTCGGCAATATTCTTACACCCTGTAAGTTTTGCCGCCTCTATCTTCTCGGGATGATCGAACAAATCTTTTGTCGGCTTCTGCACAACAAGACTTCCATCTGCCATTACCAGCGCTTCTTCACTAAACCGATAAATTTCGTCTCTACTGTGAGACACAAGAATCACCGTTCCCGAGTAATCTTTCAGAAATTCCATGCATTCTCTTTGCATCTTATCTTTCAGATACACATCCAACGCAGAAAAAGGTTCATCCAGAAGAATCATATCCGGCTCATAAATCATAATCCTGGCAAGGGCTGTTCTTTGTTTCTGTCCTCCTGAAAGTTCCCCCGGAAGACGATGTTCCAATCCTTCCAACCGGAAACGTTTGATCATCTCCTTCACTTTTCCTTTCTTTTCTTCTTTTCCACACTTTAACCCGATTCCGATATTTTTTTCCACAGTCATTGTTGGAAACAGTGCATAATCCTGAAATAAATACCCGATTCTTCTTTCCTGGGGAGATAAATTTTTCTTTTCTTTGGAGTCGAACATCACCCTCCCATTTATAACAATTTTCCCTTGATTCGGTGTTTCAATCCCCGCAATGCTTTTTAAAGTCAGACTTTTTCCACATCCCGAACCTCCAAGAATCCCAATACGTCTGCTATGACTTTGGAATTGCACATCCAGTTGAAAGGCTCCGAAGTTTTTCTGTATTTTTACGTCGACTGCCATACTACCACCGCCTGATATTCTTCATATTTTTTTCAAGAATCAAATTCATAAGAACCACTATCCCAAAAGCAATCAGCATAACGATCGCAACCCACACTCCTGCAGTTGCATAATCTCCGTCCTGAATCACCATTGCGATTTTCTGGGAAATGGTGCCCGTTTTCCCGGGAATATTTCCCGCAAGCATGGAAGTGGCTCCATATTCGCCTAATGCACGGGCAAATGTAAGAATTGTGCCTGCTGCCACTCCAGGACCCGCAGACGGTATCACCACATTCCAGAAAATACAAAATTCAGACATTCCCAAAGTACGTGCCGCATAGATAAGGTTCACATCCACCTGTTCAAACGCAGCCCGTGCGTTCCGGTACATCAGAGGAAAAGCGATCACCGTTGCTGCGACTACACACCCCGCCCAGGATTGAATGATCTTGATATCAAATTCTTCCATGATAAAGCTGCCGATGGGTCTTCGTGTACTGAAAATAAGCAGAAGAAAGAAGCCGGCTACCGTCGGAGGAAGTACCATAGGAAGTGTGAGTATTCCATCCAGTACGGCTTTCACTGCCGGTTTGGCTTTCACTGTTTTTCTTGCCGCATAAATGCCAAGAAAAAAGGAAAAGATCGTAGCTACAATTCCTGTTTTCAAAGAAATCCAAAGAGGACTATAATCCAAGTTTGCCAATACCGTTTTTATTTCTTCCATCTCTACTCCACATCTGTATCAAAATAATAACTTTCAAATACCTCTTTTGCTTCATCTGAAATAATAAACTTTCTAAAATCTTCTGCCGCTTCTGTCTGTGCTTCGTCTGCTTCCTTATTCACCACACGGCATACCGGGTAAATCACATTGCCTGTCAGGTCATAACTTACTTTTTCCAAAATTTTCACCTGATCTTCATATCCGTAAGTATCGGAATAATAGGTAGTCCCAACTTCGCAGGCACCTTGCGTTACCGCCATCAATACTTTGCTCACATTGTCCTGCTCACTGATTTCCACACCTCCAAGCGCTTCCGATATCTGTTCTGTTGTTATCTTGGAATTATCCGTTGTCTTCTCTAGAATCCCCAGATTTACAAGCGCTTCTCTCGTATATTTCCCAACCGGAACACTTCCACCTGCAAGCGCGATACTCTTGGCATCTTTCAGATTCGAAAGACCTGTTACTTTCGTGCCACTATCCTTCAATGTAAGCACTACCACCTGATTATTCACCACATTTGCTCTCGTTCCAGCCACAACAAGTCCGTCTGCCTCCAGCATATCCATCTGCTTCTGTGCTGCAGAGAAAAACAGGTCACATTCATATCCTTCCTGGATCTGTGTCAAAAGTGTCCCGGAACTATCTGCATTAAAAGTAATTTTCACATTCGGATGCTCTTTCTCATACTTTTGTGCCAGGTCTTCCATCACAGTATTTAAACTTGCCGCAATAAATACCTGTATTTCCGTTTCTTGTTTTGCTTCTTTTTCATTTGCAGACTTTTTCTCGTTCTCTTTTTCTGTATTACCGCAAGCTGCCAGTCCCAACATCATCCCTGCTGCTAGTAAAACTGCTGTTATCCTCTTAAATTTCACTATGTATTCCTCCTATAATTTCTACTAAAATTACCGAATCACCGGTCCGGATATGTCCTCCGCGTACCACTTCCGCAAATACACCTTCCCGTGGCATGATACAATCTCCCATCTTTTGAAAAATCTGACAGTGATTGTGGCATTCTTTCCCAATCTGCGTCATCCGAAGTATTGCCTCATCCCCCACATGAAAAATCGAACCTACCGGAAGATTTTTGAAGTCATACCCTTCCACGATCAGATTTTCTCCAAAGGCACCATTTCCCACATCTGCACCTTTGTTCCTGAATTCTTCGATTTTTTCATAAGAAAGAAGACTTACCTGTCTATGCCATTTCCCTGCATGGGCATCTCCTTCGATTCCCCAATCCGCAACTAAGTCTGCCTCCCCAACCTCGGTTTTCTGAATCCCCCGAATATCGCTGATGCAGATTCCTTTAATCACTCCCATGTTATCCTCCTATCTGTGCCATCTTCTTTCTCTCCGTTATTCCTTGTTCTTCTTCAAAACAATGTGCTTTCGGTTTCCTCAAAATGGCTTGTTCTAATATTTTTCTAACCGTTGTTCTTTCTCCATTTGCGCGAAGCGCCTCTTTAACAGACAAGCACTCACTATAGCAAAGACACGGCTTTATTTCTCCGGCTGCTGTCATTCGGATTCGATTGCAATTTCCGCAAAATTTCCCATGAATTGCACTGATAAATCCCACACTTCCACAAAATCCCGGAATTTTATAATAGACAGCCGGACCATTCCCATGTCGGTTCAGATCCGGTTCTAAAGTCCCATATAACCGTTCTAAGTTCCCTCGGATCTCTTCATTGGAAATCGAGGCAATTCCACTTCCGTTGCCAATCGGCATCATCTCTATGAAACGAACTGCAATTGCTTTTTCTTTTGCAATCTCCACCATATCTTTCCATGCCGCAGCATTAAGACCGGGTTTTAGTACCGTATTAATCTTTGTCGGGATTCCCAGATCATAGGCTTTTTCCAATCCTGTAAGCACATCCTCCATCCGGTCAAATCCGGTAATTTTACGAAAACATTCCCGGTCCAGTGTATCAAGGCTTACATTGATTCCATCAACCTCTGCTCTCTTTAATTCTTCCACATATTTCGAAAACTCCACCCCGTTCGTTGTAAGCGTCACCTTTGCAATTTTGGGCACCGATTTGATCATTTTCACAAGATCTGCGCATCCCTTTCTTACAAGCGGTTCTCCTCCTGTCAATTTTATGTTCCGAATCCCTAACTTTGCCGCTTCTTCACAGACAGTCTGTATCTCTTCAAATGTCAAAATCTCTTCCATCGGTATCCAATCAATCCCTTCCGGCATACAATAGGTACATCGCAGATTACATCGGTCCGTAATAGAGATTCTCATATAGTCAATTTCCCGTTCGTATGAATCTTTCAACTCCAATTCCTCTCTAATCTTCTTCTCTTTCAAATGTTCCGGATTTCCCGCCTGTTTTTCTGCAAAGTCTGATTCCCGTGATTTCCATGGATTTATCCACCGCCTTGCACATATCATAAATGGTCAAAAGCGCCACATTCACTCCGGTCAGCGCTTCCATCTCGACTCCGGTTTTCCCCAATGTCTTTGCAACACAGGAAACTTCAATGGCATACTCTTCTTCCAGATACCCAAAGTCAATCTCCACTTTGGTGAGATTTAAAATATGGCAAAGAGGAATCAAATCCGAAGTTTTCTTTGCCCCCATAATTCCCGCGATTCTCGCCACCGAAAGCACATCTCCTTTTTTCATGCCTCCGTTTTGTACCAAAACAAAGCATTCTTTGCTCATACGGATTTTCCCTTTCGCAAGCGCTTCCCTCGTGGTATTCTCTTTTTCGCTTATATCTACCATGACCGCATCGCCATTTGTATTAAAATGTGTAAAATCACTCATGTCCTATACTCCTTTTCCAAATCCGCAATTCGGGAATGTACACACCGGACAATTCAGACAAAGTCCACCTTCTCCCAATCTTTCAAATGCTTCCTTCGATAACTTTTCTCCTGCCAGGATCCTTGGAAGAACAAGATCAAAGATTGTTCGCTTTGCATACATAACACATCCCGGAAGCCCTAAAAGCGGAATCTCTCCATCTACATAGGCAAGCATAAACATCGCCCCCGGGAGTACGGGCGCACCATATGTTACCACTTCTGCCCCCGTGTTCTTAATCGCAAGCGGCGTCCGGTCATCCGGATCTACACTCATCCCACCGGTACAGATGATCATATCCATTCCCGCATCCAGCATATTTTGTATAATTGCCGTAATCTGTTCATGTCGGTCATCGGATAATTCGTGCATGTGGATTGCCACACCACATTCTGCAAGTTTCTCCCGGATCACCGGTGTAAATGCATCCGGAATCCGTCCTTTATATACTTCACTTCCCGTTGTCACAAGTCCCACTTTCTTTTTCTTATAAGGCAGAATATGGAAAATGGAATCTCCCTTGGCTGTCTCTTTCGCCTTTTCCATCTTCTCTTTCTCAATCACAAGGGGAATAACCCTTGTTCCCGCAATCTTGTCTCCCTTTTTCACCGGAAAATCCCCATGTCTTGAAGCAATCATCATCTCCCCAAGACTATTGATTCTGCGAAGTTTCTCCCGGTCTATCTTTAAAACTCCGTCACAATCTGCAATCAGCTCGATTTTTCCTTCTTTTACATCAGATCCATGCATCCCGTTCCCTTTACAGATCCGGTACAATATTTCGGCCGCATCGTTCTCATGCAGCATAGTTTCATTATTTTCCCACACATAAATGTGTTCTTTTCCCACACTCAAAAGTACCGGAATATCTTCTTCCCGGATCACATGTCCTTTTCGGAACACAGCATCTTTCACAACTCCCGGTATGATCTGGGTAATATCGTGACAGAGAATCTGTCCCACTGCATCTTCTGTCTTATAAAGTTTCATTCCACTTACCTCCATGCTGAATTTATTATATAATATAAATAAATATTTTTCAATTTTATTGTATATTTTTACATTATAATGGCTGATACCGTTATATTTTCATTTACATATCGTCATTTCCACTGTATACTCTTAACTATAAAAATAAAGGAAATCATTTATCATGAAAACAGGTGCTATCATACTTGCCGCTTCCAAAAGCAAGAATACCGTCTTCTCTCCACTCGTAGAATTAGACGGTATCACTGTAATCAAGCGAATTATCATCACATTAAAAAGATCCGGCATTTCTCCCATCACCGTAATTACAGGAGAACAAGGCAATGCCGTGGAAAAGGAAATTTCCAAACTTCAGGTTATATCTCTGCGCAGTCAAAATTACCGGGAAACTTATATGTTTGACCATGTCTGCACAGGTCTTCGTTACATGGAAGATCTTTGTGACCGGATATTTATACTTCCCGCCAAATTTCCATCGCTTCTTTCCGATACAATGGAGAAAATGATGTCAGAATGTAGTCTTTGTGTGCGCCCTTCCTTTCAGGGGTGCAGTGGTCACCCTATTCTTCTTGACAGGAGAATTTTCTCCGATATTCTGTCCTACTCCGGCGACAAAGGACTCCGCGGCGCTCTTTTACAGCCCAAAATTAGATCTCACACTACATTTGTTCCAGTAGCTGACTCAGGTATCATCCTGACCGCTGAAGATGTAAAGAAAAATATATATCCTTCTGATGCAGAAGAATCTTTCCCGATCTATCCCTCATGCGAACTGGTTCTGAATCGCGAGGAGGTATTTTTCAATCAGGAAACCGCCCGTTTTCTTACATTGATCGCACATACCGGTTCCATGCAGTCTGCCTGTCGGCAGATGCAGATATCTTACAGCAAAGGATTAAAGATGATTAAGCATTTAGAAACACATTTATCCTTCCCCATATTGTCCACCCATTCCGGTGGTGCATCGGGAGGTTCTTCTTCCTTAACACCAAAGGCAACCGCCTTTCTCAAAAAATATACAGAAGTACAAGAAAGGCTTGCAAAGTACACAATAAAGCTATATAAAGAATACTTTTCTTAAGGGAGGTTTATATGAAAAACGACAAAGAATTATTCAAAACAGCCATGCATCTCATGGAAGAGAAAACCAATTTCGTGTTTGCAGCCATTACGGAGAGTTCCGGCTCTGCACCAAGAAAAGCCGGAGCCAATATGATCATACTCCCGGATGGAACAACTTATGGTACTGTAGGCGGCGGAAATATAGAATATACAGCTTCCAAAGATGCTCTCCAGGCGATTGAAAACCAGCAATCTTTTACAAAGGACTATGATTTAAGCAACCGTAAAGCTGCCGAGCTAGGCATGATATGCGGCGGTCGTGTCACAATCCTTTTCCGATATATTTCTTATGAAGATCGGTCTTTTTATGATTATTGTCTGGAAGAAACAAACAGACAAGGAACTACGGTCTACATTTTTGGCGGAGGCCATGTGGCACAGGAGCTCGTACCCGTACTGAACCATCTGAATTTCACCTGCATTGTTTTTGACGATCGGCCGGAATTTGCCAATCCGGATATATTCCCGGAAGCAGAAAAATGTATCGTTGGCAGTTTTGAATGTCTAAATGACTATATAGAAATCGGGCCGCAAGATTTTGTCTGCATTATGACCCGTGGACACCAATTCGACTATCTTGTGGAAAAACAGATATTAAAGACACCCGCAAGTTACATCGGCGTGATGGGAAGCCGGAGTAAAACAAAGATCATCCGTGAAAAATTACTGGCCGACGGTTTTCGCGAAGAAGAAGTCGGCCGTTTAAAATCGCCAATCGGGTTAGATATCAAGGCGGAAACTCCCGCTGAAATCGCCATCAGTATTGCCGGAGAGCTGATTCAAAAATCTTATCTATAAAAAAGATTGCACAACTGTGCAATTTGCGCGCGCGAGCGGTTACGAAGTAATAAACTCCTCGCCGCGAGCTGCGCATCCCCACACGAAGTGTTTTGTTATGATATAGAATTCCGAAGGAATTTCCTATATCATAACAAAAAGGAGATCGCTGTTATGATATTTGTTCACTCAGCTTTCTCCTTTTTCCACTACTTCCAGTATTCTTCTATATATTTTTCTGCTTCTCCCTGCTCCAATTCAAACGCCTTTTTAATGCGTTCTAATGTTTCTTCTCTTGGAGCACGAAATTCCATACAGGTTTTGATGACACCTTTTATCTCTCCAATTCTTTTTCCATCTTCCATTCCAATCTTCTTTCCTGCCTCATGCCCTTCGTTCCATGATTCTTCTTTTAAATATTCTCGATACTCATTTTCATCCCATTCTTCTAAAATCATTTCCACGACCTCGTTTCTATTTTTCCGAAGTATATCAGACAGAATCTCATTCCGTATACAATCATCTACCGCCCGTTCTACTGCCTCTTCCCTTTCCATATCTTTCGCCATATAATTTCGAACCGTTGCGATAAACTGCGCATATTCCTTCAGGATCCTGCACCGCTCCATTAATTCTGTATTCTTTCCAAGATTGATATTCAAAACCAATGCGGTACATTCCAATGCCGGAGTTTTCCCTTTTCCATTTCCGCCAAAAATATCGCTCAATTTTAATTCCTGTCTCTCCGGCATTTCCTTTGTTCCATTATAAAATACGATATACTGTGGAAATGGAATATAAACCGCTGATTCTGTATACAGTTTCTGCTTGATTGGTTCAACATACTCCCGATAGACCGCTGCAAAATAAAACAAGCCTCGCAATGGAAGGTTTGGACTAAAAGTACTTTGATGCTCATAGAGATTCATGATATCCCCAATAATGAATGAAAGATCATTTTTCATCCCCATATATACCACATCATCCATCGTCGTAATTTCCAACTCCTCCGGATCCGTATAGTTACTTCCATTTACCGCATTATATAGTTCCAGCAGTTCTTTTTTCTCCTTGAAAATAAGACGGAATAGTCTATCTTTATACTTCGTATTCAATTTATAAAATGTCATATAGTTTCCTCCTTCATTGTAACAAAATATAAGTTTACAGACAACCAAAAGAACAAACTATCCCCATAGTCATCACCAACTTTCAAATTAAATTCCAAATCTGATTTTAAATGTGACGATCGTCACGGATTTTACATAGAAATAATATTTTTAGAAATTCAATCTCAATTTGTAAAGCACATTATAGCACAAGCAGATATCCTATGCAACAAAAAGCGTTGCAAAACAGCTAAATTCAGCCATCTTACAACGCTCTTTACACACTATAAAGTCCAGTTCTTAAAACAGATTATTTTAAGTTAACTTCTGCACCTTCAGCTTCTAATTTAGCTTTGATTTCTTCAGCTTCTGCTTTAGAAACAGCTTCTTTCACTACCTTAGGAGCTCCGTCTACAACTTCTTTTGCTTCTTTTAATCCAAGTCCTGTGATTTCACGAACAACTTTGATTACTTTAACTTTAGAAGCACCTGCAGAAACTAATTCTACGTCGAACTCATCTTTCTCTTCTGCTGCTGCAGCTCCGTCTCCAGCTGCTGCTGCAACTACTACACCTGCTGCTGCAGATACACCAAATTCTTCTTCACATGCTTTTACTAATTCGTTTAACTCTAATACAGATAATTCTTTGATAGCTTCAATAAATTCAGCTGTTGTTAATTTTGCCATTATGATTTCCTCCATTTAATAATTTCTTTTTCTTATAAATTACTCTGCTGCAGGAGCTTCTTCCACTGCTCCCTCGCCGCTCTGCTCTGCGATCTGGTTAAGAACACGAGCAAGATTTGTAATAGGTGACTGGATACTTCCAAGTAATTTGGAAAGTAATTCTTCTCTTGAAGGTACTTTAGATAACTCAACGATTCCGTTTGCATCATATACATTTCCTTCAACTACACCTGCTTTTACTTCAAGAGCCTTTGCTTCTTTTGCAAATTTGCAAATAATTCTTGCCGGAGCTGTTGCGTCATCTTTAGAAATAGCGATAGCGCTTGGTCCTTCTAAATACTCATCAAGACCTGCAAACTCAGTTCCTTCAAAAGCTCTTCTCATCATTGTGTTTTTACAAACTTTGTAGATAACGCCTGCTTCTCTTAATTCTTTACGCATTGCTGTATCCTGAGCTACTGTTAATCCACGGTAGTCAACTAATACAACTGCCTGAGCGTCTTTCACGTCCTCTGCAATAGCCTGTACTACTGGTTGTTTTAATTCAACTTTTGCCACGAATGGTGCACCTCCTTATAGATTTTATATTGGCACCGCCGATAAAAAAACCTCTGTGTCAAAGACATAGAGGTTCTAAAATTCATCATAAGAATTCATATCTCCTCGGTAGGCGTCTATAACTTATGCCTTACGGCACCTACTGTCTTCGGCAGTTACTATATGATAATAGCATAATTCTATATGACTGTCAAGTTTATTTTTTTCTTCCAATTCGATAATCCATCTTCATAAAATTTGCAATACTTCTTGTTGCAATATCTACAATATTGAATCCAAATGCAATTGCAAGACATGTTACTACCAGCACAATCGTCTCATTTATCGCCATAGCTCGATCCTGACTTGCAAATCCATACATCATATAGAAGAGGTTCGGTCCCGGGATCAGTGGAAATACCGAAGCTGTCAGGAATATGGTGGAAGGCGCTTTATTCACTCTCGACATTACAAATGCGTAGAAGGCCACGAAGATTGCCGCAATCAAAGTTGCCAGGAAATTACTCGGTGTGATTTCAAACACGATCACATAGATTCCCCATGTAATAAACGCACCGATCCCCGAATACATAACCTGTCTCCCCCGAATTTTAAACACAAAGGCAAACCCTACGCAGGCAATTGTACAGGAGACAAGCTGTACCCAGACACTATTATTCAGTACATACCCTTCGGCCGAAATTCCATCCAGTAAAAACATGGCAAGCGCCGTTCCACAGGCAATGCCCGCCGCTCCAAGTATGGAATTCATGATATTGATAGCTCCCGAAATGTAATCTTTCTGCAAAATCTCTCGGATTCCGTTGGTTGTACTAAGTCCGCTGATCAAAAGCATAACAATTCCGATCATAATCCGCTCAGGATGACTTCCAAGTCCTAAGCGCACAACTCCAATAATAATGACTTCTGACAAGAATGAAAGAATCAGATTATATGCCATCAGATTCGGTTCCCGTTCACTGAGCCACCCTCCTACAATCGCAATCATCAGCGATACAATAACCGCAACAACTGCATCTTCAAAATTGCATCCAAAGAACACTGCAAATCCTGTTCCACCCATGACAGATGCGATATATTTTGTAAACCATCTCTGCGGAGGCCGGCTCAACACTTCTTCATACTTTTTACGAAGCTCGTTCTCATCCGGTGTGTGTTGGCACACATATCTGCATAGATTATTCAAGTAATCCAAACGGTCAAAATGCATGTCAAAAGATTCAATCTGCCTGATCTGTGTAATAATCTCCCCATCCGGAGTCTCCACTGTAATCTGGATATTGCTCGGTATAACAAATACATCATATCTCACAAATCCATATGCTTTGCACATTCTATAAAGACTATCCTCCAGCCTGAAATTCTCTGCCCCACTTTTTAACATGGATTCTCCGATATCAAGAATCCCCTGCACAATCCTTTTATAATTCATATCGCACCCCTCATCCTCTTGTGTTATCTGATGTAATCTTACCATTGTTTTAGCAAAAGTCAATACAGAAACATGCTTTTATTTATTTTCCCTCTTTCTCTCAATGTGAATATTCATTACAAGGGCAAAGGCAATCGTTCCATATGCAACGAAAGTTCTAAAATACTCGCCAAGAGAGACATTGTTGAACGCATTCTGACCTGCAAGTGGAGAAAGTACGAAAAGCGTATGTAATAAAATCACTCCGAAGAACGCATTTCTTACATTCGCCTTCTTGATACTTGCACCTCCGGCAAGAAGAGCCGCGCAGGCAAATTTCTCAGTATCCAGATGCTCTGTATACACATTCAGTGAACCGATATTCTGTAAATATACAAACTGTCCAAGCGCCGCGATTACTGTAGACAAAATGATGACTGTCATTCTTGTCCGGTCTACATCAATTCCGATATTCGCCGCTTTTTCGCTGCTCATTCCAACCGCACGAACCTTTTGTCCAAATCGAGTATTCATCACATAGAATATAAATGCACCGGTAAGCGCGATAATCACAAGGAGTACAACAGAAATTTTTGCATTACCAATTGTAAAAACTCCTAGATTGTCAAACACTTCTTTGAATGTTTTTAAATCCAGCATATTCTTTACTCCGACTCCTGTTCCAAGCACTAGCTTTTCATTCTTCACCGGAATCACCGTTCCGAATCCTGCCACGAAAATCAACTGGTAAATATAGTTAGCAAGAAATCCAATTACGATGGAAGTCACCATTTCTCTTCCTTTGACGATATTCATGAGTTTCCCGACAACAGCTCCGATAAGCGCCGCTGCAATCAAAGCAAATACAAGTACAAACACCGCACCTTTTCCACCTGTCATATTCATGTTCAAAACAAAGATAAAAGATGCCTGCGTTAGCATCGTGCCTAACACTACTGCAAAGTTTAATCCCATCCCCGCTGTAATCGGAAGAATCAAGGCAAGAACAAGAATCACGTTTCGGATAAATCGAAGCGCAACCTGCTCCGTAAGGAATGTCAGACTAATTCCCGACAAAAAGAAACAGATGATACTACATATGATAAATGTAGACGGTACAACCATCTCTTCTTTCCATTTTAACTTTTTCAAGATCCCTTCCTCCTTCCTTGCTTCAAAAACGCATATAGAATAATACCGTTTGTAATAATCATACGGACAATTTCTGACATCTGCGGAATTAAAATGGTGTTTGCAATCGGCGCCGACAGAAGGTAAATCGTCTGATATAAATACGTACCAAGCACCGCATGGAAAATGCCGGCTCGTTTTCCAATACATCCACCAATTAAAATAGCAGAAACTGCCGGGAAGCTATGAGAAAGCGGTGCATTGTAAAGCTCCACAAATCCATATGTCTGCGCATAGACACAAATTCCGGCCGCGCCAATGATGGTAGATAATATAATTGCAGTTGTACGAATCTTGTTAATCTTAATTCCAGATAATTGGCAGAACTTTTCGTTTTCTCCGACCGCCAACATTACCGTACCATATTTCGTTTTGAAAAATCCGTAAATCAAAAAACAAATGATGGCATAGAAACCTAAAAGTCCAAGCGAAATCGTCACTCCTCCGATTTCAATAACACCAATTTCATTTAGAACATTTCCAAAGTATTTTTCCAAACTGATTTTGGGGCGAAGCCCTGTCCCTCCAACCGGATACAACATCTCCCTATTTGTAAATGGGATAACCGTCCATACAAAGTTCATAATCGGGATAAAAGAATATCCGATAAAAATCGCCGCAATATCTTCTTTCCCTTTTACTTTGTTCAGAATCCATGCGTAAATCGCTCCAAGAATTACTGCCGGTACTACAGAAATTGCGATGGCCGCAAGTAATCCTGTCAATCCGGTCAGCCTCATCTGAATTGCCATACACATGCCAAGAAGCCCCGCAACAATTCCTATTGGAAGTCCAAAGTTCATGCCGACTCCCGCATTAATCATTGGAATCATAGCCAAAACAAGCACACCGTTCATTACAAACTTGGTAAATGAATCGCTAATCAAATCCGAAATATTCAATCCCAGACCTCCCGCTATTATGAACAGGAACAGCAGAAATGCGGTAATAATCATTTGTGGAAGCTTGACTCTATTCTTCATCCTACACCTCCTCACCTGTATATGCCAAAGCAAATTTCTCTTCCTTCGCCTGCGGCGAAAGAATCCCAGATATTTTCCCTTCACAGAACACGACAATCCGGTCACTGATACGCTTCAATTCTTCCAATTCACTGGACGCTACCACTAGTGTCGTGCCTCGTTCTTCATTCATCCTTACAAGCGTATCCAGTATTTTCTCTTTCGCTCCAATGTCAACCCCTCGTGTTGGTTCCATAATAAATAAAATATCCGGTTCCGCAGCTATCGCTCTAGCGATACATACTTTCTGCTGATTTCCTCCGCTTAGTTCTCTCGTATATTGGGATAAGTTCTCACACTTGATTTCCAACCGTTGTATCTGTTCCTTAACATAGGTATCCATAGCCTTGTGGTCTCGTACTGCCAATTTCCCAAATAACTTTTTCTGGAATCGGTTCTTCCCATAAAATCCGGAGAATATGATATTTTCCTTAATCGAGTGTTCCAAAAGAAGCCCCATATTCTTTCTGTCATCCGGCAAAAGAAAAATTCCTTTCTGAATAACTTCTCTTGTCTTACTCACATCCAGTTCCTCTTCTTTGTATATAACCTTTCCTGAGACCGGATACATTCCCATGACACCATATCCAACCGACAGCTTTCCATGGCCAGACAGACTAGTCAAACCAAGAATCTCCCCTTTTTTCACATTCAGATTGATTCCGCGCAACATTTCTCCCGGCATATCTACCGAAAAATTCTGAAATTCCAAAATCGTCTCTTTCTCCGACTTTCGCGGAGTTCTCTCTACTGTCTGCACATCATATCCAATCATATCTGACGCCAGTTTTTGAATCGCCAGTTCTTCTTTCTCATAAGTGGAGATTACATCTCCGTCTCGTATCACCGTCACGCGATCACATACTTCGCAAATCTCATGGAGTCGATGCGTGCAGAAGAGTATTGAAGTTCCTTCTTTTGCCAAATCCTTCATCACCTTCAAAAGCTTGTTCGCATCTTCTTCATTTAGCACCGCTGTCGGTTCGTCTAAAATTAAAAACTTCAAGTCCTTCTTATTCACTTCTCTCGCAATCTCGACAAACTGCTTTGCATTGACTGAAATATTTTTGACAAGATATGAACTGTCAATTTGAAATCCGAGCTGCGCTAATGTCTTCTTGGCATCTTCTTCATCTTTCTTCTTCTCAATATAAGAAAGCTCAGCGCCAAGAGCCTTTCTTATCACCGGTGAAGTATACTCTCTTGTCAGTTTAATATTCTCTGCCACCGACATATCTGGAATCAACATAAACTCCTGATGAATCATTCCGATCCCCAACTTTGCCGCTTCTTTTGGAGAACGAATTTTCATGTGTTTCCCTTCAAACAAGACATCTCCCTGATAGCCGCCCGTTTCTTCTATGACAGAATTTCCAAACAAAATGTTCATCAGTGTACTTTTGCCCGAACCGTTCGCTCCTACGATTCCATGGATCTCTCCTCTTTTTACAGATAAGTCAACATGATTCAATACCCGGTTGTGCCCAAAATATTTTGTAAGATTTTTCACCTGTAATACGTATTCTTCCATTTCACTCCTCCTTCCGTCATAAAAAGCGGAGAATTGTTACATCCTCCGCTTCTATCTTAGTAATAAATAGATTCCATAATAAACATGTAGTAGTTTTCGTAATCTCCATACTGCTGGAAATCTACTTCCAAACCGAATTTATCCTGTGCAAGTTTTCCGAGCGCTTCACCATTCTTCGGGTCAAAATCCGGATTATTAATCATCTCCATTGCCATTTCCACACCGTATTTTGGTAAGAACATTGTTGTAGAAATCGGCCATCCTGATAACTTACCTTTCATGCCCTGTGCATCTACTTTTTCTGCAATCATTTCATTGATCAAATCAAAGTCTGCGGCATCTTCTTCTGCAATCTCAAGTCCTAAAACTGTTGGGTAAGCCTGCGTTGGTGTTGGACAGCACTGCTCTGCTACCATGAATTTCAACTCTAAAGCTTTTTCAAGAATTACATCATACATCGGACAGTTTGTTCCGAAAATATTGGTATCCGCACCATATTTTTCAATCTGTCTCGGAATATCTTCTTGAAGAAACTGCTGCATCGCTTCCGGTCCGTTTCCTGTCTGTGGGTCCGGTGTAACGATTTCTACGAATTCCATTCCAAGTTTTTCACATGTCTCTTTCATCTTGTCTCTTCTTGCCGAAATTGTCGGTTTTGCAAGATGAGTTGGGAAAGAATAATGGATAAATGTCTTAGCTCCCATCTCATGCGCTTTTGTAGGGATTGTCTCACCTCTTCTGATTGCGTCCATATCAAGGTTCATATCAATATATTCTGACATCATATCCGGCTCATCATAAATTGCAGATGATACAGTAATGATATCCGGGTTTTTCTCTTTAATCTGCTGGAAAGCCGGAATCAATCCGGACTGTCCGGAAGATACAACAACTGCTTTCATAAGCGGGTCGTCTGCTGCTGATACAATTGTACTGATACACCCTTCGATTTCTGTATCAAATTTCTCCGGCAACACAAGGTGTTTTACAATATCCGGATACTGTTCTACGAGCTGCTCACCTGCTCGGTATTCGTCTTCACTTACAGATAATGTAGGTGTTACGATTGCAATGTGGTACTCATCTTTTTTGTCTTCATTCGATTCTGCTTTCTTCGACTCTTCCTTTTTCTCTGTGCTTCCGCATCCTGCAAATACAGATGTTGCGAATACAGCAAGAGCCATGATTACTGCTAATTTCTTCTTCATATTTTCCTCCTGATTTCCTCTTGATAATACCTCTACCCTTGATGTGTGGATATCATTTCTATAGTACTTATCTCATCTCCGAAAGTCAAATAGATATTTTCAATATACTTATAGGCAAATACTATAAATATTTTTCTCTTCATCAATTCAATCGGATTCCAAAGGAATTTCTTACAATCTTATTGCATAAAAAACTGTGTACAGTCCTTAAACCATACACAGTTTCCTCATTTATTATTATGATATGCGAATAATTAAGCTAATTTAGCCGGGTTAATCTTAACACCAGGTCCCATTGTAGATGTTAAAGTAACACTTCTTAAGTACTGTCCTTTAACAGCTGCCGGTTTAGCTTTGTTGATTGCATCGATAAGCGTCTGGAAGTTGTCCGCTAACTGCTCCTCTGTGAAAGAAGCTTTTCCAATTGGCACATGGATAATATTTGTTTTATCTAATCTGTACTCAATCTTACCAGCTTTGATATCAGCGATAGCTTTTGTTACGTCCATTGTAACTGTTCCAGCCTTCGGGTTTGGCATTAATCCTTTTGGTCCAAGTACACGTCCGAGACGTCCAACAACACCCATCATATCCGGTGTAGCAACAACAACGTCAAATTCGAACCATCCTTCGTTCTGGATCTTCGGAATTAATTCCTCTGCTCCTACGTAATCTGCTCCTGCTGCCTGAGCTTCTTCAGCTTTAGCACCTTTCGCAAATACTAAGATACGAACCTTTTTACCTGTTCCGTGTGGTAATACAACAGCACCACGGATCTGCTGATCTGCGTGACGTCCGTCACAGCCTGTTCTGATGTGAGCCTCGATTGTCTCATCGAATTTTGCTACTGCAGTTTTCTTAACTAATTCGATAGCTTCTGCTTTATCATAAAGGTTTCCTTTATCAATTGATTTCGCAGCTTCTACGTATTTCTTTCCTCTTTTCATTTCAATAACCTCCTAGTGGTAATATCGGGAGCGAGCCCTCCCACGTTAAATGTTTCCAATGACTACTCTGCTACTTTAACACCCATACTTCTGCATGTTCCTTCGATCATGCTCATAGCTGCTTCAATGCTTGCAGCATTTAAGTCAGGCATTTTCATTTCAGCGATTTCTTTTACCTGCTCTTTTGTGATTGTAGCAACTTTGTTCTTGTTCGGAACACCTGAACCAGATTTAATCTTGCAAGCCTTTTTGATAAGAACTGCTGCTGGTGGTGTCTTTGTAACGAAGCTGAAGCTTCTGTCACTGTAAACTGTGATTACAACAGGAATGATTAAGTCACCCTGATCTGCTGTTCTTGCGTTGAACTGTTTTGTAAATTCAACGATATTTACACCATGCTGACCAAGTGCCGGACCAACTGGTGGTGCCGGAGTTGCTTTTCCAGCAGGAATCTGTAATTTAATATAACCTTGTACTTTTTTTGCCATTTTCGTGTACCTCCTTGTGGTATTTGCGGGGATTTCCCTCCCACTTATTCTTGTTACATTTTCTTAACTTCTTTGAAACTAATTTCAACTGGCGTTTCACGGCCAAACAGCTCAACATTGATTGTCAGACTCTGTTTCTGTGTATTCATAGCCTGAATCACTCCTACCGTTCCTTCCCATGCTCCGGCTGTTACAGAAACTGTATCGCCTTCTGCAAAGTCAACAACAAGTTCTTCTTTCTGAATACCGAGCGGAGCCATCTCGTCTTCCGTAAGCGGAACCGGTTTAGATCCCGGTCCTACGAATCCGGTAACACCTCTTGTATTTCTTACGACATACCAGGTATCATCATTCATAATCATGTGAATAAGAACGTATCCCGGAAACATTTTCTTTGCAACTGCTTTCTGAACTCCGTTCTTAAGCTCCACTACTTCCTGCATAGGAACTCTGACTTCTAAGATCTGGTCCTCTAAGTGTCTGTTTTCAATTGTCTTATCAATATTGGCTTTTACTTTGTTCTCATACCCTGAATAAGTATGAACTACGTACCATTTTGCCTCTGACATAAAACTCACCTTTCATAAATATCATTTCACAGTTGTTACTTAACCAATAAATCAATACCGTATTTCACGATCACATCAATCACTGATATTAAAGCTGCCAAAAATACTGAAGCTGCAACAACGGCTGATGTTTCTTTTGCAAGTGTTTTTTTGTCCGGCCAGATGATCTTCTTAAATTCTGCTTTAAGACCTGTAAACCAGCTCTTTTTCTGAGCTTTCTCTTTACTGGATTTTTCGCCCATTCTGTCACGTCCTTTCACTTCAAACGATTATTTCGTTTCTTTGTGTAATGTGTGAGCTTTACAGAACTTACAATATTTCTTTGTTTCCATACGATCTGGATGATTCTTTTTCTCCTTTGTCGTATTGTAGTTACGCTGTTTACATTCTGTACATGCCAATGTTATCTTTGTGCGCACAACTTCCACCTCGCTTCTTATAAACTTGTTTCTTAGTTACCGGTAGTTTGCGAGACTACCTAATTTTAGGCACAAAAAAAAGACCTACTTCCATTCGCCCATATATCTTACCACATTCAAATAAGGTTCGTCAAGCACTAATATTACGGACAATTCCGAATATGACAAGCGCGCATGCGTAGATTCCGGCCAGCCATTCATTCCAGACCGGTGTCTTTCGATTTTTGTATGATAAGACGATAAGATATATAATCTCTGCCAATAGTAACGGCCATGTCAGAAACAGAAACGGATTGGCCTGATATGCCGTCACAAAATCAAGCTCTGCCATATTCCATATCATTGTTGTAATTCCGCATCCAGGACATTTCCACCCCGTAATCTTGCGGAATATGCAGGGAATAGCCATTCCGCCCGCTTTCAGCCAGATATAATATGCTGTCCCTGCACCTAAAATTCCCACCCAGGTTTTTGTCGTTTTCTGCATATTTTAGATTGCCTTATTGATTGTATCCTGCATCAAACAATAGCTGACGATGGAAAGCCCGAAAAGACCCAAGATCAAGTACAGTATTCCGGAACTTGAATTCATTCCTTTGATACGGTCGCATCTTTCTCCCATCTTATACAGCCAGTAAAATAAATAAATTCCACATGTAACAATTCCCAATAAGAATACTACCACACCGGAAGTTGCCTGCGTCTCTCCCGAGAGGTAATTTACTTCGTCATTCAACTTAATCATCCAATAGATTCCGTAAATGCCGCAAGTAATAATGGTAAAAATAATTGCCAATGGTATACTTCTTCTTACTATCATAATATTCCCCCTTTTCTCTTGTAAATGAATTTATATCATTGTACACGAAAATCACAATCTTGTATATACATTTTTTCGTAAATGTACTACAGTAATGAATAGAAAGTTTTTTCTTACTATAAATAATGAAAGGGTGCATTTGTATGAAAGTACATCAAACAGATTTTTCCAAAGGAACTGTAAGCAGAAATATTATCTCTGTTGCCATTCCAATGACCGCAGCTCAAGTACTGAATCTTCTTTATAATATAGTGGACCGTATTTATATTGGTATGATACCCGGAACCGGACAGACCGCCCTTGGGGGATTAGGCTTATGCTTTCCTATCATCATGCTGATTACCGCTTTCACCAATTTATTCGGTGGCGCGTCTCCCCTTTGCGGAATCGCACTTGGCAAAAAGGACGAAAAAGAAGCATCCCTTGTCATGGGAAACGCCCTCTCTCTCCTTCTCATATCCGGCACACTCCTAATGGTTGTGGGCCTGATCTTCCACAAACCGATCCTCTACCTGTTCGGTGCAAGCGATTCGACTTACCCGTACGCTTCACAATATATTACCATTTACCTTTTAGGCACACTGGCTGTCATGACCGCTTTAGGCATGAATCCTTATATCAATAGTCAGGGATTTGCAAGAGTCGGAATGTTGACCGTCGTTCTCGGCGCCTGTACAAATATTATTTTAGATCCGGTATTTATCTTTCTGTTCCACTTGGGAGTTCGCGGTGCAGCCATTGCAACAGTCATCTCGCAAACCTTTTCTGCCATCTGGGTGTTGAAATTCCTTACCGGTAAACAGGCTGTTTTAAAATTAAAACTTTCCACCATGAAATTGAGTCTCCCTCGCGTTTTGAGCATCAGTGCTCTTGGCTTTTCTTCCTTTATTATGTCTTTTACAAACAGTCTTGTTCAAGTTGTATGTAACAAAACACTGCAGCAATTCGGAGGAGATCTTTATATCAGCATTATGACTATCTTGAACTCTGTCCGCGCAATCGCCCAAACTCCGGTAGGCGGACTTTCCAATGGAGCCTCCCCGGTTTTGAGTTTCAATTATGGCCGCAAAAATTATAAAGCCGTAAAGCAGGGAATCTGGTTCACCACAGCTATTGGTGTCACTTACACCTTTTTGATATGGGGAATCATCTTTTTCTTCCCGGAGTTATTTATTCGCATTTTCAGCCGGGACTCCGCGCTGATCGCCAAAGCGGTTCCAGCCATACATATATATTTCTTCGGCTTTTTTATGATGGCTTTGCAGTTTTCCGGTCAATGCGCGTTCACCTCTCTCGGGAAAGCCAAAAATGCAATTTTCTTCTCTATACTGCGTAAAGTGATCATTGTCATTCCACTGACTTTACTTCTTCCTCAAATGGGCAGCCTCGGTGTAACAGGTGTATTCCTTGCGGAACCAATCTCCAATGTCATCGGTGGAATTGCCTGCTTTGGGACTATGTTGTTTACCGTTATGAGAGAACTTACCAGAAAAGAAAAAGAACATGCGCTCTGATTTCATGCAGAGTGTATGCTCTCTTTCATCTTTTCACTTTATAACATCTCGAGAAATGCTGTGATTCTTGTATTTAACTGTCCGATATCTGCCTGAGAATAGTCTGTCTCCACCGCAATATATGGAATTCCTTTCCCATTCACATGTCTTCGGATTGCCAGAGACTCTACATTATATGTATGGCACGCCTGCAGTGTCATCTCAACCACTCCGTCTACCTTGTATTCTTCCAACAACCGGTCCATGAGCTCAAACCGGTTCTTGTCCGGTGTCATAACAGAGCATCCAATGTTCAGATAACGTCTTGCAATTGCCTCGTAAATATCTTCTGCGCTTTCATCCACCATTTTATCAACGGACTTGGCGCCTCCGCAGTTCTCATACGCAACAACAACTCCGCCATTATCTTCTACTGCCCGGATCACTTTCTCTGTCGCCCCTCCGATCGGGCATCCCGTAATCAGAATACGCGGTTTCTTTCCTACATTTTTCCCTTCTGCATATTCACGTTGGATTTTCCCTGCAATCCCTTCCACCTGAGCCGAGATCAATGCCCTGTCATGTTTAAATGTACTTCCATACAATACCTTAAATAAATCGTATCCCATAATCGGTGCAGGATCATACTGCATCAGTTCATAAAGTTTTTTCAGCGCTTTTCTCACTTCATTTTCCGTTTTGCATGCTTCGCGAATCGATTCCTCTGTAATTGTTACATCGAACTTTTTCTCTAAATACTCTTTAAAGCGAATGACTTCTCCCTTCCAAAGCCGCAATGCTTCTTCTCTCTGCGTGTTTGGAAGTTCCATTACAAATACATCTTTAAATTCGGACATATATTCATACATTTTCTTTTTGCCGTCGCATGTTGTCTCTCCGACTACTACATCAGAGAAATAAAAGAACGGACATTTATCCGTCTTCGCAAATCCATAACTTGATTTGATCAGCGGGCACAAATTCTTCGGAAGTTCTTTCTCTGCATCCGGAATCGTCTCATCTGATGTAGAGCAAAGGCTAACAGTTGCCGCTCCCATGGCCATTGCTATTTCTTTTGGAAAATATGTACAGTAAGAACCCACAACCGGAATTCCTTGATCTTTGACTTCTTTTATTGCTAAAAATGATTTCTTCCGCTGCTCTGCAAATTCTTCAAATACTTCAGGCAGATCTTTAATAATTTCCACTTCATTCTCCTCCTTGGTTCTGATATTTTTCTCTTGTATCAGCATATCACAATCCCCGGAAGTCTCCTAATTGAAAATCATAATAAAAAGGAAGGAGTTATAGAATCTATCTATCCCCTTCCTTCACAAGTAATCTTTTATATGTGGCATCCATGCCGATTGCACCAAGCGGCGCCGTAATCAAAATTGCAAGCACTGCAACCGAAAGAACCATTTCCCCACATGGAAGTCCAAGTGACAGTGGTACCGATCCGATTGCTGCCTGTACTGTCGCCTTCGGCAAATAAGCGATCACACAGAAAAGTCTTTCTTTGAGATTCAGCTCTGTTCCGATCATACAGACCCCAACTCCAACTGCCCGGAAGCAAAGTGCAAGCAATATCATCCCAACTGCTGCCAGACCAGCTTCTCCCATGTAACTGATATCAACGGCTGCTCCAACAAGCACAAACAGAATCACTTCTGCGGCAATCCAAAGTTTCCCGAACTTCTCAGACAATCTTTTGGAAACAAAAGCAACACTTTTCATTTTCAACACACATGCCATGGCAACTACAGCCAAAAGTCCGGACACGGACACAATGCCTTCAAGCCAAGTCTCCACCGCTACAAGTACGAAAGAAACACCTAATACAATGATAACTTTCGTGCTGTTTCTTACACAATGCTTATGTGCATATGCCGTTTCAAAAAACAAACTCAAAAAATATCCCGTCACCGCTCCCATAAGAACTCCAAGGCCAATGGAAACCGGAATATTTATAAAGTCCGTAACTTTTGCCGTCCCTCCCTGCGCCATACTGACAAATGTCGTAAAAAGCACGATCACAAAAATATCATCGCAAGACGCTCCGGCCAAGATCATCTGGGGAATACTTTTCTTTGTTCCGTATTTGGAATCCATAAGCTGCATCATCCGCGGCACAACAACCGCAGGCGAAACAGCTCCCAGTACCGCTCCCATGACCATCGCTTCAATTCGTGTTATCCCCAGAATCGACGGTGCAAACAGAAAAAACGCAAGAATTTCAAAGCTGGCCGGAAGACAAGACATGAGAACAGCCGGTCTTCCAACCTTTTTCAAATCTCCTAGGTCCAACGAAAGTCCCGCTTTCAAAAGGATGATGATCAGCGCCATTTTCCGAAGCTCCGCAGAAATTGCTAAGATGGATGGATCCAACAAATCCAGAACATATGGCCCCAGTACGATTCCTGTTATCAGCATTCCTATAATGCGCGGAAGTTTTATTTGCCGGCAGATCGCTGCCATTGAAAGTCCCACAAGAAATATAAGTGCAAGTGATGTTAACATCTTCTTTCTCCTTATCCCATTTACTGGTTCTGTACAATATATTTCTCAATGGCATATGCAACACCATCTTTTTCATTTGTTTCTGTCACATCATCTGCGATTTCCTTTACATGTTCCAAGGCATTTCCCATGGCAATTCCGAGTCCCACCGTCTCGATCATCTCAATATCATTTTCACTGTCACCAATAGCCATCACCTGTTCCATGGGAATTTGTAAACGCTCTGCCAGAAACGTAAGTCCTAAAGCCTTACTCACCCCGGCTTTTGTAAACTCCAAATTGGCAAATCCTCCGTCTACCAACTGGATATTGGGATCGTTCTTCAGATATTCTCTTACTTCTTCCCGATTCAGATATCCTCCTGCCAAAGACTTTTGAAAATTCAATGTCACCTTCTGAATCCGAACATTTTCTTTCTTAATATATTCTACAAGATCTTCTATTCCATTTCGGTTCTCCCGAAGCGCTTCTCTTACATACTCCGGTATATCCAAATTCTCCACATACGGGAAACATGAAATCGGAGTATAATTTACACCATCAAAAAATATGCTGATATACACTTCTTTTTCTAAGAGATATTCCAAAATCGGGATTATTTTCTCCTGATCCAGACACTCTTCGCAAAGACACGCTCTATCCTTCGTGGAGTACACAGCGCTCCCATTGGTTGTAACCGCATATTCTATCGGTACCTCGGTTAACTGCTCCCACGGCATGCCATCATAGTCTCTTCCTGATGCCAGAACCACATGCACACCCTTTTCCTGTGCACGGCAAATCGCCTGCACAGAGGCAGGCGTGACTTTTCCTTCCGTATTAAATAAAGTTCCATCCAGATCCAATGCCAGCAAGCGGATCTTCTCTTGTCTGTTATCCATAATATACATACGCTCCATACGGTTTTAATGTCATCTGTTTATGAAATGTCTCCGGTGCATCTTCATAATTGGAAATCAATAATCTGCCGCCACCATCCTGCATCTCATCCGCCTGATATGTAATCTCTTCTTCTGTAAAGTTTGCAATTACCATCAGCGTCTCTTTTTCAGATTTCCTCAAATAAGTATACACTTTTTCATTCTCTGCGTCCAGCAGTTCATAAACACCATCCGTAATGACCGGTATTTCATGGCGGAGACGAATCAGTTTCTGATAGTAATAGAAAACAGAATCCGGATCCTCCAAACATGCCTTGGCATTAATCTCTTTATAGTTTTCATTCACAGCAATCCATGGCGTCCCTTCCGTAAATCCCGCATTTTCCGAAGCATCCCACTGCATAGGCGTTCTTGCATTGTCTCTGGATTTGAGACGAAGAAGCTCCAATGTGTCTTTTGCTGTAAATCCTTTTCTTTCTGTAAAGTCACGGAAAATATCAAGTGCTTCAATATCCCGGTAGTCTTCTATTTTATCAAAGAATGCATTGGTCATTCCCAATTCTTCCCCTTCAAAAATATAAGGCGTACCCTGCATCATGTGAAGGACAGTTCCTAACATTTTCGCAGATCTTACACGATATTCCGGACTCTCATTTCCAAATCTCGTAACAGCCCTTGCCTGATCATGGTTGCTCCAGTATAAACTGTTCCATCCGTTGCATGCCTGCATCTTCTCCTGCCATTCTGTCATAACCTTTTTCAGATCTGTCAGTTTCACCCGATCCTTGGCATATTTCCCATTCTCATTATAGTCCAGATGCATATGATCAAAATGAAATACCATGTTCAGCTCATTCCTTGCCGCCGCCGTATATGGAACCGCCTCGTCAGCGCTTGTGTGCGGCGCCTCTCCTACGGTCATAATGTCATACTTGCTGAGCACTTCCCGATTCATCTCCTGCAGAAACTCATGTACTCTCGGTCCGTTGGCACAGCCTGCATAATAACTTCCGTACGCTTTATTCTGGATCACAGGGCCATCCGGATACGCAGGATCTTTCGAAATCAAAGTGATGACGTCCATCCGGAATCCATCAATTCCTTTCTCAAGCCAAAAGCGTAAAATCTCATAAACTTCTTCCCTTACTTTCGGATTCTCCCAATTCAGATCCGGCTGTCCTTTCGCAAACAGATGCAGATAATACTGTCCTACTTCTTCTACATATTCCCAAGTAGATCCACCGAAACTAGATCCCCAGTTATTCGGCACTTCATCTTTCCAGATGTAATAATCATGGTATGGATTGTCTTTGCTTTTTTTGGCTTCCTGAAACCAGACATGCTGGTCTGACGTATGATTTACAACCAAATCCAGAATAATTTTTATTCCATATGTATGCGCCTCTTCCAGCATACGGTCGAAATCTTCCATTGTTCCCAATGCAGGGTCGATTTCGCGGTAATCGGAAATGTCATATCCATTATCCACCTGAGGAGACTGATAAATCGGATTCAGCCAAATTACATCTATTCCCAACTTGTTAAGATATGGAATCTTTGTTGTCAACCCGTTCAGATCTCCGATCCCATCTCCGTTAGAATCACAGAAACTTTTTGGATATACCTGATATACAACACTTTTTTTCCACCATTCCTTCTCTTTATTCATCTTCATCATCCCCATCGTCTAGCATATCATTTACATACTTCATCTCATTTTTTGCTTCTTCCACAATCTCCCGCATACGCTCCACGCTGATATAATCGTCCTGTGGTTCCATTGCAATCTGAAATGCCAGCGGAAGGTTCATCCCGCTGATAATATGTGTGTGCGGGCGGTTCCGGTATTTGAAAAATTGCTGGTTCACACTTCCTGAAGTGAGATCAGTTAAAACGACAATTTCATCTTCCGGATCAAAGCCATCCATTAGTCCTTTGATCGTTTCCTCTACCGGACTGTTATCCACATAAGCGGATAACGCAACCGTCTTTTGTCCACCGCCTGATACAAATTCCAAAGTCTGTTTGAGTCCTTCTGCCATTTTATGATGCGAAGCCGTCACTAAGATCCTTTCCATACTTCAATTCCTCCCTACACTGTCAAAATCCCAAAGAAAGAACATACCAGTGAAATTACAATAATGAGTAAGATCAACTTGGTCGGTGTCCATTTTTTATTGCCAAGAAGCTTATAGACAAGCATTGTTAACAGTACCGGAAGTAATGCCGGCATGATCTTATCTAACACATCTGTCTGTAAATTCAATTTGACTTCTCCGACTTTAAATTGGAGAGCCGTTGTCATTTTCACAGAAGTGGCAATGAGAGCGCCTACTACGCTCAATCCCATAATCGAAGCTGCCTCCGTAAATACGGACAATTTCTTGCCAAGATTCGTGATCAGCTTCGTACCGGAAGTATAACCCACCTGAAACATTTTCGACTTCACAAACCAAAATGCAATATTACAAATCAACCATATGATAGCACCTAATGGATTCCCCTGCTGCGCCATATATCCGGAAATGGATCCGATAATTGTCGGCCAAAGTACCCACACCAATGTATCGCCAACACCTGCAAACGGTCCCATCAAACTTGTTTTCAATGACTGTACTGTTTCTTTCGCTTCAATTCCATCTTTCTCTTCAATTGCCAGCGTTGCTCCAAGAATCACGCTTGACATAACAGTTGTGGAATTAAAATAGTTGAAATGGTTATTGAGTGCTTCCTTGTATTCTTCATCGTTTTTATAAATCTTACGCAATACCGGTGCCATCGCCCATGCAATGGCTGGTCCCATCTGAGACTCATAGTTGAAAATATTGCACGCCATGAAGTTATATCTGGCTGCCGTTCTTTTCAGATCTCGTTTTGTTACTTTATATCTTCCGTTTTCTACTGTATTTTCTTCTACTATATTCTTTTCGTTACTCATCGAAATCATCCCCCATTTCCTCTGTGGCAATATTAGCAGCAACAGCTACAGCAGCCGGTGCTTCTGCTTTTCGAATCTCTGTTGTAAAATACCAGAACGCTGCCGCAAATCCGATAATAGCAATTCCAAGTACCGGTACTTGCAAATAAGCAGACAACACAAATCCAACCAAAATAAATGGTAAGAATTTTTTCACAGGCATATACCGCATTAACATTCCGATACCGACTACCGGAAGCATTCCTGCCGCAATAGAAAGTCCATTTGTCACCCATTTCGGGATAAACTCCAGAATGAAATTCACAACATCTGCACCAAAGCAAACTACGATGACCGTTGGGATCATTGTCTGCAGAGAGCAAATAATAGGTCCAAGCCATGCTTCCCGGTTCATTTTTCCCCATTCGCCTTCATTATTGTGCGTCTGCATTCTGTGTGCCACAAAGTTATTGATAATACGAACAACTACCTCAAGCTGGATTGCAAGAAGTCCTACCGGAAGTCCTACTGCCAACGCCGCATCTGTTCCGGTACCTGTCCGAACTGCAATAAATGTTCCGATAATTGTTGCCAGACCATAGTTCGGTGCAGATGCACCTCCCAGTGCTGCAACTCCGAGAGACATAAGCTGAAATGTACCGCCGATCACAAGACCTGTATTCATATCTCCCATAATGAGTCCGGAAATCATTCCTACGATTACTGAGAACCAGGATAATACCACCGGACCGTTTTGGTCGATGGTCATATATCCGGCTAAAATTGTAATTAATATATTCTGAATCACTGCCATAGCCTTTTATCCATTCCTTTCTTCTTATGTTCTTTATTGATATTCCTCTTCCGCATCTGTCGGAATATACTGGATTACTACAGGAACTCCCATTCCTTTGATCGTTTCAAGATCTGCTTTTTCTTTCTCATTTAATGCAATAAATTTTGTTACAGGCTCTCTTCCATTTTCATTGAAAATGATACCCAGATCTACTTTAGGAATCTCTACGCCACCTTCCATCAACTTAATCAATGTTTCCGGCTCTTTCACTAAAATCAAAACTCTCTGCCCGTCATACTTTCCGGCTTTGAAATTTGTGACCGCCGTCTCTGTGCTGATGACCGAAACTCCCGTTCCTGCCGGTTTTGCCATTCGCATACTTGCTTTGATATCTTCATTGTTGCAAAGCACGTCATCTACCACCATAAATCTCTTCACCTGAAGCGCCGGCGCCCACTGATTTACCACCAACCCATGAATCAGTCTTTGATCAACTCTTGCTAATACTACCATCTTTTTTTCCTCCTTTGTTTGTGTTTTGGTATCGTTACCAATTTTTCTCTTTTAAAAACCAGCACATTGTACTGGTATATCACTTTGTTATGCTGACTGCCGGATTACCAATTCTAGATCCAGCTCCTTTCTTCTCGGCTCTACATTGTCTTCCGTTAACTGACGAACCATTTCTTTTGCTGCATAAGTTCCTTCTTTTTGAATCGGCTGCCGGATTGTTGTCAACGGAATCTGAAGAATCGAGGCTAACGGCTGATCATCTACTCCCATAATGGCAATGTCTTCTGGAACTCGAACTCCATTTGCCAAAGCTTCCATCATCATTCCTGCTGCCACTTCATCGCTTCCCGCAATAACTGCCTCCGGACGTTCACTCATCTGAAGAATCTGGTGCATGGTCCTTCTTCCGTCTTCCAGATTCCCCACTCCCGAGAACAGCCATTTCGGATTTGCCACAACCCCTCTTCCGTTTAGTCCTTCTAAATACCCACTGTAGCGGTCGCTGTCGATATTCATTCCTTGTGATTGCAGTATAACCGAATGACTTCCTGTACAGTAAGCAATCTTACGGTGTCCCTTGTCCAACAAGTATTCGGATGCTTTGCGGAATCCTTCATACTGTCGACTGTAAACCATGGAAATATCACAATCTTCGTTATATTCATTACAGACAACTATCTTTCCATATTGTCCATAAGATTTCAGTTTCTTCCAATCATTCTCTATGGCACAAAGAATAATTCCGTCCGCATGATGCATACGCACCAGCTCCATAGCCTCTTCTTCTCTGTCTTTCTCCCCATAAGTCTGTGTAATCAATGTTCGGTAATTATACGTTCTGCAAGTTCTTTCAATCGAATCCACCAGGCATGCAAAGAAGCTGTTCATGATTGTAGGTACTGCTACCGCAATATTCCCGGAACCAGAACCCCTCATCTGTCTTGCTGCCTGCAACGGACTGTATCCAAGCGCATCCATCGCTTCCTGCACTCTTCTTTTCTTCTCTTCCGATACGTGAGGTTTATTATTGATCACCCTCGAAACGGTGGATACAGACAATCCCGATAGTCTTGCAACATCTGATATCGTTGCCAATTTCTCATCTCCTTGTTTTTCCTTTGTAATTACACAATATACTCGTTTTTTCGTTTTGTCAAAGCAATTTTTGGTATCGTTATCATTTTCGTGCAAAGGCACAAAATCAAACCTGGTATTTTGGTAGTTTTTTACAGTATATAGGATTCCGAAGGAATTTCCTATGTAGAGTAGGTTAGAGGGCTTCTGCCCTCTTTCCCCTCATCAAACCGTGC
>JAJBSL010000015.1 GCA_020540725.1 Lachnospiraceae bacterium EP-SM-12S-S03
GGGCAGATGCAACTCGTACGAGTCACATCTGCCCCCCCTATTTAGAACTATCTATTTCCCGATAGCCCCTTCTTTTCTGCCCTTTTATAATTGCCTTTGATTTCTATACTGAACAGGCGTCATATGATATGCTTTTTTAAAAAGTCGGTTAAAATGTTCCACATTCTGATATCCGACTGAAAGCGCTACCTTTTCCACCGTCATCGTTCCACTTTTTAAAAGTCCCTTCGCTTTCTTCATCCGAATTTTCTTTACTGTTTCTCCAAAGGTTGCTCCTGTCTTTTCTTTAATGTATTTCGACAGATATGGTTTCGTCAAATAAAATTTTTCAGAAAGATCCTCCAACGTAACTGTTAGGTAATTCGTCTGAATGTAATTCAGTATTTCTATGATTCTCTCATCCTGAAATTGATGACTCCTCTTAATGATTTCATCAATTTTATTCACTGCAACCGTGAGCGCTTCTACCGAAGCTTTGATAATATCCGCATCAATGCCGACTCCCCAGTATTTCTTTCCGTTGCAGATAACTCCCACATAAGCCGCCGCCTTTGCAGAAGACCCTTTCGTAAGTGCGTGTTCTTCATAAACTGCCACTTCGTAACTGATATGGAAATATTGTTTCAACGCATTACTTACCGCATCCAGGCGTCCGGTTCCCGTTCCGGTCACAACATAACTCTTATCTTTATAATGAATCGTTGCATCCGCAAGAATACCCCCGTCCTCCTGCTTATAATGGCATTCCGTAATTGTAAACAAATCCTTTGTATGCACATAATGATCTTCAAATATGCGATAAACAAGTTCCGACGTAAGTTCTTTGTGATTTTTATCCGATACATCCTTTATAAGATAACCGACTTCCTCACGCATTTCTTCCGGAAGATTGATTCCAAAACTTTGTTTTAAAATATAGTTCACTCCGCCCTTTCCGGATTGGCTATTAATACGAATCACATCAGAATCATACTCTCTGCCTACGTCTTTCGGATCAATCGGAAGATACGGAACCATCCAGTGCTGACAGTTTTTCTCTTCCCGGTAAGTCATCCCTTTTGCAATGGCATCCTGATGCGAACCCGAAAACGCCGTAAATACAAGTTCTCCCGCGTAAGGCTGACGCTGGCTGATCTTCATCCCGGTCAACCGCTCATACGTTTCAGCAATCTCCGTCATATTCGAAAATTCAAGCCCCGGATCCACACCCTGGGAAAACATATTCATCGCAACTGTAATAAGATCCACATTGCCGGTGCGTTCTCCGTTTCCAAAAAGTGTCCCTTCAATCCGATCTGCTCCTGCCAGAATTCCAAGTTCCGCGTCGCAAACTCCACATCCCCTATCATTGTGCGGATGCAGACAAAGAATTACATGTTCTCTGTATTTCAAGTGTTTGCTCATATATTCTACTTGACTGGCAAATACATGAGGCATTGCATTTTCTACGGTAGTCGGGAGATTGATAATGACTTTCTTCTTTTCCGATGGTTTCCATATATCCAGAACCGCATTGCATACTTCAAGAGCATAGTCTACTTCCGTTCCCGGAAAACTCTCCGGACTATATTGGAACGTGAAATTTCCCTCTGTCTCATCCGCAAGCTTCTGTAAAAGAATTGCTCCGTCTATCGCAATCTGTTTGACCTCTTCCTTACTCTTTTTGAATACCTGTTCCCTCTGGGCAACAGATGTGGAATTGTACAAGTGAATCACTGCATGAGGTGCACCTTTCACCGCTTCAAAAGTTTTCTTGATAATATGTTCTCTCGCCTGAGTCAACACTTGAATTGTCACATCATCCGGAATCATGTTTTTTTCAATCAACGTGCGCAGAAACTGATATTCCGTCTCAGAAGCAGCCGGAAATCCCACTTCAATTTCTTTAAATCCCACTGCAAGAAGCATCTTAAAAAATTCAATCTTCTCTTCCAATCCCATGGGCTCAACAAGCGCCTGATTTCCGTCTCTTAAATCCACACTGCACCAAACAGGAGGTTTCTCTATATGATCCTTCTTCGCCCAATCATACGTGACTACCGGAGGCATAAAATATCCAATTGTATATTTTTCACTATTTTTCATTACTACTCTCCTTCAATCAAACTATATATCAATTTAATTGACTTTTTTTATCTTTCTTTATCTTATCATATATTAAGTTCGAAAAATAGTGATGAATTTAAGGTATTTATTGATTTATTTTAATCTACAAATCAATATACATATGTAATACTTTTTGTATACACCATCCAATTGTAATTTTCTCTACATTCTCCGCTGCAACGACTTTATACTCTCTAAAAAGTTCCCCATTCAGATAATAAGATATCTTGCCCACTTCCTTACCCTTTTGTACCGGGGCCTCAAACTCTTCTATAAGATCTGCACGAATACGAATGTCCTCTCCTTCTTTCATCAAAACGGGATCCCCCATATTCTCAGCCCCCTCTACCATAACGTTCACTTCTGCCTCATCTCTTAAATTTTCACTTTCAGGAATTCCTCCCCTTACCTTAACCGGTTCAAATTCCGTTTTCGCTTTCATATCTTTATATCGATAGTTATCCAGACCGTACTGCATCAGTTTCTTTGTATCTGACCACTTATAAGTCTTGTTATTCGGCCAGCCACAGCCAAGAAGAGCTACCACAAATGTTCGGTCGTCCCTTTTCAAAGCACCTACATAGCAATACCCCGCTTCCCCGGTAAATCCTGTTTTCCCGGAAAAGGCACCTTCCATCATCGTAAGAAACGCATTATGATTGCTGCAGGAAAATGTTCTCGTATGTTCGATATCGGAAAACTCATAACTTTTCGCCCCTGTTATCCGAATAAATTCTTCTTTCTTTTCAGAATCTTTAATACAATAACTCATAATCCTTGCAAGATCGGCTGCGGTTGTCGAATGCTTTCCTTTTTCATCGGATGCATCCAAACCATTCGGTGTAACAAAATAAGTGTCTTTACAACCAATCTTCTTAGCCTTTGCATTCATAAGTTCTGCGAATCCTTTCACAGAACCCCCAATATGTTCGGCAATCATAACTGCACTGTCATTATGAGATTCAAGCATCAAAGAATAAAGCAGATCTTGCAGCCTGTATCGCTCTCCTTCTTTCACACCCAAATGTACCTTGGGCTGCCTTTCGGCATAGGCCGAGGCAGTCACAACATCTTCCGGATTTCCTTCTTCAAGAGCTAAAATGCACGTCATAATCTTCGTTGTGCTGGCCATTGGCTTTTGTTCGTTCCCATTCTTTTCAAATAAAATACGCCCACTGTCCGCATCCATAAGGACTGCAGACTGGGCGTATAATTGTTCCGGTTCTTCTTTGGCATAGGTTGTTATCCCAAACAAAAGCGCAAAGAAACAGATCCATATTCTTTTTAACATACACACACCCGCCTTAGAATTTCTATCTATGTAACTATATGTGTGCCATTTCATTTCTATCACTTAAATATCAAGTCTTAATTGTACTTCATCCATTGCTTCTTCTTTAAAATCCTCCAGCTTTTCTGTATCAAAGGCTGGAAGATCGTCTAGTGATTGTACACGGAATCTTCTCAGGAATTCCTCTGTCGTACCAAAAAGCAACGGCCTTCCCGGTGCATCAAGTCTTCCTACCTCTTTTACCAGATTATACTCCACCAGCTTATTAACCGCATGATCCGACTTTACGCCTCTGATTTTTTCAATCTCTATCTTTGTCACCGGCTGCTTATATGCAATGATCGAGAGAGTCTCCAGCAAAATATCCGTAAGCACATATCGTTTCGGCTGCTTTGCGACACGAATCAAATATTCATACAGTTCTGGTTTTGTACAAAGCTGAAAAGAGTTGTCAAGTTCTAATATCCGAATTCCTCTATCTTCCGCGTCGTATTTAAGCATCATGTTTCGAACCAGCTTCCTTGTGGTCTCCTTATCCTGCTCAATCGCATTTGCAATTTTTTCAAGTTCCACAGATTCTCCCATGGTAAATAGAACAGCTTCTACTGCAGCTTCTAATCTTTTAATTTCCACCTGTTCCTTCCTCTCTTCATCTATAGCATTGATGTAATCATAATCTCCGAAAACGTATGTTCTTGTACAATCCGGATCTCCCCCGTCTTCATCATCTCAAGAATCGCCAGAAATGTCACGATCACTTGGATCTTAGAACTTTGTTTCTTCAATAAATCCCGGAAACTGAATTTTCTGTGAAGCCTCGCATATTCTTCCACATCATGCATCTTATCCGACAATGACACTTCTTCTTTCTCAATTTTGCCAAACCGGCTCCTGATCGGGTCTATTTTCTCATCTTGTCGTTTCAAAATGTCTTGAAATACCGCATTCAACTTCGCAAGTGTAATCCCGTCCAAAAGCCTGTCAAGATCTACGGGTTCCGTATATTCCCTGACTTCTTTCGGGATTGTAGGCTCTTTGAACATAAGTCTATCTCCGTCTACCTGACGGTCCCGTAGCTCAAAGGACATATATTGATACATTTTATACTGAAGAAGCTGTTCCACAAGTTCCTGCCTCGGATCTTCTTCCTCCCCTTCTTCATTTACTTCTTTCGGGAGCAACATTCTGCACTTGATGTCCAAAAGCGTAGATGCCATCAGGAGAAATTCGCTCATTATATTCAAATCTTCTTTCTCCATCGCATGGATGTAATCCATATACTGATTTGTAATCTCCACAATTGGAATATCATAAATATCCACTTTATTTTTATCAATCAAATGAAGCAGAAGGTCTAACGGTCCTTCAAATGCTTCCAGTTTTACCGATAATCCCATGTATTTCCCCTTTACCTTGTTCCTTTGACATGAAGCATCACGAGCTCCGCCTCGTTAAAGAGACGAATTGGGAAAGTATGCGATCCAAGTCCCTTGCTCACAACAAGATCTGTATGTCCCTCATGATATATCCCTCCGGAATATTTTGGAAACAGCCTGATCTGTGGCGTAATCATCCCACCCAAAAACGGAAGGCGCACAATCCCACCGTGAAGATGCCCAGACACTACAAGATCAGCTCCCCACCTGGCATAACTGTTTCCATGCGCCGGATTGTGTGCGATTAGAATTTGCATACAATTTTCATCTGATTCTCCAACTCTTTCTTGAATTTCTTCTACACTTAACTTTTTGCTTTGGAATTTTTCATAATAAAAAAGTGGAATTTCAAGTCCTGTAATCCGTATTCTTTCATTCTTCCAACAAAACTCTTTCGATTCATTTTCAATAAAATGAACTCCTGCTTTCGTAAGAATCTCTTTATATCTTATATATCGTTCTCCATACCGGTCTGTTCGTTCCTTCATTCTCTGCTCGTGATTGCCGTTCCCATAAAAAACCGGCGCAATCTGACTCACCTTGACCATAAATTCTTCCGCAATAGCCGCAGGTACATCTACCTTTCCCACAAGCATATCTCCTGCCACGAGAATAATATCCGGTTGTTCTCTCTTGATACAGTCCAAAAGTTTCCGGTTATGTTTCCCGTAAGTCCAGTTGTGAAGATCACTTAGCAACGCAATCTTAAGCTCTCCGTCCGCTTTTGCATACTTATTCGTCCGGATCTTATAATGCGTCACCCGGAATGTATGAAGTTCTCTCGCAATTTCAAAAATAAGCAAAACTGCCAAAATCCCTGCAATGCTCAAAAAATATTTCAAAACATTTCTTCCTTTACGTAATTAATACAACGATCCTATTATATAATTTTTTAACTTTATTTACAAGAGAAAGCTTTCAAACACTCGGGAAACCGCATAAGAGTATGTAAGTTTCTCTATACTTTTCTTCGCTTGAACCGGAAGGTTTCCAATCTCTTTTTCATTTAAATAATACTTTATTTCTCCTATTTTAGCTCCTTTTTTTACCGGTGCATTTATATGCTTCTTCATAGTAACCTTCTTCTTGATACTGGAAAGATCTCTTCCTTCTGTATCTACATAAGTAAATTTCTCTTTCACTTCTCCTTCGACTTCTTTTTCTTTGCCTCTTTTCACTTTCACACTCTGCAAAACAGGTTCTGTATTATCTGTATATTTCTTGCATTTTCCAAAACCATAATTCAAAAGCGTAATCGAATCCCTCACTCTTTGCTTAGAATCCGGCGCAGCCATTACAACAGCCACCAGTTCCACTCCATCTTTTTTGGCAGTCGCGGATAAGCAAAACTTCGCTTTACTTGTAGATCCGGTCTTTAGTCCGGTCGCATATTCATAATGACGGATCAGCTTATTTGTATTAGATAAGCCAAATTCTTTTGTCCCTTTTTTCGTTTTGTGCGTGATATTTTCCATCCATATCTGAGAATAGTCATGGACCTTCGGATATTTTGTAATCAATTCTCTCGACATCAGCGCTATATCTCTGGCAGTTGTTAAATGTCCATCTGCATCCAAACCATTACAGTTTTTGAAGCTGGTATTCTTCATACCAAGACCTTCCGCTCTCTCATTCATAGACTGTACAAAAGCATCTTCACTTCCGCTTATATATTCCGCCATAGCAACACAGGCATCATTTGCACTTGCTACCGCAATGCATTTCAACATAGTGTCTACCGTCTGTGTTTCACCCGGTTCCAAAAACACCTGAGATCCACCCATGGAAGCTGCGTAATCGGATACAGTCACTTCATCCTCCAATTTTATTTTCCCTGTATCCAAAGCATCAAAAATCAAAAGCATGGTCATAATCTTTGTTACACTGGCTGGTGGCATCTTCTCGTCGGAATTGACTTCATGAATGATCTGTCCCGTAGATGCTTCCATCAAAATCGTCGATGGCGCTTTAATTTGAACATCCTGGTTCTTTGTGGAATCTTCTTCTCCGGTTTCTTCTGTTTTCTTATTCTCCTCTTCCAAAGCTGCATAGATGCGCTCCGGAGCCATCGCTCCTGTGCAAAGAATCAAACTTAGAAGTAACGCTGCTATTCTTCTCATCATGGTCCGTTTCACTTTTTCCTTTTTTACTATTATAAGAAAAAAGCAGGGAATTATGACATTCTGCGCCATATTCCCTGCACTCTTTCAATTTTCCACTTCTTACTTTTCTCTGCTTGCCAGTTGTTCCGCAAAAAATGCCCATCCTACAAGAACAACATAATATGCGATTGTATACTTTTCTACCATTTCCGGAAACACTCTTCCCAGAATAATCAAAACCACTGCTACCGGTACATAATACAACAGGAATTTTTTCCAGTCCATTTTTCTGTTCATCTCTATTCCTCCTTAAATCTGCGTTCCTTCATCTCATGACGAAGTACAATTATATAATCTATCACCACTGCAAAAATAATCAGACTTCCCAAAATGCGTCCAATAGCGAATGGAATTCGATTCACAATTCCTTCCACAAATCCTTGCAGAAATACAAACAGAATTACTGTATAAACTCCCCAGGCAATGGAACTTTCCAAACAGAGAATTCCTTTATAATTAAAAGGCTTGTCCTTATAATCCCACCAGGCAATGGAACTTTCCAAACAGAGAATTCCTTTATAATTAAAAGGCTTGTCCTTATAATCCCACCAGATTTCTCCAAACAATCGATTCATAAGAAGAGCCGTTATGTATTCAATCAACGTTGCCAAAAACGATCCCATAATAAACAGAAGAATCTTATTATGGCTATAAGGGCGCAAAAGAATAAATACAGTAAGTGCACCCACTCCATATATTGGACAAATCGGTCCTCTTGAAAACCCTCTGTTTGTCAGCTTTCTATTACAGATAGACATATAAAAAGATTCTACCGCCCATCCTAAAATACTATATGTTAAAAACCATAAAATAACATGGTAACTATCAAATCCAAATAATGTCCTGCTCCACATAATCACAACCCCACAATACAAACACTTAGTATAAAAAGGGAGCATTATACCAACACTCCCTTTACTCTGCACATATTAGTTAAATTTACGTTTTCTAGCAGCTTCAGATTTCTTTTTACGTCTTACGCTTGGTTTCTCGTAATGTTCTCTTTTACGAATTTCCTGCTGGATACCAGCCTTTGCACAGTTTCTTTTAAATCTGCGTAAGGCACTATCTAACGTTTCGTTTTCTTTTACGATTACATTTGACATAGTCTCACACCTAACCTCCCCTCGAGTCCTATATTGTGCATTATACGACTACTCGGGTATATTTTTTGCACTCAATATATTATAACATATATTTCCTTTACGTCAATATCTTTTCCAAATTTTTTTGACATTTATTTACCAAAAAGGACTCTGTAATAATCATTCTCCAAAACCTGATCCGAGAAACTGATCTTATTTGCCACAATTTTTTTTATGTTTTCTACATACGCATCATCTGTTTTCGCTCCCTTGTTCGCAGTAAACTTTTTGCTCTTGGAATCGTATTTTCCCTTGTCCGTGATCCAGGATTGATTATTCCATAAAACAAGTGGAGCCGTATCGGAAAACACGTCCCGCCCTGCAAGTAGCCGGGAATCATACTCTATTCCGAACAAATTCAGAAGTGTTGGCGTGATATCCAGACTATATGTAGGATCCGATATTTCGCATGCATACTCTTTCTTCTCATTTTCCAGACATCCTGACCAAAGAACCCATGCATTGTGATCTCTGTCCCAGTCTGTATTGATTTCCTGATCATACAGATCTTCCAGGTAATCTTTCGTATTTCCATAAGTCTTGGAAACAGAAAGTCCATATGGATAATGATCTCCGGTCATGCAAATGACGGTATCATCTGCAATCCCGGCTTTCTCCAGTTTTTCTATCATAAGGGTCAGCGCTTTCTCAAGCTCTAGTTGATAACAGAAATAGTTTAATGTTGTCTCTTCATATTTGTCAACCAAAACAGATTTGACTTTCTTCATATTCTCTTTCGTCTTATTGTCATCTGCCTTATAAGGCGCATGACCACTCAACGTCATATAGTAAATGCTGAATGGCTGCTTATCTATATAGGTATCCATTGTCTTATCAAAAAACACGCTGTCACCGACCCAGGACCCCGTAATATCTTCTAATCCGTTTCCTTCTCCAAGATAATTGGCATAACCCATATTTTTGTGAGTCAACTGGCGGTCATAGTAGTCATAACTTCCATTGTGATACGCAAAGCTATAGTAATTCTGATTCATGAGCTGCGTTCCGAGCGTATAATAATTTAAGTTATCTTTTGTCTTCTGAATTGTCTCTACTCCGTCCATCGGCACAAGCCCTGTCATAAAAGAATACTCTCCCGTAGAGGTACTACCTCCCCAAGCCGGCTGATAGAAGTCGGAAAAATAAAATCCGTTATGAGTAAGTCTGTAAAGTGTAGGGGTCAATTCTTTATGGATTACAGAATCCGAAAACGCCTCCGCACAAATCAAAATCAGATTCTTCCCTTTGAAAAGTCCTGTATATTTATTTTTTCCGGAAGGCATCAGACTATTCACATAGGAATGCATGGATTTTAATGTCTCGTTGGATTCCGATTTACTTAAGGCAGAAAAATCGATGTCCGACACATTTTCTCCGTATTCCTTATTGTTTTTTCCTTTTTGAGTCATGCTATCATCTACTGCAGCAAATCGAGTTGCAGCATCGTTTCCGCAAATCGTATATTTGGTATGTAACCTTACTCCCGTCAATAATCCAAATGTCTGACTGGCTGTATCAAATTTGAACTGACTTGTATATTCTTCTTTATACTTTCCATGAGATGCAGCAAAAACCCCCGTCCCTGAAATTATAAAACCGAACACCAAAAGCGTTACCAGAAGAGGAAGGTTTGCACGCTTCGCCGGAAGCCTCTTCTTTCCTAACAACGTGTAAAGAATCGCCGGAAGCAAAAAGAAAAACATGATTGGAATTCCAAAGAACACCGTTCGGAAAAATTCTCCGGAAAATCCGCCGATCACACCGCCTGCTCCTGTCTTAATATCACCAAATGTCATATACATCTGAAAACTTTCCATGATCAGACATTCCACAATAAAAAGAACTCCCGTGGCATAAAGGATGACCAGAGTGATTCTTCGATTGATTTTTCTCGAAAAAGCAGAGGCAATTGCACCGCAAAAAATTCCATATCCAACGGTGAGAAGGAGAACATCCAAAAATCCTCTGAATATTCCCGTCCCTCCCACCATACGGAGTAAAATCTCAAAATATAAGAATACCACTGGAAACAGCAGAACATGAGCCATGCGTCTTGAGAGTATCAGAATATGTCTGACAGCAATGTGCAAAACTCTTCTGCATCTTGCTATCTCACTTAGTTTTCTATCCTTAATTCCTCTGTGCTCTGTTTCTTCTATCATTTCCATTTTCCTCTGTTTATTGCTTATTAAGAAATCTGTCCTTTCAGAACTTCTTCTACTTTTGCGATCGCATCCGGAATTCCTGCCGGATTCTTTCCTCCGGCTTGTGCCATATTCGGGCGTCCTCCGCCGCCACCACCTACAAGAGCTGCGATTCCTTTGATCAGGTTACCTGCATGGGCTCCCTTTGTCATAGCCTCCTCTGTTGCCATAGCGACAAGATTTACTTTTCCGTTGGCAGAAGAAGCAATCACAATAACGCCCTGCCCCATTTTTTCTTTCAACTGATCCCCCAGTTCACGAAGACCATTCATATCTACATCTTCCACCGCAGCAGCAAGAAGTTTCACGCCTTCCACTTCTTTCACCTGATCCATTACATCACCGAGTGCATCTTTTGCAGCTTTGCTCTTCAATGAATCAATTTCACTCTGCAGTGTTTTCATTTCTGCGAGCATATGCTCAATTTTCTCTTTTAATTTATCCGGAGTGGATTTTGCCGCCTTTGCTGCTTCTGCAAGTTCTCTCTCCACTTCATGATAATAGTTGAATACTCCATCCCCTGTCAGAGCTTCAATACGACGAACTCCTGCAGCAACACCTGCTTCTGATATAATCTTAAATGTCGTGATCATACCTGTATTTTTCACATGTGTACCACCGCAAAGTTCTTTTGAGAAGTCTCCCATAGATACTACACGTACATCATTTTCATATTTTTCGCCAAAAAGTGCCATGGCGCCTGTAGCTTTTGCTTCTTCAATATTCATGATTTCCGTCACTACTTCTACACTTTTCGCAATTTCTTCATTCACAAGCTGTTCTGTTCTTTCAATTTCTTCCGGTGTCATAGCAGAGAAATGTACAAAGTCAAAACGAAGTCTGTCCGGAGTTACAAGGGATCCTTTCTGTTCTACATGAGAGCCTAACACTGTCTTTAACGCTTTCTGAAGTAAATGTGTTGCACTGTGGTTCTTACATGTATTCTGACGTTCTTTCTCATTTACAGATAACTGAACTTTCTCTCCCACTTTCAGGCTGCCTTTTGTGACAACACCCACATGTCCTACTTTACCTCCAAGAAGCTTGATCGTATCTTTTACAGCAAACTCTGCAGACTCTGTCGTGATTACACCTGTATCGCCTTCCTGTCCACCCATGGTCGCATAAAATGGCGTCTGCTCTACAAAAACAGTACCTTCCTGACCTTCGCAGATTTCCTGTACAAGTTCATTTTCTGTCGTAAGCACGGTAATCTCTGATGTGTCTTTCAAATGATCGTATCCGACAAATTCTGTTGTAATAGACGGATCGATTTCATCATATACCGTCGCATCGGCTCCCATATAATTGGATACACCACGAGCTTTTCTAGCTTTTACCCGCTGCTCCTCCATAGATTTTTTGAAGCCTTCTTCATCTACGCAAAATCCTTTTTCTTCCAGAATTTCCATAGTGAGATCTAACGGGAAACCGTATGTGTCATATAATTTAAAAGCATTTTCTCCCGACAGTGTCTTTTCTTGTTTTTCTGTCATTTCCTCTGTCATCTCAGCAAGAATACGGAGTCCCTGGTCAATTGTTTTATTAAACTGATCTTCTTCCTGTCCGATTACATTGAAAATCATATCTTTTTTTTCAAAAAGCTCCGGATAGCCATCTTTTGATCCCTCAATGACTGTCTCCGCAAGCTTTGTAAGGAATTTTCCTTCAATTCCGAGAAGTCTTCCGTGACGGCACGCACGACGGAGAAGTCTTCTGAGAACATAACCCCTTCCGTTATTAGATGGAATAATTCCATCGGAAATCATAAATGTAACGGAACGGATATGATCTGTAATCACACGAATGGATATATCTTTGATATCGTCTTCACCGTAAACAGCACCAGAAAGTGCACAAACATGTTCGCGAAGAGCTTTCAACGTATCTACATCGAAAATAGAATCTACATCCTGCACAATAGAGGCAAGACGTTCCAGCCCCATACCTGTGTCAATATTCTTCTGCTCCAGTTCTGAATAGTTTCCTTTCCCATCATTGTCAAACTGTGTAAATACATTATTCCAGATTTCCATGTAACGGTCACATTCGCATCCAACTGTACAATCAGGTCTTCCACATCCGTACTTTTCTCCACGGTCATAATAAATCTCAGAACATGGCCCGCAAGGTCCGGAACCATGCTCCCAGAAATTATCTTCTTTACCAAATTTGAAAATGCGGTCTTCTGAAATCCCCATCTCTTTATTCCAAATGTCAAATGCTTCCTGATCGTCTACATATACAGACGGATAGAGTCTGCTGGCATCTAGTCCTACTACTTCTGTAAGAAATTCCCATGACCAATGAATTGCTTCTCTCTTAAAATAATCTCCAAAAGAGAAGTTGCCGAGCATTTCAAAAAATGTACCATGGCGTGCAGTTTTACCTACATTTTCAATATCTCCGGTACGAATACATTTCTGACATGTTGTCACGCGTTTTCTCGGTGGAATCTCCTGTCCTGTAAAATATGGTTTTAGCGGTGCCATTCCTGAATTGATCAACAGCAAACTGTTATCATTGTGCGGCACCAGCGAAAAGCTTTTCATTGCCAAATGTCCTTTACTTTCAAAAAAATCAAGGAACATTCTTCTAAGTTCATTTACTCCGTATTTTTTCATTTTTCTCCTCCTGGTTTTCTCAATTCACTAAATCTTTATTATAAATACTAAGCGTATTTATGTGGTTTTTTAACTTTTTTGTTGCAATCGTGTTGCAAACCATGATTAGCAATATTCGCTCATATTAAAATATTATACTACATTTCACAAGAAAAACATAGCACTATTTTAAACCGAAATCATACCGACGATGCAATATATTTTCTTTAGAAACACCCACAATCCCCAATGGAAAGATGTCTCATTTGCAATTTATCACAATACACAAAAGAGGATGCCCCATATCGTGACATCCTCCTGTGTTCTACTGATTCTCTTTTTCATTCTTCCTTTTACGAAGGGCTTTGCCTGCCATGATGCCTGCAAATGCACCAAGACCTACAATCACCGCTTTAATAAGGGTTGAAATTACTGTCGAAAAAAATGCCATCTCTGCACCTCCATGTACCAGACTTGTCCTTTTTTAATCATAACATAGAACAATCTCTATTTCAATTCGATTTCCTCGAGTTCCTTTGCAGGGAGATCTTTTGAAGAATTTTTCACAAATTCTGCAAGGGCTTTCTTTGCTTTCGGAATCTCAATATTTGTTCCTGCTCCTGCAATACAACCTCCCGGACATCCCATTCCTTCAATCAGGCATCCGTTCATCTTTCCTGCCTTGGCAAGTGTCAGCATCCGCTTGCAATCTGCCAAACCTTCCGCATGCTCAATATTTACTTCTACATCCGGATAATATTCATTGATACATTTTTCAATGGCTTCAGCAACTCCGCCTGCTACTGCATATCCGCGTCCTGCCCCTGTAGCGTCATGGAAAGAAGATTCCGCCTCAAATTTCTCAAGATCAATCTCTTTCGCATCAAACATTGACTGCAGTTCTTCAAATGTAATGACAAAATCCACATCACTTCTTACAGTTCTTCTGGATGCTTCCAACTTCTTAGATGCACACGGTCCGATGAATACGACTCTTGCATTCGGATGTTCTTTTTTAATTGTTCTTGCCGTTGCAACCATCGGTGTCAACTCTTCCGATACCTGATCTATAAGATCCGGGAAATATTTCTTACAGAGCATGGACCAGGACGGACAGCACGACGTCAGAAGGAACGGAAGTTCTCCTGTCACCACCTTATCTACGTAATGATGTGCCTCGGAAATGGCGCCGATATCAGCTCCCAAAGCCACTTCATATACTTCTTTAAATCCAAGCATCTGCAGCGCTGCTTTAATGTTTCTCGGCGTAATATTCGGTCCGAATTGCCCTACAAAAGCAGGTGCAATGGCAGCTATAATCTCTCCGCCCTCTCTTAATGCACGGGCAAGTTGAAATACCTGAGATTTATCAGAAATAGCTCCAAACGGACATGCAACCATACACATACCGCAAGCGACACATTTGTCATTCTCAATTTTTGCTCTTCCGAACTTGTCAGAACCGATTGCATTCACTCCACAAGATTTCTGGCATGGACGTTCCTTTTTTGCAATTGCATCGTATGGGCAATTTGCCTTACACTTTCCACATTTGATACATTTTTCCTGATCTATATAAGATTTCCCGCTTTTCATAGAAATGGCTCCCACCGGGCATACCTGACGGCATGGGTGCGCAAGACATCCTTTACACATATTGCTTACTTCGTATTCTTTCTGTTCACAAGATGCACACGCAGATGGAATCACCTGCATAAGAGGCGGCTCATAATATTTCGCCGAAATATTACTCTCTTCTATTCCTGCTGTAATATGTACCGGCTTGTCCTCCGGACGCAGAGACATACCCATCGCAAGACGAACTCGCTCACTTACAATGGCACGGGCATGGTAAATCGTATCACGGTAAATGGAATCTTCTCCCACAAGTTTATATGGAATCGCTTCAATGGAGTCTGTCAGATTCTCCGGCGTAGATTCAAATCCGACTCTTGCGACTTCTTCAAATACCTTTCTTCTGATATACCTCACAGGTGTCTGTAATCCTCTCATCTTTTTCCTCCTTGATGTTGAAATAATTTTTGTGCATAATATACGGACTGCATGGCATCTTTTCCATAGAAATCCGCTCCGATCATATCAGCATATTCCTGATTCAAAACGGCTCCTCCTACCATGACTTTACAATCCGGTATCTTTTCCCTTACAAGCTGTATCGTTTCTTCCATGCTGACAACCGTTGTGGTCATCAACGCGCTTAGTCCGATCAGTTTTACATTCTCCTCCAACGCTTTTTCTACAATCTGTTCCGGCGGAACATCTTTTCCAAGATCGATCACATCGAAACTATAGTTCTCAAGAAGAACTTTCACAATATTTTTACCGATATCATGGATGTCTCCTTTTACAGTTGCAAGAATGATCTTCTCTTTCTTTCCACCGGTTTTCCCACTTTTCTGTAATTCTTCTTTTATCACCTGGAAAGCGCCTTTTGCAGCCTCCGCACTCATGAGAAGCTGCGGAAGAAAGACAGTTCCTTCTTCAAATCCTTTCCCTACATGATCCAACGCAGGAATCAGATTCTTATCAATAATCTCAAGCGGCTCTTTCTCTTTTATCAATTCTTTCACTATATGAACAGTCTCTTCCCGAAGTCCTTTGATAACCGCCGCTTCAAGAGACATTTTGTTCAAAACGTTGTTTGATGTCTTTTCCGGTTTGTCTCCGTAATATGAGATATAATTTTCACAATTCTTATCATACCCCATCAATGCTGAAAATGCAAAGAAAGATTTCATCATTTCTTCTGATAACGGATTGATGATTGCCGCACTCAGGCCATTTTGCATTGCCATCGTGTAAAAATTAGAATTGATTATAGGCCTATTTGGAAGTCCAAAAGAGATATTAGATACACCGAGCACAGTACGCACATGTAAGTTCTCTGTCACAAGTTTCAATGCTTGCAATGTTGTCTTTGCTCCATCCGGCTCAGAACTTATCGTCATGGCAAGAACATCAATTACAATATCTTTTTTCTGAATTCCATACTTCGCCGCTTCTGCTATGATCTTCTCCGCGATCTTCACTCTTCCTTCCGCAGTTTTCGGAATCCCTGCTTCATCCAATGTTAATCCTACAACGACTCCTCCATATTTCTGAATCAGCGGAAATACTACATCCATAGATTCCTGTTTGCCTGTTACAGAATTTACCATCGGCTTTCCGTTATAAAGACGCATAGCGTCTGCAAGAGCTTTCGCATTTACCGTATCAATCTGAAGCGGGAGACTTGTCACTTCCTGAATCTTCTGCATCACATTTTTCATCACAGCCGCTTCATCAATATCCGGAAGCCCTACATTGACATCTAATATGTGGGCTCCATGATCCTGCTGAGATACCGCTTCTTTCAAAATGTAATCTATATCCTGTTCTTTTAATGCCTGTTTAAACCGCTTCTTTCCTGTAGGATTAATTCTCTCTCCAATGATTACAGGAGCCTCTCCTATCTCTACTGCCTGTCCATAGGAAGTTATGATCGTTCTCTCCTGCTCCTTTGCTAAAACAACTTGCATGTCTTTACATTTCTCTGTCATGGCAAGTATATGTTCCGGTGTTGTTCCACAACACCCTCCGATCACACAGGCTCCCAAAGCAACAATTTCAGACATAACTTCTGCGAATTCCTCTGCATTTACATCATAATATGTCTCTCCCGCCATCTGCTTTGGAAGTCCTGCATTTGGCTTTACAATAATAGGTAACGATGTATATTCCCGTATCTCTTTCAAAATCGGAATCATCTGCTTCGGCCCCATCCCACAATTAATTCCGAGGGCATCGACTCGCAGTCCTTCAAGAAGTGCCACAACAGAAGGGATATCTGCTCCCGTAAGAAGTTTCCCTTTTTCATCAAAAATCATCGTAGCAAACACCGGAAGATCTGTCTCCTCCTTCGCCGCAAGAATCGCTGCTTTCACCTCATATGTATCACTCATAGTCTCTATATAAACTAGATCTGCCCCTGCTTTCACCCCGATTCTCATTGTTTGTGCAAACGCATCATAAGCTTCTTCAAAAGAGAGGTCTCCCGCAGGTTTTAAAAGTTTGCCCGTCGGCCCTACATCAAGAGCTACATAATACTCCCGTTTTTCCGTACTCCTTCTTTTTGCCGCTTCTCTCACATTCTCGATCGCAGCATGGATTACTTCCTCAAGTGTATATGTATTGTCGGAAAATTTCAGAATATTGGCACCAAACGTATTGGCAAGCACGATATCGCTTCCGGCTTCAAAATACGCTCTATGTATATCTATGATTTTTTCTTTCTTCTTTATATTCCATGTTTCAGGAAGTTCTCCCGGCTTTAATCCCTCTGCCTGAAGAAGCGTTCCCATACCACCATCTAAAAACAGCAGTTCCTTCCCAAGTCGTTCTAATATCATTCGTTCTGCTCCTATATTTTACTACTCTACATTTCATCATAAAGAGCTTCGTACTGCTTCGCAGAATTCTTCCACGAAAAGTCTTTCTGCATGCCTCTCTCCACAATCTTATTCCAATCCCGTTTCTTGTCATAATACACACTTTCTGCATAGCGGATGATTCCCATCATCTCATGCGCATTATAATTGGAAAAACTAAAGCCTGTACCCGTCTTTTCATATTCGTTATACGGCTCCACCGTATCTTTTAGTCCCCCGGTTTCCCTTACAATCGGAACCGTACCGTAACGTAGACTCATAAGCTGGCTAAGTCCACACGGTTCAAATAGAGACGGCATCAAAAACGCATCGCAAGAAGCATATACCTTATGGGACATCTCTTCTGAATAATAAATATTAGCGGATACTTTGCCCTGATACTTCCATGCAAAATGCCGGAACATATTCTCATACCTTTCCTCGCCTGTGCCAAGTACAACGATTTGTACCGCATCCTGACAAATCTCATCCATTACATAAGCAATCAAGTCGAAGCCTTTCTGATCCGTCAATCTTGATACAATACCGATCATCATAACTTTATCATCCACTTCAAGTCCCAGTTCTTCCTGTAAGGCTAATTTGTTTTTCTTCTTTTCTTTACGGAATGTCTCTACGGAGTAATTCTTTGCAATCATTTTATCTGTCTCAGGATCAAATTCATCATAATCAATACCATTTACAATCCCCGACAAACAGTTAGATCTTGCATTCATAAGACCATCCAGACGTTCTCCGTAAAACGGTGTCTTAATCTCCTGTGCATACGTATTACTAACCGTTGTCACTTTATCCGCGTAAACAATTCCGCCTTTTAAGTAATTGGCATCTTTATATGCTTCCAGCTTATCTGGAGCAAAATAATAATCCGGAAGTCCGGTGATATCCTGTACCGTTTTTCTATCCCATACCCCCTGGAACTTCAAATTGTGAATCGTCATAATTGTTTTAATTCCACGGTAGAATTCCCCGCCATAGCGGAAATTATCAAGATAAACCGGAATCAATCCTGTCTGCCAGTCATGGCAGTGAATAATGTCCGGACGGAAGTCAATCAGCGGAAGTGCGCTCAACACTGCTCTTGAAAAAAATGCAAATTTCTCAATATCTTCATGGATATTACCATATGGGGCCCATCCTGCAAAATAGTACTCATTATCAATGAAGTAAAACGTAATTCCGTTATATTCCATCTGAAGAATCCCCACATATTGAGATCTCCATGCTAATTCCAAATAAAAATGCGTGACGTACTGCATTTTGTCTTTCCACTCTTGCTTCATACACATATATTTTGGAAGCATTACTCTTACATCATACTTATCTTTGTCAAAATATTTTGGTAAAGTTCCGGCAACATCCGCCAGGCCTCCGGTTTTGATAAATGGAACCGCCTCTGAAGTTGCAAATAATATTTTTTTCATATGTGTCCCTCCACCCTTCGCATAATAACTACATTATAGCGCACTTTGTTCCATATGAAAAGAGATTCCATTATCTTCTTTTGTATTTCAATTGAATTGTATCTGCTATTAATGCGATAAATTCCGAGTTTGTAGGTTTCCCTTTTCCGTTGCTTACTGTATACCCGAAAAGCTCATCCAACGTATCCAGTTTTCCTCTGCTCCACGCCACTTCAATAGCATGGCGTATGGCCCGTTCCACTCTGCTTGCTGTTGTCTGATGCCGTTTTGCCACTGTAGGATACAACACTTTCGTGATTGCATTTAAAACGTCCATATCCTCTACCGCCATCATAATAGAATCCCTCAGATAATGATATCCCTTGATATGTGCAGGTATCCCGATTTCATGCAGCATATTTGTCACATAGCTTTCCAGATTCTCCTCCGGCAATGTAGGGCTCTCCCTGCGAGATTCCAGAAGTTTTGTTTCTGGTATCCATACGGATTTTGTGCTTTTGATCCGGTTGATAATCATATCATTATGAAATGGTTTCATAATATAATAATGCGCACCCTTTCGAAATGCATCTTCCGTAATCCGTTCCTGCCCGATTGCCGTTACTACAATAAATTCCGGCCTTTTCCGAATACTTTTATCTGCATTTACATGCTCCATCACACTGATCCCATCCATTTTCGGCATGATCAGATCCAAAAGAACCACATCCGGTTCCTGATTTTTTATAATACGGCACATATCCTCACCATTATTCGCTTTTCCTACAACCTTTAATTCACTGTCACTATTTACAATTTCTTCCAAAAGATCCAAAATCCGTTCATTATCATCTGCAATCGCCACATTTAACTTCCCCATTTGTCAAAACCTCCTGATATTTTCATTCATTTTGCTACCGGCTTATTATATCCGCCTTATTTTGCAGATAAAAGAAAATATTGTCATATAGTTTCGACACGTTTTATTCTATTCGCAATTTTTCAACATATTTTCTATAAAAATGCCATATCCTTTTGCCGAATCCTGAACAAAGACATGGGTAACAGCTCCTATGATCTTGTTATTTTGTATGATCGGACTTCCGCTCATTCCCTGCACGATTCCGCCGGTTTTCTTAAGAAGTTCTTCATCTGTGACTTCAATCTCAATCCCTTTATTCACTTCCTTTTCTCCCATGTCGATTTTTGTAACACGAATCTTATATTCTTTTACCGAACCGTCTACTGAACATCGTATGACTGCATCTCCTTTTTGAATTTCCTCTTTGGAAGCGGCCTTTAATGGAGTCTGATTTTCAAACACTTCATCCAGTTTCTCCATCTTTCCGTATATTCCTGCCTCTGTGTTTTTTTCTATCGTACCAACTACATTGTAATTGTTATATACAATAATTCCTTCCATTCCTCCGGGAGTTCCATCTTTGCCTTTTTTAATATTTTGAATACTCGTTTTATAAAGCCGTCCCTTCGATAAGTTCAAAAGTTTTCCGGTATCCACATCATGAATGCCATGTCCCAAAGCACCATATTCGCTATTCTTTGTAAGAAATGTAAGTGTTCCCAATCCCTGTGTATTATCTCTCACCCAGATACCGAGCTTATATTCTCCCTTTTCACACTCTACAGGTTCCATTTTCACATTCAAAATTTCTCCTTCTCTTCTCAGTTTCAACACAACTTCTTCTTCAGTCAATTCCTCTACTTTCTCCATCAATTCCTTTTTATTCTGTACTTTCTCATTATCCACCGCCACAATATAATCTCCGGCTTTTACCAATCGATCTGCCGGCTCGTATTTTTTCCCATTCAGCGCTTTTACTTTTTCCGTGCCAAGTACCATCACACCATCTGTCTCCATGTAAATTCCTACAGGCATTCCTCCCGGTATTAGAAGATCATCGGAAATGGATTCCACACTCACTTCTGCTTCTTCTTTTCTTTCTTCTATTAGAAGTCCGCTTCCTACTGTGATGGTAAGCAACAAAAGAACTACTAAAAATCTGCGATATCTCTTTCTTCTCACATTGACCCCTCCAAACTAAAAATAGATTGCTTATCAATGAAGCAATCTATTTTTAGTATATGGGTTATGTAAATTTTTACTCTTTCTTTATCTGATACTTTTTGCCAATTTTTTCATTTCAACCGCACTTTTCACAACTGTATCTGTAATCTCTGCGCCTCCTAAAATTCTTGCAAGTTCCCGTACAGATTCCTCCTCGGAAAGTTCTTGAATCTTTGTTACCGTTTTCCCATTCTCCACTTTCTTTTCAATTGCAAAATGCGTGTCTGCCATAGCTGCAATCTGAGCAAGATGTGTGATGCAGATTATCTGGTGCTTGTTTCCGATAAGTTTCATTTTCTCCGAAACTTTCTGTGCAGTTCTTCCACTGATTCCCACATCAATCTCATCAAAAATTAATGTCGGAATTTCATCTTTGTCTGCCAAAACAGATTTGATCGCAAGCATAATTCTGGAGAGTTCTCCACCGGACGCAATCTCTCCTAGCGGTTTTACCGGTTCCCCCGGATTCATGGAAATAAGGAATTCAATTACATCCTTTCCATTCGCAGTAGCCTCTTTAAGCTCTTCGAATGCAATTTCAAAATTCACTTCCAAAAAATTCAAATCCAAAAGTCCGGACGTAATGGCATTTTTCAATAAAACTGCCTGTTCTTTCCTCTTCTTTGTCAACTTTTCTGCTTCTTTTGCCAAAGTGTTCGAAGCTTCTTCATATTTCCTCTTTACCGTTTCAATATAGTTATCATAATCCTTCAATTTTATCAGACGTTCTTCTTTTTCTTCACAATAGCGAATCACATCTTCCATGGAATTACCATATTTTGCTTTCAATCTGTTCAGCTCATTGAGTCTTGTCTCTGTCTCATAGAATTCCTCTTCCGAAAAATCCAACGACCTTCTATACTCTGACAACTCCCTGTTGAAATCATTCAGAAGACTATCAATCTCCAGAAGCTGCCCCAAAAGCGTTGCCGCTTCCTCATCATAATGTGCCGCTTCCTGCATACAGCGAACCGCCCTTGAGATCATATCGCCTCCACTTCCATTTTCCCCGTATCCGGTATAACCGTAAGCTTCCTCAATATTTTCTACAATCTTTTTGCTGTTTACAATCCGCTTATAGCGTTCTTCTAAAACCTCATCTTCCCCTGATTTTAACTCTGCTTCCCGAATCTGCGCTACTTCAAACTCCAGAAAATCTATTTCTTTTGCTCTTTCCGTTTCATTCATCATTGCATGAGAAAATTCTTCTTTATACTTTTTGTATTCTTTATACGCTTCGTTTACATTTTCCTTCAATTCTTCAATGACACCTTTGGAAAATGCATCCAGTATCGCCAAATGATTTTTCTTATAAAGAAGTGACTGATGTTCGTGCTGTCCGTGAATATCAATCAAGATCTCCGCAACCCGACGCAGCTTATTCGTGGATACGGTCTCTCCATTGATTCTGCTGATGCTTCTTCCTTCCATCAGCTTACGGCTTAATATGATACAACCATCTTCCGGATAAATATCCATTGCGCGAAATGCCTCAGCCTGTTCTTCTTTCTCCACGGAAAATGTAAGTTCCACAATGCCAAAAGAAGTTCCTTTCCTCAGCATGTCTCCACTATATTTTCCCCCAAGGGCAAGATTGACAGACCCTAAAATGATGGACTTTCCTGCACCCGTTTCTCCCGTTAATATGTTTAATCCCGGCTGAAATTCCACTTCCGCTTCCTCAATCAAAGCCAGGTTCTTTACGTGTAAATTTTGAAGCATCTATTGTTCTCCCATATTATTCAAAAACAATTTTACTGATTTTTTCCATAACGTCTGCCGTACCTTCCACAGTTCGGATAGCACACATAATCGTATCGTCTCCTGCGATACATCCTACAACCTCGTGCCATTCCATGGCATCAATGGCCGCAGCCACTGCCATAGCCATTCCGGAAATCGTCTTGATCACCAGAATATTCTGCGCCATATCCATCGAAATATATCCATCTTTCAATACTCTTCTGTATTTCTCCGTCAAATCTTCATCCGGTGTCCGAAGCACGATATATTTCTGTTTTCCGTCCCCCGTTGGTACTTTCGTAAGCTTTAAGTCACGAATATCTCTGGAAACGGTAGCCTGAGTTGTGGGAAATCCTGCTGCATTTAAGTAATCCGCAAGTTCTTCCTGGGTTTCGATATCATGCGTCATAATGAGTTCTACTATTTTGGCATGTCTGTTTACTTTCATCGCTAGTTCCCTTTCATTTTTCTTCGAAGTGTTTCCAAGAAACTGATCCGGCTGATCTTCATGAGTTTTGTCGTCTCATCAGCCTTTTTAATAATAATCCTCTCTCCGGTATGAATTCTGGAGATATCCGTGCCGTCAAATGCAACCACAGCTTCCTCTTCGCAGTCCTCTCTCCTGCTTCCAATCTCAATCCCAATCTCATCCTCAACCGAAAGAACAATACTGCTCGTATTCAAAGCATGAGAGCAGATTGGTGTCAGCACGATCAAGGAGGCGGTAGGCTCTACAATCGGCCCTCCTGCGGATAAATTATAGGCCGTAGATCCGGTCGGTGTGGAAATGATCATACCATCTGCCTGATAACTATTCAAAAGTTCTCCGTTCACATACACATTCAACCGGATTAAATGTAAGGAACCATAACGAGTCACTATGATATCATTCAACGCTACATCCGAAACTCCGTTAGAAAGTTCTCCACGCAGAAGCATCCTTTCTTCTACCATATGTTCGTCTGCAATAAGACTATCTATTGCCGAATACACATTCTGAACTTCAATTTCCGTCAGATAACCGAGCGTCCCCATATTGATCCCAATTACCGGAATGTTGTGATGGAGCATCTCTCTTGCAGCCTGAATCAATGTTCCGTCTCCCCCTATTGCAAGCGCTCCGTCCGTGTCCGCAGGAACAGGGCTCCCATCCGAAAGGATACACGTTTTTCCTTTCCCCTCAATATATGATTTGATCGACCGGGTAATCTCATGATCCTCATCCTTACTGTCATTTGTAATCACATAAAATTTATCCATAATTTTTACGTCCTTTATTTTGCCAGTTCTTCAAAAGCCGCCTCTACCACTGCCCGAAAATCAATCTTCAGGTCCGAAATTGTAACCGGTTCCTGCGTCTTCTTCAAATGTACAAGATATTCAATATTCCCTTCCGGTCCTTTAATCGGAGAATATTCCAGTTCCAGCACCTTAAATCCAATGGATATTGCGTAAACTATGACCTGTTCAATCACTTCATGATGTGTACTTTTTTCTCTTACAACACCCTTTTTTCCTACTTTCTCTCTTCCGGCTTCAAACTGTGGTTTAATAAGAGCCACAATCTCTCCATCCTCTTTCAAGTAGTTGCGAATAGGAAGTAATACTTTTGTTAATGAGATAAAGGAAACATCTATGGAAGAAAAATCAATCGGTTCTCCAAGATCCTCTAAAGTCACATATCTTATATTGGTCTTCTCCATGCTGACCACTCGCGCATCCTGTCTTAATTTCCATGCAAGCTGTCCTCGCCCCACATCTATGGCAAATACTTTCTTTGCCCCATTCTGCAGCATACAATCCGTAAATCCGCCTGTGGAAGAGCCCACATCTGTACACACTTTATCTTTCAGATCCAAATCAAAATTTTTCATTGCTTTCTCAAGTTTCAATCCGCCTCTGCTCACATAAGGGAGTGTATGTCCCTTGATCTCAATCTGTACTTCATCCGAGAAAGTACTTCCTGCCTTATCTTCTCTCTGTCCTTCTACAAATACATTTCCAGACATAATAATGGCTTTTGCCTTTTCTCTGGATTCGGCTAAATTACGCTTTACAAGCAACACATCCAAACGTTCTTTCATGTTCTACCTCGTAAGCCCGATGTACTGTGTAACAATTTGCTTCACAATGGAGTCCTCATCGAGCATAATTTCTTTCCTTAGTATATCAATGTTTCCATGCTCTACATATTCATCGGGAATACCGATAGTGAGCACATTTACCGGGAGATCCTGTCTCATGACAAATTCCCGAACCTTTTCTCCATATCCACCTGACAGGACATTTTCTTCTATTGTCACAAACAACTTGTGATCTTTTGCCATCCGGACAAGAATTTCTTCATCAATCGGCTTCACAAAACGTCCATTGATCAGACTGCAGTCATATCCCATTTCTTTTAGCTTTCTTCTTACCTTCTCGGCAATTTCCATCATATGACCTATAGAAAAAATTGCAATCTCATCCTCCTCATATATTGTTTCACTTTGCCGAAACTGAATGGATTTTCTATATTCCTTTAATCCGGTATAAGCCTTTCCCCGTGGATAACGAATGGCTATCGGCGATTCAAAATCCACCGCATAACGTACCATATCTGCCATTTCCCACTTGTTTTTCGGTGAAATCACCGTCATGTTCGGAATACTGGATAAGTAAGAAAGATCAAAAATTCCTTGATGAGTCTCACCGTCATTTCCCACAATACCGGCACGGTCTATGGCAAATACTACGGGAAGATTCTGCAGCGCCACATCATGGATCATCTGGTCATACCCTCTTTGGAGGAAAGAAGAGTATACTGCGAATACAGGTTTTAGTCCTCCTGCCGCCAATCCCGCAGCAAAGGTAACCCCGTGTTCCTCCGCAATCCCCACATCAAAGAAGCGCTTCTTATAGCGTTTTGCAAATTCCGAAAGCCCGGTTCCATCTTTCATTGCCGCCGTAATTGCTACAACATTTGTATCATTAGCTCCAATATCACACAAAACTTTACCAAAAACATCCGTATAAGTATCTCCGTCTTTTTTCGCAAGAGCCTGTCCCGTTGCGATCTCAAAAGGACCGGTTCCGTGAAATTTGGAAGGTTCTATTTCCGCCGGCAGATATCCTTTTCCCTTTTTTGTGAGTACATGGAGAAGCACTGCATTGTCAAGTTTCTTTGCCTCCTGAAACGCACGGTAAAGTTCCCCGATATTGTGACCGTCTACAGGCCCCAAGTATGTGATTCCCATATCCTCAAAAAACATACCGGGTACAAAAAGTTGTTTGATCCCGCTTTTTGTTTTCCGAATATGCTCTACAATGGACTCTCCCGCAACCGGAACTTTTCTCAACGCATGTTCTACCCCTCTTTTTAAATCCGTATAAGTCTGGGCTGTACGGATACTGTCCAGATATTTCGACATCCCCCCTACATTCGGTGAAATGGACATCGTATTGTCATTGAGCACAATAATAAAATTACTTTTCAAATGTGCCGCGTTATTCAGCGCCTCATAAGCCATTCCTCCCGTCAGAGAACCGTCTCCGATCACAGAAATCACATGATGGTCTTCCCCAAGTATTTCTCGTGCTTCCACATATCCAAGTCCGGCAGAAATGGAGGTAGAACTGTGCCCCGTATCAAAAGCATCACATTCGCTTTCTTTCCGTTTCGGAAATCCGCTCATTCCTCCATATTTTCGTAAGTCATCGAATCCCGCCTTTCTTCCGGTGAGAACTTTATGTGTGTAAGCCTGATGTCCAACATCCCATATAATCTTATCTTTTGGAAGATCAAAAGCCAGATGCATTGCCATAGTTAACTCAACCACACCTAAATTGGAGGCTAGATGTCCTCCCGTAACACTGATCTTCTCAATCAGAAATTCCCGGATCTCCTCCGCAAGAATCTGCAGGTCTTTTTTATTCAGTTTTTTAATATCATTTTCTTTATGAATACGTTCCAGTATCATAAGCAACACTCCTAACGCTCTCTGTGAATCAGTTTCTCAATCAGGCACATAAGATACGGGTTCTGCTTTTCCAGGTTCTCCAATTCAAAAATCGCCTCGATAGAAAGTCTCTCCACCTCTTCTTTTGCTTTCTGATATCCTACTAATGTAACATAAGTCGTTTTCTCATTCTTTTCGTCGCTGTGTACCGGTTTCCCCAGAACTTCATCTGTACTTGTGACATCCAGGATATCGTCCTGAATCTGAAATGCCATACCGACTTTCCAGGCGATGGATTCCACTTTCTTTACATCCTCTTCTGAAGCTCCCGCAAGAACTGCCCCGATCATCATAGCTGTCTCAATGAGTGCACAGGTTTTCAAACTGTAAATGAATGTAATTACTTCCTGATCCAGTTTTTGTCCTGCCGATTCCACATCCACAACCTGTCCGCCGATCATTCCATATATTCCGGCTTTTTTTCCAAGAATCTGCATTGCTTTCCCAATCAGAAAACTTTGCTCCGGCTCCATATCGAAAGCTTTTGCAGCAGTCTCAAACGCATAATTAAGAAGAGCATCTCCGGTAAGTACCGCCATTCCTTCTCCGTATACAATGTGCGTTGTTTTTCTTCCCCTTCTATAATCGTCATTATCCATAGACGGAAGGTCATCGTGAACGAGAGAATACGTATGAATCATCTCGAGAGCAGCCATAAATGGTTCGATTATCTTAGATTCTCCGCCAAACATTGTATAAGTTTCTTTCATCAGCATTGGTCGAAGCCTCTTGCCTCCCGCCATCAGATTGTATTCCATAGCTTCCATGATCTTCTTTTGATATCCTTCTTCATCCGGAAGATACTTTCTCAGAATTTCTTCAATCTCCACCACTTTCCGGGTTCTCTCCGCATTAAAATTCATGTTCATTTCCCTCCCCGTCAAGAATCAGCATTTTCTTTTCTACTGTATCTATTTTCTCATTACATATTTTAAGCATATTCATACCTTCTTTATACAGACGAAAGGATTCCTCAAGCGAAACGTCCTCATTCTCCATCTCTTTCATCACTTGATCAAGCTGTGCCAATACCTCATTCAATGTCTGTGTTTCCATATCGTTCCTCCTTGATTGCGCCCTCTGTTTTTGCTTTTATCACTCCATCTGTTACATAAATGCTGAGAAAATCTCCCTTTTTAACCTGCTGTACGGATTTTAGTGATTTGCCTTCTTTATCTGTCACATAAGAAAATCCCTGATTCAATTTACGAAGTGGTGATAATCCTTCAATTTTCTCAATCCGGATAGAAAGGGCATGTCTTGCCTTCAAAATCCGTTCTTTCATTTTTCTTTGAAGTTCCTCTTCCATGTCCGCCGCAATCTGTTTCTGTTGTAAAAGTTTCATACCCGGATGGAGATATTTCATACGCATCCTATAAGAAGAAAGGCGCATTTTCTGCTGTTCCAGATTACGGGTCATGGCCTTTGCCAGTTTTCTTTTATATTCAAAAAAACGTTCTTCCAGGGCCGCATATTCAAACACCGCAAGTTCTGCCGCCGCTGACGGTGTTGGTGCTCTAAGATCCGCTACATAATCAATGATCGTTGTATCTGTTTCATGTCCTACCGCTGAAATCACAGGCACACGGCACTCAAATACAGCCCTTGCCACCTCTTCTTCATTAAATGCCCACAGATCTTCGATAGACCCTCCTCCTCGGCCCACAATCATCACATCCACCTGTTTTTTTTCCAGTACACGAATTCCTTCTATGATACTTTCCTTCGCCCCTTCTCCTTGCACAAGCGCCGGATAAAGAATCAACTGTACATACGGGTTCCGTCTCTCTGCAATATTCATGATATCGCGGACCGCTGCTCCTGTCGGTGCTGTTACAATTCCAATCCTCTTCGCATACATTGGAATGGGTTGTTTATACTCCGGCGCGAACATTCCCATCTCTGAGAGTTCTTGTTTCAGAGCTTCAAATTTCTCATATAGAAGTCCTGCTCCATCTAAAATGATTTCTTTTGCATAGAGCTGGTATCTTCCATCTCGTTCATAGATTGTGATGCTTCCAAGAACAATCACCTGCTGCCCTTCCTGCATACAAAAAGTAAGCCCCGCGCGCTGCCCTGCAAACATAATGCAGGCAATCGTTCCGGACTCATCTTTTAGTGTAAAATATATATGACCTGACGTATGGTATTTACAGTTTGAAACTTCACCCTTGACGTAAATACGATTCAGCATGAAGTCCTGGTTAAACATATTTTTAATATATGCATTCACCTGTTTTACCGAATATACATTACGCATATTGTTCTCCTAGTTGGCAACCTTACCAAGAACTCCGTTGACAAAGGAAGGTCCCTCATCACTACTGTATTTTTTCGCAAGTTCTACAGCTTCATTGATCGCAACTCCTGCCGGAACATCTTCGTCCCATTTTATCTCATATACCGCAAGTCTTAGAATCGTCAAATCCACCTTATTCATACGTGTAGTTTTCCAGCCCGTCGTGTGAAGATTCAAAAGTTCATCAATCTCTTCCACTTTCCCTGCAATCGCTGCATGTTTCTTCTCAATATATTCACGGTTCTCCTCCGTAAGATTCTCAATCTGATCGAGATAAAGTTCCACCTGCTCCGGCATCTCTTCTTCCCCGTTAAATTCTACTAAAAATAGCATCTTAAAAATATGTTCTCTAAGTTCTGATCTTCCCATCTTTTATCCTCTCTGTCAAAAATAGGCTGCGCATTCACGCAACCCATTTCGTGCTTTCTTACTATTCCGCGTCCATCTCTACTCCGGCAATACGGATATTCACATCCGCCACAGTAAGACCGGTCATGTTCTCGATTGCAGCTTTTACTTTCTCCTGTACTTTTCCAGAAATCTCCATAATGCTGTAACCGTATTTCAGATTCAGATTGAGAGAAACTGTCACTATGCCGTCCAGCACATCTACTCTCGCACCCTTCGACAGACTCTTCACTCCAAGTCTGCTGATAATCTCTCTTGTAGCATTACCTGCCATAGATGCAACACCATCTACCTCCATAGCCGCAAGACCGGCGATGATAGCAACAACTTCATCTGCAATCTTCACCTCTCCAAGGTTTTCATCGGAATGTATCGTATATTCATTTCTTTCTTCTTTTACCATATCAAAAACCTCCTGCCTGGTTTGTTATCTTTTGTTATTATAACAAATTTATACCTGTTTGGAAAGACAAAGTTTAAGATCGGCCAAATTCTGATAAAATCAATCCCGGATTTCTTTCCTCTGTCATGCGTACACTCCAACTGTTCACAAAAAGAAGAAGCGGTCTGTCTTTTAAGTCTTTAATCTTCTTCATATCTGAAGTTCCTATGATTTTATCCAGGTTAATCTCCTCGTTTTCAATCCAACGGATATGTTCATACGGAAGATTTTCCATACGAATTTCTACATTATATTCATTTTCCAGACGATATTTCAGTACATCAAATTGAAGTACACCGACAACTCCTACTATAATCTCTTCCATTCCAGTATTATACTCTTGGAAAATCTGAATCGCACCCTCTTGCGCAATCTGATTGATTCCTTTTATAAATTGCTTTCTCTTCATCGTATCTACCTGACGGACTCTTGCAAAGTGTTCCGGAGCAAAGGTCGGAATCCCTTCATAAGCAAATTTCTCCGGCGAATTTGTCAATGTGTCTCCGATCGAGAAAATCCCCGGATCAAATACACCGATAATATCGCCTCCATATGCCTTCTCTATCATTTTCCGCTCACTTGCCATCATCTGCTGCGGCTGAGACAATCTCACTTTCTTTCCTCCTTGAATATGAAACACATCCATACCGGCCTCAAATTCACCGGAGCAGATTCGCATAAATGCAATTCGGTCACGATGAGCTTTGTTCATGTTTGCCTGAATTTTAAATACAAAAGCGGAAAAGTCTTTTTCCTCCATCGGATCAATGTCTCCACAGTTGGATTTTCTCGGAAGCGGAGACGATGTCATCATAAGGAAATGCTGCAAAAATGTTTCCACACCAAAATTAGTCAGGGCAGATCCAAAAAATACTGGCGAAAGTTCTCCTTTACTTACCAGTTCCTGATCAAACTCTGCACTTGCTCCATCCAGAAGTTCAATTTCCTCGTCCAGCTTCTCCCGCTGTTCTTCACTGATCAAATCTTTTACAGAAGGGTCAGAAAACGGCACTTTCTTCACCGCCCCCATACTCGTTCCCTTTTGAGTATCAGAAAAAAGTTCAATCTCTTTATGTTCTCTGTCATACACACCCCTGAATTCTTTTCCCGAACCGATTGGCCAGTTGATCGGGCAGGTCGCAATCCCAAGCTCTTTTTCAATGTCATCCAGAAGTTCAAATGTATCCAAAGCTTCCCGGTCCATCTTATTAATAAATGTAAAAATCGGGATATGGCACATTACACATACCTTGAATAGTTTTCTTGTCTGTGCTTCCACACCCTTCGATCCATCAATAACCATCACTGCGGAATCGGCAGCCATCAATGTACGGTATGTGTCCTCCGAGAAATCCTGATGCCCCGGAGTATCCAGAATATTGATACAGTAGCCATCATAGTTAAACTGTAATACCGAAGAAGTGACAGAAATACCTCTTTCCTTCTCAATCTCCATCCAGTCGGAGACGGCATGTTTCGCCGTTGCTTTCCCCTTTACGGATCCAGCCTGGTTAATGGCTCCTCCGTAAAGCAGAAATTTCTCTGTAAGCGTCGTCTTTCCCGCATCCGGATGGGAAATAATTGCAAATGTTCTCCTCTTTTTTATTTCATTTATCATATTAGACATACGTATTCTCCTTTATCTTAACAATCGCAGTCTATATGATACCTTTTTTTTGCATTTTTTTCAAGGAGAAACTACTTTTCTTCTGCATGGATCGGCGTAATCACAATATTCGCCGCCGGTATTTCTGTCTTTCTTACAACAATGTCTTCAATCTGAGCAAGATTTGCATCTGTAAGTTCTGCATTTCCCACTACAATATCTGCTGCGTCATCCGTAAGACTTACCACCGTATCCGCAAATCCTTTGGAGGCAAGAAGTGTTTCTACTGCTGCCTCTTTTTCTGCCAGTTCTGTTACATGTACCATCTGTGCAACGGCATCTTTTTTCTGTTCATCACTGATGTTTTTGTTATCAATGATCGCCTGAAGCGTCTCTTTATTCTTGGCACGTACCTGTTCTCTTGTCACCTTTGCCTCTGCCACAACACCATTCGTAAGTACCGCTTCTCCCGGCGTCCCTTCCACACTTCCGTCCGCCACTTCATTGTCCTGGCTCTCGATATCTCCAGCCGTCTCCATTCCCTCATCAGAAATATCCAGAAGCTCCTGGCTTGCAAGATTTCCATTGGTTTCTTTTGAATCTTTCTCTCCAAAAATCCTGCCGGAATAATTCAAATATCCGGCAATCGCAATCATAATTGCAAGTGTTGTAATGATAATCTGGTTTTTTTTCAATAATCGTTTCAAAATGATCCCCCTTGTTTTAATTCATTTTCATTACTTTAATTTTATGCGTGTCTACATCAAATAATGCCTGAACTGCCTCCGTAATATTCTTCATTACAACCGGATCGTCTCCGCCTTGTGCAATCACAACCACGCCTTCTATCTTTGGTGTCATTTCCTTTTTCACATAAGGAGTCTCTTCCTCATTATTTCCACAGTAAACTGTCGTTTCACTTTTGGACTTTTCATCGGTTTCCAAATCTTTCTCCACAACCTTCTCTGCTGTAGATTGAAGTGTGATCATCACTTCATTTTCTCCCACTCCATTTACATCAGAAAGTATTTTAGAAAGTTTCTTTTCGATTTCCGATTCATAATTTTTTCCTCTTATAGTTTCTCTTTCCTCGTCTTCCGTTTCTTCTTTCACCTTCTGTTCTTCCTCCCTCTCCACCGGCATGGCAATCACTACAAGGAGCATTCCCACAAGAAGCAGTATGAGGAGATTATGTTTTCCTGTCAGCAGCCTATTGAACAGTATCTTCCATTCTTTCTTTTGTTCCACTTGTTGTTCCCTCCACTTCTTTTATGTAATCCTCTACATCCACTTCCCACAAATACTCTGTTGTTTCCTCAATTCTTTCCATTTCCTTTTCATAGGCTCTGCTGTCAAAAATATCTGAAAAAGAATTTCTCATTCCAAACACTTTCAAAACCGGTCCTATGAGAAGAAGTACCAGCACCATCCCTGTAAAAAAACGAATATATTTTTTATAGCTATTGACCGGAAGCGCTTCAAAGAAAACCGTGGAAAGGATCATGTAAAAGGCAATGTTCTGAATCCATTCATACAGATAATCAAACATAACTCCTCCTTTATGTTGTAGTAGCCGCTACTATTGCAATGGTCAGCAAGAATAAAACTCCCGTCATAAATACAATCTTCAAGAGCATCCTGCTTCCCTCCCCCACCGCCGAAATGCATCCCACAATCCTCTTATCTGACACCGGCTGAATCAATGCAGCTACCAATTTATAGAGAAACGTCATCGCCAGAATCTGAAGTGCCGGGATTGCACAGATTAAAATGCAGATTATGGCTCCTGCCACTCCAATCCCATTCTTCATAAGCACCGCCGTGCCCAGAAGCACTTCCGTTACTCCTCCAATCGCATCTCCAATGGCCGGAAGCGCTTCCACACCTTTGGAAAGCGCACCTCTTTTCAACGAATCCACAGCCGGAGTGATCAACCCCTGGATCAAATTGAGTCCTATGACTGCCGTAAGAAGTGTCTTTGAAATCCAGTTGACCAAAAACTCGATCAACTCCGTAAGTTTTGACAAATACTCTTCTGTAGAAATATAATTCAACATCTTTACTACCATATAAATATGCAGAAGCGGTATCAAAAAATTCAACACAAGAAGTTCTACAATATAAATGAGAAAGAGCACAAGATTATAAAAGACAATTGAAGTACTGCTTCCTGCAGCTACCGCTACCGAAAGGAAATAAACCGGTCCCAACGCCCTCATAAATATAATCAGTTTCTCAATTCCCGCAGCCGCGGAATCAAGCACTACCTGGAACGAACTTAAGGCAATCGCGATCAAAAGCATATAAAGCACATAGAATCCCATAGCACCAATCTGTCCGTTCTTTAGTACACCGGAAAAGTTTGTGAAAACCGCCGCGATAATTGCAATTAGCAAAATATGGATCAGTCCCTCTCTTCCATTTCGGAATTCATAAAAAAAACTGTCTTCCAAAAGTTTTACCAACAGATCTACAGATAACTCTTCTTCTCCATTCAAGATCTTCATCACAGTCGCCCCAAAATCCACTTTCTTCTCAGGCATAATGTCCTGAAGGGCCTTATTCACTCCACTGAAATCAAATTCTTCAAGCAATGTATCTTCTGCTTTCTTCTGTACTTCGCTCTTCTCCGGCTCTTTCGCATATACCGGAATTCCAATCAACATAAGAACAAAAAAGAACAAAATGATTCTTCGTTTCATGTACCTCCTCTCCTATCCAAGAAATGCTTGTATCGTCTCTAGAAGCGCTTGAAGAACCGGCATGCTCAATGTAAGAATAGTAATTCTGCTGAAAATTTCAATCTGCCCGGCAATGGTCTGATGTCCCGCATCCTTGCAGATTGCCGAAGCAAATTCCGCCACATATGCAACTCCCAACATTTTCAGAAGTGCTTGAAGATACCCACTTTTCATTTGAATTTTTTCACTGATATCCCGAATCGCTGTGATGATCACTTCTACCCTTCCCAAGATATGAAAAAAAACAAGGACACTCAAGGCGATACTTATATAAATACCATATTCTGATTTTCCGTTTTTAAACTGTATGGCAAGAATCGCTCCCGCCACGCCCATCACGGCAATTTGAACAATTCCCATTTTTTCTCCTTAAAGCGAAAATAACCGTTTGATAGACTCAAACAATTCATAAATATAAGGTACGATCCAGAACAGCACTAGCAAAAGTCCTGCAAAACTTGTAAGAAATGCCTGCTCCTCCCTTCCACTGTGTTTCAACACCTGACTCAACACCGACACAAGGATTCCTACTGCCGCAATTTTGAAAATTAAGTTTACGCTCATCTTCTCCTCCCCTCTACACAAGAACAACTGCCACAAAAATTCCTCCCATAACGCCCAGACAGTTTAAAATCCGTCGTTTTTCCGGAAGTTCTTCCTGCATTTTCCGAATATTTAATTTTAGCTGTTCCAGATAAAGATCGATTGCTCCAACTTGCATTTCCCGGTCTAAATACCCCATGTTTGTTCCCATATTCTTTAGAAGTTCCAGGTTTCTTTTATCCAAATGGGTGTCGCTAAAATAGCGTTCCAGTGCATGCTGCCACAACTCAAAAAAGGTATGACCAGATCTTTGATTCAGACTTTCGGCCAGAAAAAAAAGCCATTCCTTATATTTCCCGTAAGTTCTTTCAGCAATACGGTAGAACGCCTCTCCAAAGGGAGATTTCGTATATGCCACTTCACTTCTCAACATAAGAAATATCCGTCTTATTTCTTGCATTTCTATCAAATTTTTTGAAAGATTTACGCCTTTCAAATACCCCATTCCAGTACTCGACGCTACGATAAGCACAACACCGATCAGTTTCTGCATAACGGCATTCCTCTCTCATCGTAAATCCCCTCAACTCCCCCCAGTTCTTTTCGATTACTCAATACGATGTATCTTTCAAATCTCTTTTTCTGAATAAGTTCTTCAAATAAAGGTTTTTTCTTTATCTCTTCCATGGATGTTCCATGGGCGGTAGCAAGCATAATACAGCCACAATGCAGAGCATATTCAATAGCCTGTACATCCTCTTTTGCTCCAATTTCATCCACAGCAAGGATTCGCGGAGACATTGAGCGGATAAGCATCAGCATTCCCTCTGCTTTCGGACAACAATCCAACACATCTGTCCGTATTCCGAGATCATTCTGTGCTGTCCCCATGTAGCAGCCTCCGATTTCCGAACGCTCGTCTACCACGCCCACTGTCGTTCCTTTGATCCATTTGCATCCATCGGAAGCCTGTCTGACGATATCTCTCAAAAGGGTTGTCTTCCCACATCTGGGTGGGGAAATGATCAGCGTATGGCAAAGCTCTCCATTCATACAAATATAAGGCATAACCTTCTCTGCACAACCTTTCATTTCATGTGAAATACGGATATTCACAGAGGAAATATACTTCATGTTTTTTACTCGCTCCTGCTCCACCATTGTCTGTCCCGCCATACCTACCCGATGACCACCCTCAATTGTAATAAATCCCTGTCGCAACTCATTTTCATACGCATACAAAGAATAATTACTGATGTAATCTAAAGTTTCCCTCACATCTTTGCCTGTGACGATCACTGTTTTTCCTTTCCGATCCTTAGCAAACATTTCTTCTCCTTTGTATATCATTACCATAGGTTTATCTGTCCGAAGCCGGATTTCCTGCAAACGTTCAAAATCAATTTCCATAGTCTCCAGGTCAGCGGCAATGGATTTTGCAAGCACCGGAAGAATTTGATGCCTGATGATTCGATTTTTTTCTTTTAACATATTGTCCACCTCTTTACACAATATATGAACAACCCACAAAAATATGATTAAAATACAAAAAGATTGTACAACTACACAATCACCGCACACGATGTTTGACATAACAAAAGGACGCATGAAAAAACTTTCGTTTTTTCACACGCCCTTTTTATCATCTTAAAAATATTTTCTAGTCTTCTGCCACATCTTTCATAGAGAAGCTGATTCTTCCCATTTTATCTTTTCCAAGACATACAACCTTAACTTTATCTCCAAGTGTCAGAACATCTTCTACATGTTTGATTCTGTCTTTAGAAATCTTTGAAATGTGTACCATTCCTTCTTTTCCAGGTGCAAACTCAATGAAAGCGCCAAATTCTTTGATGCTGACTACCTTTCCTTCAAATACTTGTCCTGCTTCAAAGTCTGTCACAATGATAGAAATCATTCTCATTGCTTCATCCATAGCCTCGGCATCTACACCACAAATGGATACGAATCCTTCATCTGTAATATCAATCTTAACGCCTGTCTGCTCAATGATTGCATTGATCGTCTTACCACGCTGTCCAACAACATCACCGATCTTAGCCGGATCAATCTGCATCTGGCGGATCTTCGGAGCGAAAGGTCCTACTTCTGGTCTTGGCTCTGCAATCGCTTTGCTCATTACTTCGTCTAAGATGTATGTTCTTGCTTTCTTTGTGCATGCAATTGCTTCTTCAATGATCGGTCTTGTAAGTCCATGAATCTTGATATCCATCTGAATAGCAGTGATACCTTTGTGTGTACCTGCAACTTTAAAATCCATATCGCCGAAGAAATCTTCCAATCCCTGAATATCTGTAAGAACGATGTAATCATCATCTGTCTCACCTGTCACAAGTCCTGCGGAAATACCTGCTACTGCAGATTTAATCGGAACTCCGGCAGCCATAAGTGACATACTGGATGCACAGACACTTGCCTGTGATGTGGATCCGTTGGACTCAAATGTTTCAGACACTGTACGGATCGCATATGGAAATTCTTCTTCTGTCGGAAGTACCGGCACAAGCGCTCTCTCTGCCAATGCACCATGTCCGATTTCACGACGTCCCGGTCCTCTGGATGGTTTTGTCTCACCTACAGAGTATGATGGGAAGTTATAGTGGTGCATATATCTCTTGGATGTCTCAAGTTCATTGAGTCCATCGATTCTCTGGGCCTCAGATAATGGTGCTAATGTCGTAATATTGCAGATCTGTGTCTGTCCACGGGTAAACATAGCGGAACCGTGTACTCTCGGAATAATGTCAATCTCAGCAGCGAGCGGTCTGATCTGGTCGATTGCTCTTCCATCCGGACGTTTGTGGTCTTTTAAGATCATCTTTCTTACTGTCTTTTTCTGATACTGGTATAATGCTTCTCCGATCAACGGTAACCATTCTTCATTTTCAGCAAATGCTTCTTCTAATTTCTCTGTGATCACACGGATGTTTTCTTCACGAATCTGTTTCTCGTCTGTGAATACTGCTTCTTCCATCTCTTCCGGAGTTACGATTTCACGGATTGCCGCAAATAATTCTTCCGGCACTGCACAGCTTGTGTACTCGTGTTTTTCTTTTCCGCATTCTGCAACGATCGTATCGATAAATGCAATAACCTTCTGGTTCATCTCGTGTGCTGCAAAAATCGCCTCGATCATCTTGTCTTCCGGTACTTCATTCGCACCCGCTTCAATCATGATTACTTTCTCTCTTGTGGAGGCTACTGTAAGCTGAAGATCAGAAAGTGCACTCTGTACAGAGTTTGGGTTGAAGATAAACTCTCCGTCAATCATACCAACCTGTGTTGTAGATGTCGGTCCATCGAACGGAATGTCAGAGATTGCCGTTGCGATTGCAGAACCAAGCATCGCCGTCAATTCTGGGCTGCACTCCGGGTCCACAGATAATACAAGGTTGTTAAGTGTTACGTCATTTCTGTAATCCTTCGGGAATAACGGACGCATCGGTCTGTCGATTACGCGGGATGTAAGGATTGCATTCTCAGATGCCTTTCCCTCTCTCTTATTGAATCCTCCCGGGATTTTACCTACCGCGTATAATTTCTCTTCATATTCTACACTTAACGGGAAGAAATCGATTCCTTCTCTTGGCTTATCCGATGCTGTTGCTGTAGATAATACAACAGTATCGCCATAGTGCATCAGCGCTGCACCGTTTGCCTGTGCTGCAACTCTTCCAACGTCTACACGAAGCGTTCTGCCGGCTAATTCCATTTCAAACTTCTTAAACATATGTGTTCTCCTTTTCTTTCTCATTTGACAAGTGATTCCGAAACAACTGAAAAACACACCATCCCTGATGTACTTTTCAGTGGTCTCGGCATATATCCCCTGCCATAACCTTATATATTATAGCATAATTATCATATAAATGTAAACTAAAAATAGCTTAACACATTTTATTCTATGTTAAGCTGTTGTCCACATACAATAACTTTCCTATATCATAAAAAATCCCCGGAGATTCCGGGGATTTTGTGTTGTTGTGTTGTGTGTCTTATAATTTTCAAATACTTCAGTCGGATTATTTTCTTAATCCTAATCTCTCAATTAAAGAACGGTATCTTTCGATATCTGTTTTCTTTAAGTAAGCAAGTAAACCTCTTCTCTGACCTACCATTTTAAGAAGACCTCTTCTTGAGTGGTGATCCTTCGGGTTTGCTTTGAAGTGATCTGTTAACTCGTTAATTCTTGCTGTTAAGATAGCGATCTGAACTTCTGGTGATCCTGTGTCTCCTTCTGTTCTGCCGTACTCAGCGATGATTGCCTGTTTTTTTTCCTTTGCGATCATTTACATTTCCTCCTATTAAAACTTTGTTAAACGCCTGATATTAAGTAAGGGTTGGAGTATCCCGTCACCGAATATCGGCTAATTTCATACTTGCATAGTATAACACAACTTCCCAAGCATGTAAATACTTTTTTATTCATCTTCTGCCCCATGTTCTTCTGGTTTCAAAATTGCAAATGCAATATTTGTTGCATGGTCTGCAATTCTTTCCAATCCGGATACGGTGTCAGAAAATACCATTCCCGCTTCCGGTGTACACTCATTCGTTGTAAGTCTCTTCACGTGCAAACGTTGATACTTTCTTTCTTTCAGATCGATCATATCTTCCAGCTCCAAAATTTCCTGCATATGTTCCTGATTCTTTTTCGAGAACATTTCAATAGAATAATTTAAAATTTCCAGAACACTTTCCGTCATATCTCGTAGCTGTGTTCTTCCTTTATCACTAACATCGAGACTATTTTGGATACAATCCTGTGCGGAGTCCGCAAAATTTTCCGCATGGTCTCCAATACGTTCTATATCATTTACTACATGGAAGAGTCCACCTAAAATTTTCTTATCTTCCAACGGAGGATCCAATTCATTTACTTTTACAAGATAGTCTGTAATCTTCTTATTTAGAAAATTGATATATTTCTCCCGTCGGTAAACCGTTGGAATTTTTTCTTCCTTCTTGTCACAAAGAGCATCCATACTTTCTTTTAAGTTCTCGATTGCCATTTGTCCCATATGCTCAATTTCCAGAATTGCCGCACTGATCGCCGTATTGGGAACCAGCATATGACCAGTATTCCCAATATATTTCAAAGCAAATTCATCTTCCGCTTCTTTATCTTTCCCCGGCACAATCTTATAGGTAAATTTCACCACATATCCCATGAATGGGAAGAGCAGAATCACTTCCACCACTTTGATCAACGTATGTGCATTGGCAACGGCACGGGCAATGTTGCCTCCAGACATATCAAGAATCGTATCGGCAATCGGATTCAGAGCAAACATTAACACTACAAAAATAATTGCCGATCCGATGATATTAAACAAAAAATGAATCCATGCTGCTCTTTTGGCATCTTTTTTGCCTCCGATACTTGCAAGAAGCGCCGAAACACAAGACCCCATATTACATCCTAAAATAAGGAAAAAGCAGATATTGAATTCCAAAAGTCCCTGACTTGCCATAAGAAGCACAATTCCTACTGTTGCGGAGGAACTCTGCAGGATTGCAGTAATCACAAACCCTACAAGTACACCCATCCCTGCATTATCAAGAGAACCTAAAACTTCTACAATATACGGGGATTCTTTCAATGTGGACATGGCAGAGGACATTCCGCTTAATCCCATAAATAAGATACCAAATCCCAGTACAACTTCTCCGGCTCTTTTCACTCCGTTTTTCTTGCAAAACATTACCATGACCACACCGATCATGACAAATAAAGGAGCAACTTCCGAAAGATTGAACGCAATAAGCTGCGATGTCACTGTAGTACCGATATTTGCGCCAAGGATTACTCCTGTCGCCTGTAAAAGTGTCATAAGTCCTGAATTCACAAAACTCACAACCATTACTGTTGTCGCACTTGATGACTGAACCACTGCCGTAAATAATATACCGACAAGCATTCCCACAAATCTGTTCTTTGTAAAAAACTCCAGAATGCCTCTCATTTTTGCTCCGGCTGATTTCTCTAAACCTTCACTCATCAATTTCATTCCATAAAGGAATAACCCTAGTCCTCCCACTAAAGAAAATGCAATCGCCATCACTTTACATATCTCCTATTGTACGTTTTCAAAATATTGTTTTCCTGTTTCAATATCCTGATTCACTCTTTGCTGCAGTTCTTCCACTGAAGAAAATTTCTGTTCTTCTCTTACAAACTTACGTAGTCTTACTTCAATCTGCTGTCCATAGGCCTGTTCCTCATAGTCGAACAAAAATGTCTCTATTGTAGTAATATTATCATCCGACACTGTGGGTCTGCATCCCACATTTCCAATGCCTGCATATACATTTCCTTCCGAAAAGACATTGCATATGTATACTCCATTTGGCGGCAGCATTTTCTCTTCTGCCGGTAAGATATTCATAGTTGGAAATCCAAGCTTTCGTCCAAGCGCTTTCCCATGTTTTACACTGCCCGCAATAAAATAGGGACGACCCAGAAGTGTTTCCACAAGCTCAATATTTCCCTTCGCCATCTCTTCTTTTATGAATGTACTGCTGATTTCACGGTCACCGTACATCTCTTTTGGAATCACATCTAACCGATATCCATAAACCGCTTCATACTCTTTCAGCATATGGATATCTCCTCTTTTGTTATGACCAAAACGAAAATCCGTTCCAACCACAACATATTTCGCATGAAATTTTCCAATCAAAATGTCCCGTATGAAGTCTTCCGCTTCCATCGTATAAACCTCTTCTACAAAAGGACATTCCACAAGATAATCTACCTTATCCTCCAAAAAGAGAGTTTTTTCTTCACTTGTCATTAAGTTCTTTTTCTTCAATCCCTTTTCTTTAAAAAATGGGAGCATGTCGAAAGAAAAAACAACGCTTTTTACTTCCGTCCCTGCATAGGATTGTACCCGTTCCACTAATTTCAGATGTCCTCTGTGCAGTCCATCAAATTTCCCCAACGTGATTGCCGTATATGCCGGGTCATGATAGGACTCCATTCCTCTGATATACTGCATACTATATTCCTCTTGTCCGTTTCTATTTGTCAAAAAACATCTTAATAATTTTAAACTGTCTCTTCTCTGTCTCATAACGGTAAAGTCCGATAAACCGTTGCATATGATCATACACCCTGATCTGCTCTCCGTCTTGAAGATTCTCTATCCGCTCTGCCTGATTTCTATAGAACGGATTCCCATTATAAAGAAGAGGACTGTATTGTTCTTTTACTTTGATCTTCCGGTAAGTCGGAAACATCTCGTCAATCGGAAGAAGGATTTCCTTCAATTTTCCTTCTTCTTTCTTTTGCGCAATCTGCGCCAGCGTCAAACTATCTTCTATATGAAAAGAGCTTACCTGGGTACGTATAAGTTCTTCCATACATCCACCACACCCAAGTTTCTCTCCTATATCATGGCAAAGTGTCCGTATATATGTTCCTTTCGAACAGGACACTTCCATACGGATTCTCGGAAGTGTAATTTCTTTGATCACAATGCGAAAAATCTCTACGCTTCTTGCTTTTCGCTCAATTTCGATTCCTTCACGCGCAAGTTCATAAAGTTTTTTTCCGTTCACCTTAAGTGCAGAATACATTGGTGGAATCTGATCATACACCCCTACAAACGAGCGGATCACTTCCCGCACCATTTCCTCCGTAATTCCATCCATACTTTTCTCAGCAAGAACTGTTCCGCTGATATCCTGTGTATCTGTTGCTTTTCCAAGTAAAAGTACCGTTTCGTATGTCTTATCTTTCTCTGTCAGAAGATCACAAAGTTTGGTTGCCTTTCCAAGACAAACCGGAAGAACGCCCACCGCATCCGGGTCAAGCGTTCCTGTATGTCCGATTTTTTTCTGTCCCACAATGCCACGAAGTTTTGCAACTACATCATGGGATGTAAATCCTTTTTCTTTATATACATTTAAAATACCGTGTATCATCCTTAGTCCTGTCCTTCCGAAAGTGCCAACTTGATTTGTTCTGAAAGGCTATGGATGATATCCTGAAGATCACCTTTCATTGTAAGTCCTGCAGCCTTCTTATGACCGCCTCCTCCAAAATACGAGGCAATACGGCTGACATCCACTTCGGAATCCGAACGAAGACTTACTTTGTATTCCTGTTCTTCTGTCTCATACAGGAATACCGCAACTTTCACGCCTTTTGTTACACGTAACTGACTTACAATTCCTTCCAGATCTTTCGGTGTTGCTCCGTAGAAATCCATAGTTTTTCTGGAAACCGAAGACACAATGCACTGTCCATCCAGAAATAGTGCACTTTCTAAAAGCGCTTTTCCGAGCAATTGATTCTGCACATATGTCTTCTCATAATAAGTATCTGTAACGATTCTGGAATAGTCAATTCCTTTGCTCATCAAATCTGCCGCAACAACCATTGTTTCCGGAGAAGTGCAAGTATACTGAAATACTCCTGTATCATGCACAATCCCAAGATAAAGACATTCCGCAATCTCTTTTGTGATTTTTTCTTTCTCTAAAAGTTCATATACAAGTTCGGAAGTGGAACTTGCATCCGGCTTGATATAGTTACTTTTTCCAAAGCCCGGATTGCTGATGTGGTGATCTATGGAAACAGTATCTTTCGCTTTCAGAAATGCCGCTTCCGCAAACCCAAGTCGTCCTGCATCTCCACAATCCAGTGAAATGAACAAATCATATGTCCTGTTTTTTAATACATGGGAAATCTCTTCTGTCCCTTTTAAAAAATGAAAACTCTCCGGAATATCCTCCAGATACACATCTACATCTTTCTCAGGATACCATGTGCGAATATAATTATAAACACCCATACAGGAGCCGGTGCAGTCCCCATCCGGCCTCATATGTCCGCCGATGGCAACTGTACGGGCATGTTCCAATGCCTTTAAAAGCATTTTATTCACCCTCTTCTTTGATATCTTTTGTCACTTCGTCAATTTTCTTTGACATTGCTACACCGTAAGCAATGGACTGATCCAGTACAAATTTCACTTCCGGTGTATTTCTCATATTTAAGCCTCGTGCAAGTTCTCTTCTAATATAACCTTCTGCACTCTGCAACCCTTTGATCGTATCCTCCTGAGCCTTTTCATCCCCAAGAACACTGATGTACGCTTTACATGTTTTCAAATCCGGGGCAACCTCCACGGCTACCACCGATGTCATCGGTGCAACACGCGGATCTTTGATGCCTTCTCTTAAAATATTACTCAGTTCTTTCTGAACTTCTGCATTGATTCTTGTATTTTTAATACTGTTTTTTCTCAAATCCAGTCTCCTATCTAGGAACCTCAACCATCTTATAAGCTTCTACCTGGTCTAATTCCTTCACATCATTAAATTTCTCAAATACGAAACCACATTCGTATCCTGCTTTTACTTCTTTTACATCATCTTTGAAACGCTTCAAGGAAGCCAACGGTCCGTCAAAGATTACAATACCATCACGGATAATACGTGCAGAACATCCTCTCTCAAAGATACCATCAAGAACATAAGATCCAGCAATTGTACCTACTCCCGACGCTTTAAATGTCTGACGAACTTCTGCGTGTCCGATTACTTTCTCCTCAAATACCGGATCCAGCATACCCTTCATCGCTGCCTGTACATCTTCAATTGCATTGTAGATGACACGATATAATCTCAAATCCACACCTTCTCGCTCTGCGATTTCTTTTGCGGTTGCATCCGGACGTACATTAAATCCGATAATGATTGCATTAGATGCAGATGCAAGTGTTACATCAGATTCATTGATGGCACCAACACCACCATGAATGATCTTAATGACTACTTCATCATTTGAGAGTTTCAGAAGACTCTGTTTTACCGCTTCCACGGAACCTTGCACATCCGCTTTTACAATGATTCCGAGTTCTTTCAAGTTACCTGCCTGAATCTGTGTGAACAGATCATCCAATGACATTTTAGATTTTGTATCTTCCAAAAGTTTTACCTTGTTCTGTGCAATAAATGTTTCTGCAAAACTTCTTGCTTCCTTCTCGTTATCACAAGCAACGAATACTTCGCCTGCATTCGGAACATCATTTAATCCAAGGATTTCAACCGGCGTAGAAGGACCTGCTTCTTTCACACGTCTTCCCTTATCATCGATCATGGCTCTTACTTTACCATGTGCAGAACCTGCTGCAATGGCATCTCCCACATGCAGTGTACCTTTCTGTACAAGCACTGTTGCCACAGACCCTTTTCCTTTATCAAGTTCTGCCTCAATAACAAGACCTCTTGCTTTTCTGTCCGGATTTGCTTTCAATTCCAAAACTTCTGCAGTTAGAAGAATCATTTCCAGCAAGTCTTCAATCCCTTCTCCTGTCTTTGCAGATACCGGTACAAAAATTGTGCTTCCACCCCAATCTTCTGCAATCAGTTCATACTCTGTGAGTTCCTGTTTTACACGTTCAATATTTGCACTTGGCTTATCAATTTTGTTGACTGCAACGATAATCTCGATACCTGCTGCTTTCGCATGGCTGATTGCTTCCACAGTCTGCGGCATTACACCATCATCGGCTGCAACAACAAGAATTGCAATATCTGTAGATTGCGCACCTCTTAGACGCATTGCTGTAAATGCCTCATGTCCCGGCGTATCTAAGAATGTGATCTTCTCTCCGTTTACTTGCGCCACATACGCACCGATATGTTGTGTAATACCACCCGCCTCACGATCTGTCACGTTTGTATTACGGATTGCATCAAGAAGGGATGTTTTACCATGGTCAACGTGTCCCATTACACAGACAACCGGCGGACGTTTTTCCATATCTTTTTCATCCTCTTCCTCTTCTTTCAGAAGTTCCTCAATCACATCTACTACTTCTTCTTTCTCACAGAGAACTTCAAATTCCATTGCGATTTCTTCTGCTGTTTCAAAATCAACTTCCTGATTTACTGTCACAATCTTTCCTTGGAGGAAAAGCTTCTTCACGATTGCGGATGGCTGAATCTTCATTTTTTCAGCCAATTCTTTGATCGTAATTACTTCCGGAAGCGTGATCATTTTAATCTTCTCTTCTACTTTCTCTTCTTTTTTCGGCTGTGGCTTTACAGGTGCCGGAGCTGGTTTCCCTTTTTTCGCTTGTTTTCCAGTTTTTCCTTTTCCGTCTTCCATATCATCCTGACGATAATCTTTTTTCTTATAGGCATCTTTGTCCTTTGGTTTCTGACGCTGCGGTTTCCCTTGTTCCGGCATAATCGGCGCCGGAATTGATGGTGCATTTCTTCTATCATCGCGACGGTTGTCGTCTCTTCTATCGCCTCTTCTGTCATCACGACGGTTATCGTCTTTTCTGTCACCTCTTCTGTCATCACGACGATTATCCCTGCGGTCATCTCTTCGGTTATCATCGCGGCGGTTATCACGTCTATCGCCTCTTCTGTCATCACGACGATTATCCCTGCGGTCATCTCTTCTATTATCATCACGGCGCTCTTCTCGTTTTGGTGCCGCATTGTTTGTCAGACTTTTTTTCACCTGACTATTATCTTGTGCCGGTCTCTCCTGACGTTCAGTTCTTTCTGCCTTTTCTTTATGAAAGGCCGGTTTATTCCCCTGATTTTGTCTTCCGTCACGGTTTCCACCTGTTTTTCCATCGCGGTTTCCACCTGCTTTTCCATTGCGGTTTGAACCCATCTTTCCAGCATTTTTACTATTCTGTGGACGGAACACCTGTACAATATGTTTTTTCTTTTGTGTATCTTCTGACGTTTTTTCGTCTTTTCCACCTTTCTCATCGAAAGATTTTTTTACTGTGTTAATTTCTTCATCCGAAAGCGAACTCATATGACTTTTCACCTCTATATTTTTTTCTTTCAATACATCTAGTACTTCTTTATTCGTTTTATCCATCTCTTTTGCTAATTCGTGTACTCTCACTATATTATTACCTCCTCTATGCAATTGTATTACTTTCTGCGTCCAAATGCTTCCTGATTCCTTTTGCAAATCCTTCATCCGTCACTGCAAGTGATGCACGGAATTCTTTGCCCATTGCATGGCCCAAGGTATCTTTATCCCCATAAAAATAAATCGGCACCTCGTAGAAATCACACATATTTCTAAACTTCTTCTTTGTATTGTCTGATGCATCCACCGCAACAATTACAAGATTTGCAGTGAAATCTTTCACGGCTTTTTCTGTAGAAAACTCACCGCTTACTGTTTTCCCTGCTTTTGTTGCGAGACTGACCAAAGACAAAGCTTTATTCTGTTTCAAGTACTTCCATCTCCTTTTTCAATGTCTCATACACTTCTTTCGGAATTGCCTGTTTAAAAGAGCGTTCTAGTCCTTTGCTCTTGATTGCTTTTTCAAGACATTCCTTGGAACAACATATATAAGCTCCTCTGCCGTTCTTTTTCCCTGTTGCATCCAGTTCAAATGTGTTCTCCGAAGTTTTCAAAACACGCATCATTTCTTTTTTGCTTTTCATCTCTTGGCATCCCACGCATTTTCGCATAGGTACTTTTCTCACACTGTTCAAATGCTCACATCCTATTCCATCACTTCATCCATACCGTTCTCATCTTCTGCACTCTCTGCATTTTCCATAGCAAGCTCCATATAATTTTCTGGAAGTTCACCGGATTGGATTGCCTGTGTCTCATTCTTAATATCAATCTTATATCCTGTAAGACGTGCTGCAAGTCTTGCATTTTGTCCTTCTTTACCAATAGCAAGAGACAACTGATAATCCGGAACAATCACGCTTGCGGTCTTTTCATCCGGATCAGCAGCTACAGAAATTACTTTTGCCGGACTCAATGCATTTTCAATTAAAATTGCCGGGTTGTCACTCCAATTGATGATATCGATCTTTTCGCCACGAAGTTCATTGACAACCGCATTGACTCTTGCACCGTTCATACCAACGCATGCTCCAACCGGATCTACATCCGGGTCGTTTGACCATACCGCAATTTTAGAACGTGAACCTGCCTCTCTGGAAATACTCTTGATCTCAACCGTACCGTCTTTCACTTCTGCAACCTCTGCCTCAAAGAGACGTTTTACAAGTTCTGGGTGCGTGCGGGAAACTAAAATTTTCGGTCCCTTTGTTGTATTCTTTACTTCTACTACATACAATTTGATTCTCTCTGTCGGCTTAAATACTTCACCTTTTACCTGCTCATTCTCTGTAAGCATTGCATCTGCCTTCCCGAGATTAATACTGATGTTTTTCCCTACATAGCGCTGTACAACACCTGTCACAATATCTTTTTCCTTTTCGAAATACTGATCGTACACTACTTTACGCTCTTCCTCTCGGATTTTCTGTAAAATAAGGTTTTTCGCATTTTGTGTTGCAATACGGCCGAATGATTTTGACTCAATCGGAATCTGTACAATATCGCCAAGGTCAAACTTACTGTCAATCATTTTTGCATTTGCAAGACTGATCTCCATTACATCATCTTCTACATTTTCTACAACTGTTTTCTCTGCAAATACAGAATAATCGCATGTCTGGCGATCCATAATGACTTTGATATTGTCTGCTTTACCGAAATGATTCTTACATGCATTAATTAAAGAATTTTCAATGGCATCCAATAAAGTCTCTTTGCTGATGTCTTTTTCCTGCTCCAAAATTGTCAAAGCTTCTAATAATTCTGTGTTCATTTATCTATTCCTCCTTATTAAAAATCAAACGCCAAACGAATCAGTGCGATTTCGCTTCTTTCAAACGTTCTCTTTGTCTCATCTTCCATTTCAATTGTTACTGTATCTTTGTCATAATCTGTTAAAATTCCAATAAATTCTTTTTGTTTTTCCACCGCGCGATATGTTCGAATCTCTACCTCTTCGCCAAGGCTTCTTTTGAAATCTTTCTCTTTCTTCAGCGGTCTTCCAAGCCCCGGTGAGCTCACTTCAAAGATATAACTGTCTTCGATATAGTCCTTTTCATCTAAAATATCGGAAAAAGCGCGGCTTACAAGTTCACAATCATCTACGGCAATTCCTCCCGGCTTATCGATATATGCTCTGAGATACCATGTACCACCTTCCTTTACATACTCTACGTCTACAAGCTCAAATCCATGACTCTCAACAATTGGTATGAGAAGTTCTTCTGTTTTCTGTTCGTATATTTCTTTCTTTGACAAATCCACTCTTCCTTTCAGTTATACTAACAAAAAGAGTGAACAAAACGTTCACTCTTATGTCGGCCTCCTATGTAACTAGTTATCAGTATAACACTTTACGCTATGAAAAGCAAGCGATTTTATTTTATTTTCCGGAAATCGCTTTCAAACAATTTACTTTCATATGGTTCCAACATTTTCTTGATCTCCAACATATCCTTCCTGCAATACTGATTTGTCCATCTGATCAAACCACATACAGATTTCCATGTCTCCCTTTTTCCTTGTTCTAAACCAAGTTTTCTTTTTAAAAATCGTTTCCATATCCTATACGTATAAATTCTATGCGGAACCTCAAGTAAATATATTTGATCCGCCTCCGCAAAACTCTGTTCACACCACGTATAATATACACCTTCCATGATCCAATCATCTTGTTTCAAAATTTCCTGCAGCATATCTGCCCTTTTCTGCTTGTCTCGTTTTACTCCATAACATTTTGCACGATTATCCCATTGCAGATTATCCAGATCATAATGTGGGATGTGATACTTTTGGGCAAGCTGAGTTGCTAAATAAGTTTTTCCGCTTCCGCTCCCTCCGATAATACGTATTTTCATTTTGTCTCCTTTACAGAATCTCAATCAATGCTTTTACATCCTCTTCTCTTGTTGCCCAACTTGTCGCAAACCGGACAACTGTATGAGTATCATCTGCCTTTTCCCAAAAGTCAAATGCAACCTGTTTTTTCAATTCCTTGATTTTCTCATTTTCCAACACAATGAAAATCTGGTTTGTCGGATTCTTCTGATAAAAAATATATCCTTTTTCTTCAAATACCTGTCGAAGCATATTTGCGGTTTTTATTGCATTTCTACTGATTTCTGTATATAAATTATCTGTAAACAGTGTGTCAAACTGCAATGCGGTAAGTCTTCCTTTTGCAAGCAGTGCACCATGTTGTTTGATGATCGTCAGGAAGTGCTTTGGCGCCTTTCTCGGGAACACAACTGCTTCTCCGCAAAGCGCTCCTACCTTCGTTCCTCCGATATAAAAAGCATCACAATATTTTGCAATATCCGCAAGTGTCACTTCTGTTCCATCACTCACAAGCGCATAGCCCATACGCGCTCCGTCCAAATAAAGCGGAATGTGGTATTCTTTACACACTTCCGAAATATCTTGCAATTCTTTCTTTGTATACAGTGTGCCAAGTTCTGTCGGATGCGAAATATACGTCATTCCCGGGAATACCATATGTTCATGATTGGCATCCTCATAGAATGTTGCAATGAATTCCCGTAGTTCCTTTGCACATATTTTACCGTCATGTTGGGGAATTGTAAGCACCTTGTGTCCAGTAAACTCGATTGCTCCAGCCTCATGAACATTCACATGCCCCGTCTCCGCTGCGACAACACCCTCATACTGATTTAAAACCGCATCAATCACTGTCTGATTTGTCTGTGTACCTCCCACGAGAAAATATACATCTGCATCCGGGCAATTGCATGCCTGACGAATTTTTTCTTTCGCAGAATCACTGTACTTATCTGTACCATACCCGGACAAGCTCTCCCTGTTTGTCTCTACCAGTCTTTCCAGTATTTTTTCATGTGCTCCTTCTGAATAATCATTTACAAAACTTAACATTTCTTTTCCTCCTGCTATATTCTTATTCTTTATTTTTCGGCAATGCCCAATCATATTCCTATCTCTGTTCCATCTGATAAGCTCAATCTTCCCTGGTATCGCCACCTGAAATTCTAACCTCTTGCGCATTGTATGCCCGGACTGTTGTTCCATCTTCTTTTCCTAATGTTCTTGCTGAAGAATCTCTATACAATACGCTCACATACATATTTTCAAAATCTTCTGCTGTAAGTCTTCCACCACTGTCTTGAAGTTTTCCCATCCATGATACGACAGATGTTTCATCTGTCAGCAGAATTCCTATCTCTTCACTCTCCTCTGTCTGCATAATAAACGAAACGACTCCTATATCCTCATTACTCTGAATCTCTACTACTTGTCCCTCCACATGTTTTTCATTCGAACAACCTAGTAAGAAAAAGGCTGTTCCTAGCACCACACACCAAAATATTTTCTTCATGTAAAACAACTCCTTTCTTATTCATCGAAATCACACAGTTACAAATTTTCCATGCCTAATTCCCTCAAAAATCGTTGTTTTATCTCCCTAAAATGTGGATGTTCTACCGTATAAGATTTACTTCCTTTTATATATTTTCAGTATATCACATAGACGCAAATTACAACAACTGCTTTTATTCTCCCGTATTATGTTGTTCTCATATATTTGACTATATCATTTTATATCCCACAGAAAATCAGAGCACCATTTAGGCAGCAATGTGTCTCAGACCTGTCCCTTTTTCCCCTAAGCCCTGTCCCCTTTTTCAATCAAGTATGTCCCTTTCTTTGTTTTTCACCATATTTTTCGCAAAAACAATGGATAAAATACAGTTAGGGACATAGTAAAACTTAATTCGGGACGTAGTAAAGTTACACTTTACTACGTCCCGAATTAAAACTATTTCACTAACAATGATTTTCCTGTCATTTCTTTTGGCTGTTCCATTCCCATCAATTCGATCAATGTCGGAGCAATATCAGCCAGGCATCCGCCTTCTCTTAATTTATATACCGGATCCGCATTCACAAGAATGAACGGTACCGGATTTGTTGTATGTGCAGTAAATGGTTCTCCTGTTTCATAATCTACCAATTGCTCTGCATTACCATGATCCGCACAGATGAACATCTGACCATTCACTTCTTTGATTGCATCTACTGCTTTCCCAACACATTCATCTACTGCTTCAATTGCTTTTACTGCTGCATTTTCTACTCCGGTATGTCCAACCATATCTGGATTTGCAAAGTTAATGATGATCACATCATATTCCTGAGATTTGATCGCATTCACCAATTTATCACTCACTTCAAATGCACTCATTTCCGGCTGAAGGTCATATGTTGCAACCTTCGGTGATTTCACAAGAATTCTGTCTTCTCCCTTGTTTGGTTCTTCTACACCGCCATTAAAGAAAAATGTTACATGTGCATATTTTTCTGTTTCAGCAATTCTCGCCTGCTTTAATCCGTTTGCTGCAAGGAATTCACCGAATGTATTTGTAATTTCTGTTTTATGGAAAGCAACCAATTTGTTCTGGATTGTTACATCATATTCCGTAAAACATACGTAAGTTGTTTTTACTCTTGCTCCACGGTCAAACCCGTCAAACTCTTCATCGCAGAATGTTCTTGTAATTTCTCTTGCTCTGTCCGGTCTGAAGTTAAAGAAAATAATCGAGTCATTATCTTTGATTGTTGCAACCGGTGCACCATTTTCCATAATCACAGTCGGAAGAACAAACTCGTCTGTTTTCTCATTATCATAAGAAGCCTGCACTGCCGAAACCGCATCATCTGCTTTTACACCTTCCCCTTTTACAATGGCATTATACGCAAGTTCTACACGATCCCAACGGTTGTCTCTATCCATTGCATAATAGCGTCCCATCACAGAAGCAATTTTACCAACACCGATTTCTTTCATCTTGTCTGCAAGCTCTGCAACGTAATCCTTACCGGAAGCAGGTGGTGTATCACGTCCATCTAAGAAGCAATGTACATATACTTTCTCGATTCCCTGTCTCTTTGCCAACTCCAAAAGTCCGTAAATATGTGTATTATGGCTATGAACACCTCCATCAGAAACAAGTCCATACATATGAAGTGCAGAATCATGTTCTTTTACATTTGCACACGCAGCAAGAAGCGCTTCATTTTCAAAGAAATCTCCGTCCTGAATTGCTTTCGTAATCTTTGTCAGATCCTGGTATACAATACGTCCTGCCCCCATATTCAAATGTCCGACTTCAGAATTTCCCATCTGGCCTTCCGGAAGACCAACTGCCATGCCGCTTGCATTACCCTTTACAAACGGACATTCAGACATTAATCGATCCATTACAGGTGTCTTTCCTTCAAAAACCGCATTGGCCTCATGTTTATCATTGAGTCCATATCCATCAAGAATCATTAAAACTGTTGGTTTTTTGCTCATCTTTTCTATCTCCTTTATGTTAAATAATTATCGTTTCGCTTACTTGGTTTATTTTACATGATTTTTCTGTCTCTTGCAAGAGCGAACCTCTTATAAGTGCATTCTTCGCCGAACCTCTTCCCGAAGTCTTGAAATCCGCATCACCGTAATCAGAGAAACCGTAATAATAGCTGCACATACAAGTACTACTGCTGACCATGTAATATCAATCTTCTGTTCCAGATAATAGATAACGCTCACATTGATTCCCACACAGAATATGGCAATTCCGATCACTGTAAGCATTGCCGTAAATAAAATAGACTTACTTACATGCTGTTTCAGGTAAATGAATATCGCTGCAAGAACCGTTCCCAACCAAATGACCGGAACCGCAATCCCCCGGAACCAGTCAATCCCGTGGTTTACCTCCGCCACCATATACACATATAAAAGCAAAGCTCCTCCATCAATCAATGTCATGATTACAACGGGAAGTTTACGATATAACAGCACCGGCAAACAGAATAATAAGATAACTGCACACGCTGTGATCACGTATAAAGACCACAAACTCTTTGTATATACAAATGCATTCAAAATCCCACATCCAAGAGCTGTGCTTCCTAAAAGCACGATCAGAAGAATTGCAATATCTGTTCTTCTTACTTTCTCTACCGTCCCCCTCTCTTCGGGGTAGGGAGATTTTACTTTTTTCTCCGGATTCATATCCGGATGATATACAGGAGTATTGCATAAAGGACACTTTTCTAAAGACTCCTCAAGCTTCACTCCGCAATTCACACAATAAGCCATATTCTATCCTCTCAATTCCGGTTACTTCGAATTGTAACCTGGATTCCATCTTCTACCAGTTTTCTGAAAAACAATCGTTCTACATCACTTTCTATAATTCCGCTTGTAAAATTCACGGTTGTAAATCCTTCATAACTGATGATGGCACAATTGGTTCTTGCCGAAAACGGATGTCCCATAAGTACATCAAATCGTTCCACATAGGATACCATTTCTTTTGGAAGCGAAACGACCCCCAGGTTCGTAAGTCCTGCCGAAGACTGACAATCCTGTACCCGTTTATAAAACTGTTTTACAACCATATCCTTCAGAAAAAGCGGTACAATTCGAATAAAAGGACTTTGCAATGTCTTTGCATTTGTTGTTATATCCGCATTCAGAAATTTTCCATTCAAATAATAGCGCATATAGTAATGAACCTGTTTTAAAATTTCTTCAAAACTATACTCTCCCATGCGCGGATCTATTCCAGGGTAAACCATGGTAATAAAATTCCGAAGTGTAGATGACGGGAAAAACTGCCGCAAATTTACAGGCATTGCAATCCTCACTGGTTTCTCTTTCCAGACTCTGCTGCTTTTCTGTTTTTCCATTAACGCATAAATAAGAACCGCATTCAAATATTCTGTAATGGTCACGCCATACTTCTTCGCTGTTGCTTTCAATTCTTTCACAGACATCGTACCACAAATAATATTCAGGGTGTAAAATGGTTCCCTTGTTCCTCTGACACGGTACGCACTCCCCTGACTCCTTTTCGGGGTCACTTTCGAATTGGCATACTTCATATAAGCATCCTCTAACTCACATGCTTTGGGTTGTTCTTCTATATCAAGAATTCCTTCTTCGTTCGGGATCTCTACTCCTTGCATCCGCAGATATACTGCTGCCAGCGTCTTCACAAATATCAGTGCTCCAAGTCCGTCTGCAATGGAATGAAATACTTCCAGTGCAATCTGCTTCTGGTAATAGTAAATCCGGATCAAATACCTATGCTTAGAGTGAAAATCCATCGGCATACAAGGATTCTTCACATCCCGTTCTACTTTGGGAAGCGGCCGTCGATTTGGCTCCAGATATCTCCAGAAAAAACCTTTCCGTAAATCCACTTTAAAAGAAGGAAATCTTGGCATTATCTGTTCAAAAGCTTTTTGCAGTATTTCCGGTTTCACCTCATCTTTCAGGGTAAGAGACACACGAAAAGTAGAAGAAAAACTTTTCTTCTGTAACGTTGGATACACATTTCCTGATAAATCTAGTTTAAACCATTCTTTCCTTCCAGCCATATCTTCTCTCTCATTTCTTTTCATTTAATCACATTATAAAGAATCTCGTTGTATCTGGCAACTATCTTGTGGTAATATAGTTTATATTGTGTAAACAACATACGAAGTTCAAAAGATGAAAGGAGCTCTTATGTCAGAAAAGCAAAATCAGGGATTGATGAAAATCATCAAGGCAGTACACGATTTTACAATGAAAGAAGATTTGGAAAAGCAACGACGTTCTCAGGCAAATATCGGCCGACTTCTAGGTACAAAAAATAGCGAAGCTTCCTATTCCGAATTTTTTGCAGATCACGTACCTTGCGAATGGATACGCCCTGTAAAACCTCACAAAAATAGTACCATCATTTTCTACTGCCACGGCGGCGGCTTTTACACCGGAAGCCTTGAATATGCCCGAACATTGACTACGAAACTCGCTCTTTCCTCTTCCATGGAGCTTTTGAGTTTCAATTACAGACTTGCACCGGAAAATCCTGCTCCCGCTGCTTTGGAAGATGCACTTACGGTTTGGAATCACTTGATGTTTTTGGGCTATGGTGCCAAAAATATTATCGTCGCCGGGGACTCCGCCGGTGGAAATCTGGCTCTTTCTCTCGGTTTGAGATTGAAAGAAGATGGGCGTATGCTTCCACGTGGTTTTGTCCTTTTCTCACCATGGACCAACCTGACGCTTCAGGGAAAATCCATTGTTGAAAAATCGAATGTGGATCCGATCTTAACTTTGGAATATCTGCAAGATGCTCGTATTTCCTATGTCCCTACCGGCATTTCCGATGAGAAAGTATTTGAAAATCCGTATGTTTCCCCTATTTTCGGAAATTATAAAGGATTTCCTCCTATATATATACAAGTCGGTTCCAATGAAGTTCTCTTAAATGATTCCACCGATTTAAAAAAACATTTAAATAGTCAAAAGGTAGATGTAAAATTAGATCTTTACAAAGGGATGTGGCACGTATTTCAAATGACCAATATGAAAAAAGCTAACGAAGCGGTAGATAAAGCCGCCCAGTTTATACTTGATCTTTAAATCATTTCGCACCGGCGTTCTTATCACCGGTGCGATTCCTTTAGAAAATCAAACACATGTCCTTCCGGTGTGTTTAGAAAATGCATCATCATATATGCGCACATAATCGCAACATTCTCCTCTTGTAGAATCCGTCGCACTTCTGCTCTGTCCGCAAGTACAATTTCAATTTCCTCATTTTCTTCCTGTCCAAGTTTGGACGGTGTTCCTGTTGCATAACCATAAACAGTTCCGCAAGATTCATCTGTCATACCCACCGTTGTAAAAAACGGCTTCGTATACATATCTGCTGCATGAATAGTTTCCAAATCCAGCCCTGTCTCCTCTTTCAACTCCCGCTTCCCTGTTTCCTTGAAATCTTCCCCTTCCTCTACAAGTCCTGCCGGGAATTCATACACATATGTATCAATTGGACATCGGTACTGACGAATCAACACAATTTTTTCTTCTTTATTATTCTCATCCTTATACACACTGTAAATGATCACACCGTCAGCCGTATTCTTTCTTGTACGTATTTTCAGTTCTTCCACTGTCTTCGCTCTGGACGCCACAAAATATTTATTCCGTTTGCCCGTATCGCTTTTCATGTCCAGTTCATACATATTTAAAAATCTGTTTTTTGTTGTCTGTGTAATTCCTTCTACTCTTCGCATGCCTTTTGCGCCTCCTTATACATACAGTTCAACTTTACACCTGCTTCGTATACCCGCTGCAAATATTTCATCTCCTCTTCACAATCATTATCCAATTCTAGAATCAGCGGAAGCTCATACACCGATTTACATAACACCCGCATAATTTTTTCCCAACAAATATTCCCTTCTCCAGGGATCATATGATAATCTACCGCTCCAAAATTATCGTGCAGATGCACTGCAAAAATTCTTTCTCTATATTTCTCAATCATACTTGCAGCTTCATCTCTCCAGATCATGTTTGCATGCCCACTATCAAAGCATACTCCCATATATTCTGCCGGATAAGTTCTTATTACCCAGTCCCACATTTCCTCTACATATTCTCTTGGCATATCAAACAGATTTTCCACACAGATTCTTACGCCTTTTTCCATGCAATATGGATATAACTCATCAAAAGATTTTTTCACATTTTCATAAAATACTTCCTTCTTTATCTCTTGGTCTGCAATGGAGATAAACGGAGGGTAAAGATGAAGCACGATTTCCTTCGCCCCAATGTATGCTGCCAGATCCACACGGTTCTTGATCAGTTCCACTCCAGCTTTTCGGCTGCACTCCCAATCGGAAGTATAATCTCTTCTGGCATGCAGCACTGCACGATTCACAGCTCTTTTTGTTCCCTTCGTTGCATGAAGTGCTTTTGCTTTCAAGTGATATGCATCCATCCATGCTTTAATCTGTTCCATCTCATATACGGAATATAAATAGTCTCCATCCCATTCATGACACCAATGAATATGCGTAAATCCGGCTTTTGAAATATTTTCCAATGTCTGTCTGATATCTTCCAAATACTTTCCCTCACCTTGAAAATCCGTAGCAATTGCAAGTTCTATCTTCTCATTCATTATAAAGTTTTCGTCTATATATTTTATATACATTTTTTTATCTACTTCTTTTTCATGAAGAGCGTACCATGTGGCAGCTTCCATCAATCCTTCTTTCAATGCTATTGTATGCGGATATACTTTCTGCTGCCTCTCAACATCCAGACAATATTCGTAATCGCAAAAACTAAAATACTCTCTCTGATCTGCCTCGCCATATATATTTTCAAAAACCGGCGTTTTATCAAAGCAGGCATAACACATTGTAACCCATTCTTTTATGGATACTGTCTCAGCATTTCCAACATTCATGATATGTTCCAAAGGTTTTGTCTCAATAATAGTTTGCATCAATCCACACAAATCCCGTACATGGAAAAACTGCAATTTCATCTTCCCATCTTTGGGCAAATAAAACTTCCGCCCCTCTTTTGCACAATCAAATACAAATGCTTCTCTGTATAAATTATTCATCGGTCCATATAAATATGGCGGTCTCAAAATATACGCATCAGGAACTCTTTGTAATAAGATTCTCTCCGCATCTATTTTATCTGATCCGTACTTTTCCCAATATACATTGGCTCTTATCTGCGTCTCTTCTTTTACCGGCTGAATACTGTTTTCTGGATAAACAGCGCTTGTACTGATCATAATGTACTGATCAAATGAACCAAGTGCATCACATAAATCAATAATATCTTCCGCATCATAGGCTGTGATATCCGCTACCACATCAAAATGTACACTCTTAAGCTTCTCACCTAATTCATGTCTGTTACCTTGAATTAAAGTTACCCCTTCAACCTGTGTTTTTGAATTCCGATTCAAAACATAAACTTCATATCCTCGTTCTGAAAAATATTTTGCAGCATACTTACTTACAAATGTTGTCCCCCCGGTAATCAAAATCTTCTTCATAATCTGCTCCATTCTTCCTGATATTGTCGTATTACATTGGTGTTCCCACTTCAATCAAATTGCCATCCGGATCATAAAAACGGATTACCTTCTGCCCCCAATTATGTACTGTCAGCTTGTTGACATACTGAGTCAACGGATACAACTTCTCCAGCTTCTGCATAAATGCTTCAATCTCTCGTTCTTCAAAATATAATTCGCAAGAATTACTCTTTGGAACAACCTCTTTTTCAATGAAACGTTTCCAGATTTTTTCATCCTGCAATACAAGTCCTTCTGTTAAAATTACATTCCCGTCATTATCGAATATCACGTCAAGTCCAAACAGATCATGATAAAACTTCTTTGATTTTTCCATATCTTTTACAACAATCAATATATTTTTCAATCGCATCTATAGCTTCCTCCTTCTCCAATTCATCTCCCATTCCATTTCCCCGGTGTCCGCATCTATATGCTTTTTCAAAAATGTAAACTGTTCCCGAAGGTAAAAATGAATTGCTCTTTCATTTTTTTCATACACACTCAATGACAATTTATTATTCTTATCTTTCACATAGTCAAGCAGTTTCTTCCCGATTCCTTTTGACTGGTACTGCTCAGAAACAAATATCCCCGCAATATAGTGATCCATCACTCCAATAAATCCTTGGATTTCTTCATTCTCTTCATAAACATAAATTTCTGCTTCCGGCATCATTGCTTTTACTGCATCAAAATTATTTTTCCAGTATTCACTTTTCACAAACTCGTGAGCGGATAAATTCGTAAAAAGCCATAACTCCATAATTCTATCTAAATCTTTCTCTTCAAACGTTCTGATCATACTACGTTCTCCGCTTCTTTATGAATATACATTCTTGATTTTTCCGACTCTCCATCTCCCTGTACCATACAGAAAAATTCCCATCCATAACGTTCGTAGAAGGAAGTGTGATCTGTAATCAGATACAATGTATCAATGCCTTTCTTTTTCATATCCTCACACACAGAATTCAACAAAGCTCCTGCTATCCCGTTACAGCGTTTATCTTCCTCCGTATACACTGCACAAACATTCGGTGTCAAATCTTTCCTATCATGGAAATCATTTTCAATCACACCCAGACCGCCGATAATTCTGCTTTCTTCCATTGCCATATACCACTGCGGAACTGGATTTTCTCCAGTTAGACATTCTTCCATACTTTCCAAATATGCTTCTAACGACACATTCCATTTTTCATGAAACCATGCTGCCGCCTGTTCTTTCATCTCCGGACGATCAATCAAACGAATCAGTTTATACTCCATTTCCCCAACACCCTCTTTCTATTTTTCTCATCTGTACCCTTTTGTCGCATACCATTCGCATTTTTCATTTTGATTAGTTCAACTATAATATGGCTTCTCAACTTTTTGTGCCTCAAAAATATTTTTACGCAAGAAATTATTTTCCTCTTGGATAAATATTTCCTTTCCCGTCCGCACGTATAACTACTTTTGGCATATAATAATTACCTCATCAGCATTTAAAAGTACATGTTTTTCAACTCATAAGATGGATGCTGCAAGCCAGTCGGTTCATAAAATTCATCTCCAATATATGCAAATCCCAATCTCAAAAGAGTCTTACGTGAAGCAACATTATTCGGATTATGTCCAGCAAACAATTTATCCGCTTTTAAAACTCTAAAAGCATAATCAATTACAGCATTTGCAGCCTCGCTCGCATATCTCTGTCCCCAAAATTCCGGTCGGAAATGAAATCCGATTTCATATTCAATTTTCACACGCGGTCTTAACCCACAGCATCCTATAAACTCATTGGAAGAAAGTTGAAAAACAGGCCAGTATTGAACTTGATATTTTTTGTCATTATAGACCTCTCTATCCAATCGATCCACAATATCTTTCTCGCTAAATTTTCCAGCAGCACATATAAATCTTGTTACCTCCGGATTCCCCCACAGAAGTTTTGCAAGTCCTATATCACTGTTTCTCCATTTGGAAAATCCTATTCTTTCTGTCTGTAAAAAATAATCTCTCTCCATTTTTCAGTACTCTCCTCGTTATTGTTTCAGATATTTCCGAAACGCCTTTCTCGTATCCATGTGTACGTCTTTCAAAAATAAGATTAACCAGAGTACATATGCCCCTATCGCCATATAAGGTGTCACAACATAGGATAACACCGATCCGGCCAACATCACCGTCATCCAGAGAAAACAAGAATTCCTCATATCTCGGGCAATCCAGTCTTTGTCATAAAGATCCTGTTCTTCCTTTGAAAGCTCATGAAATCCAGAAACAAATCTCGCAGATTTTTCTTTGAATACGCCAAATAGAATCCCAAGGATTCCAAAACACAGTACTAATACAATGCAGCTCCAAAATCCAATATTCATACAGATGCCTCCTTTTATTTCTCTTTTACAAACCGCGTTGCGACGAAACTCGGCACATGATGATCATGAAGATTTCCTTCTCCGTTTGTATCTTCATACAAATCTGTCAATCGAAATCCCGCTTTCAATTGACCTCCAATCTGTTCTTCCAATGTATGCGAAAACTGAATCCCCCAATCATTTTTTAGGGAATCTTCGTATATTTTTTCATCCTTCAATGGATTAAATGGAAGAGAATATGTGACTTCTTTTTCCGAATCGTCAAAAATATAATTAATTCCTATATCATAACCACCGAGGAAAATTCCTCCTTTTTTCAAAACCCGATAGCATTCCTTAAAAATCGGCTCTACATTTTCTACATAACAATTCGATACCGGATGGAAAATAAGATCAAACGTCTCATTTTCAAACGGAAGCTGCTTTGTCATATCTCCCTGAATTACCGTAACAACATACCCTTCTCTTTTTGCAACCATTCTCTCGCTTTCACATTGTTTCGTCGAATAATCCAGTACAGTACACTCTGCTCCCAAGGCCGCAAAAACAGGTATCTGCTGCCCTCCTCCTGACGCAAGTCCCAATACTTTCTTCCCATGCAAATTACCAAACCACTCATGTGGAACCATTCTTGTCGGTGTCAGACAAACATCCCACTTTCCATTCAATGCTTCTGCATAAATTTCGTGTGTAACCGGCTTGCCCCATATCCAACCATCCTTACACCAAGCATCCACTACTTTTGCATTAACTTCCTGATAATTTTCCATAAACATTTTCTGTAAATACTGTTCTGATTCTTCTCTTGAATGAAACGTAATGATATTTTTTGCCTCTTTATATTGTTCCAATATCTCATACATCTGCGGCAGTTGATTTTTCGGAAAATCCGCAATATACTGATGAAATTCCTCATCAAATTCTGTCTCTTTCCACGGCATATCCTCCCGTTCTCTTCCAATACGCATCCTTGCACCTTCCAGACAAACTTCTAAAGGATAATCTAAAAAGAAAACTGTATCACATGCTTGCAGCCGCATTTCTAACGTCCGAAGATAATTTCCATCAATAATCCATTCATCCTGTTGCATAATCTTTCCTAATCTGTGATCAAATTCTCCTGTAGAGATATTCGTCTTGTCCGGTTTGTGCCACAACATATCCAGATAAAACAACGGCAATCCCGTTTTGTCACGCAATTTTCTTGAAAATGTACTTTTTCCCGATCCCGGACTTCCTATTACAATTATTTTTTTCATAATCTGATTTCCCCCAATCTCTTTTTTCTCTCTTTATAATCCGGCATATATTTTTCTACTTCCTCCCAAAACTCTTTAGAATGATTCATATGACTCCTATGTGCCAATTCATGTACAACAACGTAATCCAACAATTCCTCTGGCAAATAATATAAACGGTAATTAAAATTCAGGTTTCCTTTAGAACTACAACTCCCCCATCGCGTTTTCTGATTGCGAATGGTGATTCTTCCGACCGTCACTTCCATTTGCTTTCTATAATAAGAAACACGGTTCCAAATCTTTGCCTGAATCATTTCTAGCTCCTCATAAGTCAATTCATCTGCCGTTGGAAATTCTATTGCATTTTTTCTTTTTTCCATTGTCAAGAGCACTTTATTGATGATCCATGCTCTATGTTTTTCTATAAATGCTGACAGTGTTTTATCCGACATATTTGTGGGCGTTCTTACCAATACTTCGCCTGTCCGTTTCACTTCCAACCCGATCGTTCTTCTATCCGAACGCTTCACAGCGATACAAATTTCATGATTCTTTTCAACAATTTTATACTGTGTTATCATCTAAAACTCATCCCATATCCCATCATATCCTACTTCTTTTGCTAACTGCTTCATACCATCCAGTGCTTCTTCTTTTGAATAATTATGCGATGTCAGGAAATCATCCGTCTGTGCTCCCACATATTCATAAAACAATACTGCAGCTACCACTTCTTCTTTGTTACTATAATTGATATTATCAAGCAGTAAATTCTCCGCTTCATTGATTTCTCCATGATCTACCATGCGTTTATATTCTTGCGGATCTTTTCCTGCAACCTGATATTTGCTCTGCTCCTCCAATTCTACCTGAACATACTGTTTTCCGATCATTAACCAAAACACGACTCTTGAAATTTCTTTAATCATTCGCATAATGTAATCTTTTTCATCGTTCCACATATCCTTCTCCTATCTGTTCTCATATTTGAAATGATAAATTTATATCGTATTACACTTTAATTTTCTGCAATATCTTATTATATGTTTTTTTGTATGATAAATAAAACTCTTCCCGAGCTCTACTTCGAATGTCCTATGCTTCTCTACAAGCAGTTCCTCCATATGTACACCCAAAATCTTACTTAGCACAAACAAATGATTTACCGAAGGAAGTATCTGTCCCTTCAGCCACCGGTATATTGGTTGTGGACATGACAAATACAATTGATTCTGTATATCTCTTACACACAATCCTTTTTGCTCAATCAAGATCTTTATTTTCTCTCCGGTACGTTTCATATCAATATCTCTGTAAATGTCCATCCGTCCCTCCTTGCTTTATCTAATGCTATCTTCTAATGTTATCTCAATTATAGTCTATTCCTTACCTACATACTAGTATTTTTAACTCTACAAACTCAATTTTTCAACTTGATCATCACTTCATTCCGTTTTCCGTACGCAAAAAACTCCGCATGAAACAGGCATTACAACCTTCTCATGCGGAATTTTCAATTCTTATTTCTCTACAAAAGTTTTAAAACTTTCAAATTATTTCCAGCTTACAATCTTACCAAAATCTGGTTTTAATGCTGCTCCACCAACAAGTCCACCGTCGATATCCGGCTGAGCAAATAATTCCGGTGCTGTTGTAGCATTTACAGATCCGCCGTACTGAATGCGGATTGCGTCTGCTGTAGCTTCATCATAGATTTCAGCGATACACTCACGGATTGCTTTACATACTTCCTGTGCCTGCTCTGTTGTAGCTGTTTTTCCTGTTCCGATAGCCCAAATTGGCTCGTAAGCGATGACTGCAGTCTTAGCCTGATCTGCTGTTACGTTCAGGAATCCAACTTTTACCTGCTGACGAATGAAATCCATTGTTACACCCTGTTCTCTCTGTTCAAGAGTTTCACCACAGCACATAATTGGTGTAATACCGTGTTCGAAAGCTTTTAATACTTTCTTATTTACTGTCTCGTTTGTCTCTGCAAAGTATTCTCTTCTCTCAGAGTGACCGATGATCACGTATTTTACTCCAACATCTGTAAGCATTGCCGGAGAAATTTCTCCTGTGTATGCACCTTTTTCTTCAAAGTACATGTTCTCAGCTCCGATTGCAATGTTGCTTCCTTTTGCTGCTTCCATAGCCGGGATAATATCAATAGCAGGTACACAGAATACTACGTCTGCATCTTCTGTTGCTACTAACGGTTTTAATGTATTTACTAATTCAACTGCTTCGCTTGGAGTCATGTTCATTTTCCAGTTTCCAGCGATAATTTTTCTTCTTGCCATTTTATTCATTCTCCTAAAATCATATATTCCTTCCGAGAAGTAACAGCTTGCTACGAATGGTAAGGCAGCCATTCCCTGCGAGATGTTGCCTATCGGTTGTTTGCTGCTGCTACACCCGGTAATTCCTTACCTTCTAAGAATTCAAGGGAAGCTCCGCCACCTGTTGAGATGTGGGACATTTTGTCACCGAATCCTAACTGATTTACTGCTGCTGCAGAATCACCACCACCGATGATTGTTGTAGCGTCTGTCTCTGCAAGAGCTTCTGCAACTGCAATTGTTCCTTTTGCAAGTGTTGGGTTCTCGAATACACCCATCGGTCCATTCCATACAACTGTCTTAGCAGATTTTACCGCTTCTGCATAAAGTTCTGCTGTCTTCGGTCCGATATCCATACCTTCCATATCTACCGGAATTTCATCTACGGATACTGTAGATACTTCGATCGGTGCATCGATTGGGTTCGGGAAGTCTGCTGCAATTGTTGTATCAACAGGAAGAAGTAATTTCTTTCCTAATTTTTCAGCTTTTTCCATCATTTCTTTACAGTAATCAATCTTGGAATCATCTACTAATGATTTACCAATTTCTTTTCCCTGTGCTTTCAAGAATGTGTAAGCCATTCCGCCACCGATGATAAGTGTATCACATTTCTCAAGTAAGTTAGAGATTACGTTTAATTTATCTGCAACTTTTGCTCCGCCAAGGATTGCTACGAATGGGCGGACCGGATTTTCAACCGCATTTCCAAGGAAATCGATTTCTTTCTGCATTAAGTATCCAACTGCTGCTGTTTCAACGTATTCTGTTACACCAACGTTTGAGCAGTGTGCTCTGTGAGCTGTACCAAACGCATCGTTTACGAATACATCACATAAAGAAGCTAATTCTTTGCTGAATGCTTCGCCGTTCTTTGTCTCTTCTGCACGGTAACGTGTGTTCTCAAGAAGTACAACGTCTCCGTCATTCATAGCTGCTACTGCTGCTTTTGCATTTTCGCCAACTACATTTGCATCTGCTGCAAATTTTACTTCCTGACCTAATAATTCAGATAATCTTGCTGCTACAGGGGCTAAAGATAATTCCGGTTTTGCTTCTCCCTTCGGTTTTCCAAGGTGTGAGCACAGAATAACCTTTCCGCCATCAGCGATTAATTTCTTGATTGTAGGAAGAGCTGCTACAAGACGGTTTTCGTCTGTGATCTTTCCTTCTTTTAACGGAACGTTGAAGTCACATCTTACGAGGACTCTTTTTCCTTTTACATTGATATCGTCTACTGATTTTTTATTAAGCATCTCTGTATGCCTCCTTATATTTCATTTTTTCTATGTAGAGTAGGTTAGAGGGCTTCTGCCCTCTTTCCCCTCATCAAACCGTGCATGAGGTTCTCCCTCACACGGCT
>JAJBSL010000016.1 GCA_020540725.1 Lachnospiraceae bacterium EP-SM-12S-S03
CTAACAGAGAAAATGCACCGGAAAATCCGGTGCAAATCTTTTAATTATTTCGGGACATTTTCAAAAACGCTTGACACAAGAATCTGCTAAAGATACTTATTTTTTATAATTGAATTTCAATCTTTCTTCCGGTTCTGTGATACTGATGGTATCTCACTCCTGCGGCATCAAACATTCTCTTAGAAGCCAAAACTGATGCTGTATCCGCATATTTGTCCTCATCATACACAACTTCTTTAATTCCGGACTGTATAATTGCCTTCGCGCATTCATTGCAAGGAAACAAGGATACATATAATTTCGCTCCCGCAAGACTTCCGCCACTGTAATTCAAAATAGCATTCAATTCGCTATGAACTGTGTATACATACTTTGTCTCAAGGGGATCTTCTCCTTCCCTTGTCCAAGGAAATTCATCGTCGGAACATCCTTTCGGAAGCCCATTATATCCCATAGAAAGAATCTTGTTGTCCTGACTTACGATACAGCATCCAACCTGCGTGTTCGGATCCTTGGAACGTCTCGCCGACAACATGGCAACTCCCATAAAATACTCATCCCAGGAAATATAATCCTCTCTTTTACAACTCATTTTTCTTCCTCCGTACTATTTCGTTCCGAAAATGCGGTCTCCCGCGTCTCCCAGTCCCGGAACAATATATCCGTGATCATTTAATTTTTCATCCAAAGCACCGATGTAAAGATCCACATCCGGATGCTCCTCCTGCATACGTTTTACGCCTTCCGGAGCTGCAATAATACATAAGAACCGGATATTTTTTACTCCTTTTTCTTTCAGCATCTGTACTGCTGCCACACTGGAAGCTCCTGTTGCCAGCATCGGATCTACTACGAATACATCCCTTTCCTCACAATCTACCGGAAGTTTGCAGAAATACTCTACCGCTTCCAATGTCTCCGGATCACGATAAAGCCCAATATGTCCTACCTTCGCTGCCGGAATCATGGCAAGCATTCCTTCCACCATTCCAAGTCCTGCACGAAGAATCGGCACAACTGCAAGTTTCTTACCCGCAAGCTCCTTGCCTGTCATTTCACAAATCGGTGTCTTGATCTTTACATCCTGAAGTTTAAGATCTCTTGTCGCTTCATAGCAGATCAACATCGCAATCTCACTGATCATCTCTCTGAAATCTTTAGATCCCAAATCTTCTTTTCTGATATAGCTGATCTTATGACTAATTAACGGGTGATCCATTACATGTACTTTTGACATAGTCTTCCTCCTGATATTGTACTAAACATTATTTTCCGCTGCCGCATTCAGCTTCTCGGCAAGCTTTGCAATCATTTTCTGCAATGTTTCAAACATTTTACCATATTCTGTAAGAGGTTGTCCGTAAGAAGAAAGAACTTCCTCCTCTATCTCCACAAATTCTCCCAACGTATACACGTGCTTTACAAATTCATAGTCTGTGACAATCTTCCATTTCTGATTCTCTTCCATTGTAAGAACCAGCGTATCATCATCCAGATCTTTCTCACTGAATTGCACCGCTTCATGTGTACAAAGGGACATCTGCCGACTCTTCATGATCGCTTCTGCTTTCTGATTGGCCGGCTCGGGAAAAAGAACCACCATTCCTCTGGACTCTATTACATACTCCTGGGAAAGCTCCTGATTCCTTAAAAGTTCAGCAGCCATAGGCCCTCTGCAATTATCTGTAGTACTTACAAAAATAATCCGTCTGTATTTTTGCTTTGCAGAAACCTGTGCCGCATCGATAATCTGATGACCTGCAGCTTTCTCTAAACGGTTCATCACTGCCTCCATCAATCCTTCTGTCGCAAAAGACTCACTGTATATATAATCTACATCCTCATCATCAAATTCCCGAAGTACCCGATACAGATTCTTAGCAACAGAACCCTGACTGGATCTTGCTCCCACATTTTTCACAATACCTGTCGTATATTCTGACACCGTTTCGGCGCTGGCAATGATGCCGGCTGTCTTCCCTTGCTTGCTCAGCGCATAAGCAAGCTGCTTAATCGCCTTCACTTCATCCTCTGTCTTTCCTTGCACAATAGAAAGCCCTGCCTTCGGGGCATAATGCCGATACTTCATTCCCGGTGCTTTGGGCGCCTGCGTACTGTTCTCATCCAAAATGGCTCGATCCACCTGCACCTCGCCGATGGTTGATTCTAACATTTCTTTCGTTACCGCTCCCGGTCTCAAAATCATAGGCGGCACAACCGTCATATCTACAATCGTAGATTCCACGCCAATATCCACACTTCCTCCGTCCAGAATCATATCGATTTTGCCATCCATATCTTCTTCCACATGTTTCGCACTTGTCGGACTCGGTCTTCCTGATGTGTTTGCACTCGGAGCGGACACATAGCCGCCGCCTGCAAGAATCAGCGCTCTCGCAATGGCATCATCCGGCATCCTTACCGCTACTGTATCCAATCCTCCCGTTGTCCCATAAGGTACTGCATCCGTTTTCTTAAAAATCATGGTCAAAGGTCCCGGCCAAAATGCTTCCGCAAGTTGAATGGCTTTCTTTGGAATCTCTTCCGTAATCTTACTCAAATAAGAAAGTTCTGCAATATGCACAATCAGCGGATTATCTGAAGGTCTTCCTTTCGCCTCATAAGTCTTTTTTGCTGCCTCCTCATCCAGCGCGTTGGCTCCAAGCCCATACACCGTTTCTGTAGGAAATGCCACCAATCCACCATCTCTTAAAATTCTGCCGGCCTGCTCCATAATATCTTCGTCTATTTTGTTTTTGTCGATTTTTCTAATTATTGTCTCCATGAGCTTTATTATATCATCAATTCATGTAAAAAAAAACCCACAGTTAATTACAGATGATTACATTTCCTGTTGCAAAATATTCATAATTCCGTCACATATTATCTGTGCTGTCTTCTCCTGATACTCTGTAGTCACAAGTTTTTCCGCTTCCTCCCAGTTACTCAAAAAACCGCATTCCACGATAATGGTCGGAATTTCCGTTTTCTTCAACATATAATATGTACTGTTCTCCTTTGCCTGCCTTTTATTCTGCGGATTAGAAAGTCGAAAGTTTTCCTGCATGATTTGAGCCATCTTTTTCCCTTCTTCAGAATGAGAAAAATAAAACACTTGTGCCCCTTTCACCTCTTCTGACGTATAGCTGTTCTGGTGAATGCTTACTGCAATTGATGCTTTGGATTCATTGATAATTTCCACACGTTTTTTCATGTCTTCAGCCTTATGATTGGAAGTTGCACCAGAGGAAAGCCCGTTTTCATCTTCCCGTGTCATAATAACTTTTATCTTTTCCTTTTCCAGTTTCTCTTTCACCTTCATTGCAATCTGTAAATTAATATCTTTTTCTTTACATTTATTGATACCGATTTTACCGGGATCGCTCCCCCCATGCCCCGCGTCCAAGACAACCATCTTCTTCATGTCCTTGTTCTCTATTTGCCCTCCAGATACTACTACACTTACCGTTTTCCCTACAAGGAAGGCAGATATAAGAAAAGACACCGCCATAAAAAGTCTTATTTTTTTATACATAAAAAAATCCCCCCGCAGCATTTATAACAGTATATGCTGCAAGGGGAATGTCCTATATTCACTTTTTTAATTTACATACTTCAGAATTAGTTCCCAAACACTGGCATTTTCAAATCCGAGTTTCCAAACCGCTGTTCCGGCAAGCTTGTTTTCTTTCATGACCTTCAGCTTCTCTTCCAGTGACTTTTCATCCTCAAGCCACATTTTATATGTCGCTCCGTCTGCTTCCCACTGTGCATAGTTCTGCTTTGTCTTGTCATCCCATGTGAACTTGGCTCCGGCGGCTTCCGCAACCTGTCTCGCCTTATTCATGGCATATGTCTCACTTGTCACTTTTACAGGATACTCTGCCGCTTCCGTTCCTGCTTCTTCTGCAAGTTCTTCCTCTGTCTTTGGCACCTCTTTCCAAAGCCTTGTATAAAGAGGCATTGCATTGATCACCTTTTCTGCCGGTACATCTTTCAAAGTTTCCTTGATTCCTTCTTTCACATAATCAATCGATGCAACGGAACCACTTTCATATGAACCTGCAAAATGTTCATCATATCCCATAATAATCACATAATCAGCCACAATACCTTGTTCTTTTCTGTTATAGTGCGTATTATATCCTTTCGGAACATAATTATCTACAGATAATACAATGTTGTTTTTCCTGCATTCCACAGACAATTCACGGATGAACTGAATATAATGCTCTCCTGTTTTCTCTGCAACGGTTTCAAAATCCACATTGATTCCATCAAGTCCCACATTCTTAGCTTCGGAAATCAATTGATTTACAAGTGTCTGTCTGCTTGACGTTTTGCTTAAAAGCTCATGAGTCTCCTCCGAAGATGAGATTCCTTCTCCGCCAATCGGATCAAAATTCCTTACAAGTCCCCAGACTTCCAGATTGGCCTGATGTGCATAATTTACATACTCTGCACTTGCAATAGACGTAATGTTCCCATTCGTATCTTTTATACTGAACCAGGTCGGTGAAATGGTCGTAAGTCCTTTCGTATTGGCAATCATACTCAACACCCCATTATTGGCTGTCTTTGAAGTTACCTGATGCCATGCAAGATTGATAGTGTAGTCTTTCTTGATATTGGTAAATTCCTCCTCCTTAAACTTTCTGTCATAGCTTACTGTTTCTTCATTTTTAAGTGCTTTCGCCTGAATATAACCAACACATCCGTTCTCTGTACGGACCTTTTTCCATTTTCCTTCATTTTCAATTACGTGTACAGTCTCTTTTTTCTTCACATCTGTTAAAATCGGACTTTTCACTCCGGCAAGTCTTCTGACCTCAGAGTCTTTCTTAACTTTCGCAATTTTAACATTATCCCAATCTGTCTGGATTACAACACGGCTTGCTCCCTCATCATATGTCTTGTACTCAACATCTGTGTACTCTTTGATAAAATCAAGTGCAATATATGCCGTACTTCCCTCTGTTTTCAAAATCACATAATCTTTACTCTGTTTTTCCTTTGAAATAGAATAATCTTTGCTTCCAACCTCTACTGAAACAATATCATTCGGAAGAGTATAAAGCAGCAAATTCTCATTCGGATCCCAATAAAATCTGCCGTTAATATAATCTCTGACAGCCGCATATTCTATATATATCTGACCGTCAATAAGTTTTGCTTTTGATTCCAGAACTTCATTGTTTACAACAACTGCGAGCTGGTCTTCACTTGTGATCCCATAATATTCTTTCAAGTCTGCCCGCGTCTTAGATGGTCCGTACTTCTTCCATAATAATGCTGAACCTAAAATACCAGCCGCTAATATAATTAAAACAATTGCTCCTAATACAAGGAAACGTTGTCTTCTTCTGGAATTCTTTCTACGGCGTTTTCTATTCGGTGTGTTTCTTCCTGTTCCTGACACCTTCTGTCTGTCCGGTCTTCTTGTACTATCCGGTCTTCTTGCGCTATCTAGTCTTCTTGCGCTGTCCGGTCTTCTTGCACTGTCCGGCCTTCTTGTACCATCTGGTCTTCTTGTACCATCCGGTCTTCTTCTGTCTCTTTCGTCCATGCCGCACCTCCTATCCAGCTTATTATACCAATAATCGTAGCGTACGTCATTAACAATTTCGACAATTTTCTCCAGGAACAGTAATTTTTACAGTTTATTACGAGGGGTATTGTAATTTCAGTTTAAATTTTTCACCTTATTAAAGCAGAGTTCTTCTACATGCCCATTTTCATCCAAAATATAGTCTCTCATATAAGTGGATTTTTCTTTTACCATATGGGCTGTGGCAATCTGCAATGGGCTGGCACATTTGCCGTCAATCCGCATGTGAATCCCATATCGTTCAAACTCGGATAATTCCGCAAATAAATCGCGATATGCCTTTTCATCTTCCTGCATAACTGTTTCCTCTCTTTGTGTAACTATGGCCTTAAGGATATTTTCCTCCCATAAGGGAAACGTAAAAGACGTGATATATTATAAAGGAAATTTTAAAAATATCCTCCGGCTGACAAGAAGATAGTTCGTTAATAGTTTCTTTACTTTTTTCTTTACTTTTTCTCTTTACTATTCTCTGTTTCGTTCGTTGATGCTTTGTCTGATATGACTGATGTTACATTTGATTTTGCCTCACAACAAATTGCAGATAATTTAGATTTGTTACTAGATTTTATTAAGAACTTTCATTTTAATACTTTTGAAAAATAAATCCCTCCCTTACATGAAAACATAGTTACTGGAAAGACTATCTTCTTGTATTAGCCATTATATAGAGTAACCATCCTCTTTGCAAGTATTTTTGCTAATTTTCTTTACATATTTTTTGTTTTTGTTTATACTAATAATTGAGTAAGTATTTTTATTTGCAGATAGGAAGTGATTATATGAAGATTGAAAAACTAAATGACAATCAAATACGCTGTACTTTGACCCACGCCGATTTGGCCGACCGGGAATTGAAATTAAGCGAACTGGCCTATGGAACCGAGAAAGCAAAATCACTTTTCCATGATATGATGCAGCAGGCAGCCTACGAATTCGGATTTGAAGCAAATGATACCCATCTCATGATTGAGGCCATACCTTCTTCTTCCGACTCGATTGTACTGATAATTACAAAAGTAGATGATCCGGAAGAGCTGGATGCACGTTTTTCAAAATTTGCTCCTTCTCTTTCAGGAAATACAGGCAGCAAAATGCAGAATGTTCTTGATAAACTTGAAGGTGCAGAACAGTTTCTTGATTTACTTGACAAAGTAAAGGAAGCCGTCGCGAAACAACCTGAAATCACAAAGGAAGAGAAAACGATCAGCAACCAAAAGCCGGCAGTTAGATTGTTTATATTCGATTCCCTGGACAGCGTAATACAGGTTTCTCATTTACTCAAGAATATGTATTGCGGCTCTAATACCTTATATAAAGATGCCAAAGATGATGTCTATGTTCTTGTACTTACCCAGTCACAGCATACGACCAATGATTACAACAGAATTTGTAACATGCTCACCGAGTATTCATCTTTAGAAAAAGCGGATGGTGCAACACTTGCATATTTGGAAGAACATTGTGATCTGATCATCTCAAAAGACGCAGTGCAAAAACTTGCACTGATTTAATTTCAGACGTTTATGCATGACAAAGCGGCAACACACATGTGTTGCCGCTTTTATTACATTTTTCTATGCATTTGCTGCTAAAAATGCATTAATCTTCTCAACTAATAAATCTGCATCGTTACCATGAACATATGCTGCCTCGGCTAAAGTCTCAGCCTGTGCTCCCGGTCATCCAAAACAGTGCATTCCCACTTCCATAAGAATTGGAATGACGTCCTGATTTATCTGCAAAATTTGTCCGATTGTCATATCTTTTGAAATCTGTGCTGCCATTGTGACGCCTCCTTCTATTTCATTACTATGTATTTTTTACATTAACGGCTCTAATTATAATACCATTTATCAAAATTATCAATACTGCCAAAAAATTAATTTTATCGGTTGAATCCTTTAATTGTATTATACAGCTTTTTCAAATTTTTGATTATTGAAATGTCAAGCTGAATCCTGACATTTCTCGACAAAATTTCAATTTTATTATTAGTTCACAAAACACTCGTTCTTTTTTATCCCCACAATTTATCCCCACAATTTATCCCAATTTATGTGGATAATGTGGATAACTTTGTGTAAAACTCGTTTTTCCACATATTTTCGACTCCTTTATGTGTGGATAAATCCACATTTTGTGTTGAATACGTAAAATGTGTCTTTTGGACAAAAAAATACAACTTTTTACAAAAATAAAAACTTTTGTGCACTTTGTATAGGTACAAAATTGTCAATATATTTCAATTCAAATTTCAAAAATTTTCTTGTCTGCACATATTGACAAAGCTCTGATTATTTTATATTATAGTTTTAGTAATTGTTATTATTATTAAATAAGACGAAGGGAGGACTCCATGCCGGCAATTAAATACAGCAGACAAAGAGAATCCATTAAAAAGTATCTTGCGTCAACTAAGGAACACCCAACTGCTGATACCGTGTACACTCACGTAAAAAAAGATTTCCCTAATATAAGTCTTGGAACAGTTTATCGCAATCTGAATCTTCTGACAGAACTGGGGGAAGCTTTAAAAATATCAACACCAGATGGCGGTGACCGTTTTGACGGTGTTACGACTCCGCATTGTCACTTTTTCTGTAAGGAATGCGGTTCTGTTATAGATATTGATATGGCTGAAGATGGCTACATCGATGAGATGGCGGGTAAAAATTTTGATGGACAAATAGAGAATCACAGTATTATGTTTTTTGGTAAATGTGCCAAATGTCGTAAGAAGTAAAAATTTAGTTGACATTTTCATCTTATTATGTTAAATTAAAATTAGTAATTGTTACTGATTTTAAAAATAAAAATTCAAACAAGAAAAGGAGATTTTATTATGAAGAAATTTGTATGTACAGTATGCGGATATGTTTACGAAGGAGAAGCTGCACCGGCTGAATGCCCACAGTGCCACGTTGGAGCTGATAAGTTCAAAGAGATGGCTGGAGACAGAACATGGGCTGCAGAGCACGTTGTAGGTGTTGCTCAGGGAGTTAGCGAAGACATTATTGCAGATTTAAGAGCTAACTTTGAGGGAGAATGTTCAGAAGTTGGTATGTACCTTGCAATGGCTAGAGTTGCTCACAGAGAAGGATATCCAGAAATCGGATTATACTGGGAAAAAGCAGCTTACGAAGAAGCTGAGCATGCTGCAAAATTTGCTGAATTATTAGGTGAAGTTGTAACAGACAGCACAAAGAAAAACCTTGAAATGAGAGTGGAAGCTGAGAACGGTGCTACAGCAGGTAAATTCGACCTTGCAAAACGTGCAAAAGCTGCTAACCTTGATGCTATTCATGATACAGTTCACGAAATGGCTAGAGACGAAGCTCGTCACGGAAAAGCATTCGAAGGACTCCTTCAGAGATACTTTGGCTAAACTATAAGCCATGCATTAGGATAGAAAAAACGCCCTACAAGTTTACTTGCAAGGGCGTTTTTTTCTATCCTATTATACCATACTCCTTTAATACTTTTTCAGCATTTTTTCCCTGATCAATTCCCCATCTTTTTCCTGAAAATACGGTATTCCCTGCACTCGGTTGGCGCTGGAAGCAAGAAGATGGATCTCACCTTTTTGTACTCTCGCAAATCTTGCCAGGAAATTCTGCTGCAATTCTATATGCTGCATATTTCGATACGAAATATAAAAAAATGTCTTTGCAAAATATCCGTTTACCAGAATCAGATATTCTTCTCCTATCATACTTCCTACTGTTAAATACCGAAAAACAAGCAAAGCAAACATCCACACACTGAAAGTAAAAACGCCGCCTAAAATCCACTTCTCATACTGTGGAAAATAGAGGATGCCAATTGCAGTTGCGATTCCTGTCAATAAAACGTATAAAAATAACGGCCATAACCATGCAATCCATACTCCGATTGGTTGTTTCTGCGGATTATCCTTCACTGCCTGCTCAAATTCCGGGAGAAACTGACGAATTCTCTCTTCCATTTTCTCCTTCTTACAATATGGGAAAAGAAAAGCCTCCGTCTCTGCCTCATCATCGCCCATACCGATATTAATAATCTCCGCCATATATCGGCCTGTAATTCTTGCAATCCAGGCCTGCTTGACTTTCAATGCATTAATTTTCCCAATAGGTATCGTATAATTCACTTTCTTAAAAAATCCATAGCGAATATAGAGTTTATCTTCGCTGCGAGCAATTTTAAATCCGTAATATCTAAAAAATCCTTTTGCAATATCGCGGATTGCCGAGAAAAATAGAACAATTACCATCGTAAAACTAAGAAGCATACCGGCGATACTTTCTCCTGTACCTGCTTTTTCAAGTGTCGCCCCAATCATTCCAACTGCTCCGACAATTCCTCCCAGTACGATCAGAAGAGAAAGCAGATTTACAGACAGAAGACCATGCATAAAAATATCTCCGAAGTCTGCTTCCAGATCCCAGGACAACCTGCCTTCTTCTACGGTTTCCTCCCACTGCCCACCTTCATTCTGTTTCATAAGCTTCATAATATATAGTCGGAATTGTTCCGCTTCTGCCTTTTTCAACACAATTTTTACATCTGTTTTATCTGCCGTGGACATACTGTCCGTATCCAGCTTTACTTTACAAGTCCCGCAAATCATCTCAAACAGATTCTGCTCCGTATTTACATTGGAAATATTTTTAATTCCGATTGTATTTTTCTTCTTACTTAGTGTATTTCTCTCAATCACGATACTGTTATCACAAACAGAAATGTACGTCTTAGCCCACAGCACAAGCTGATACAAAAAAGTCAAAACAAGAATTACAAACACTGCTCCCACGCCGATCAATAAAGTCATATTCTGATTTTTTGCACTTCCATCCTCAATATATCGGATAAGGTCATCCACATTTGTTATAAACAGGACAAAAATAACTCCAAATGCTGCTCCAAGCTGCTCTGGCACAACTGAAATGTGATTCCGGAATCTGATATTATTTTCCATCTTCTTCCCTCTGTTCTTTCACAATCTCATTAATCCGCTTCCTCAAACTCTCCGCAATCTTCTCTGCCTTTTCCTCATCGAGAAAACGAAGTGTCACATCCCCGCCTGCTGTAGTTACCGTCACTTTCGCCACACGGAAAATCTGGTCGATCGGGTCTTTCGACATCTCAAGCTTATGCAGGCGCTCAATCGGAACAATATTTCTTTTTACAAAAAGATATCCCTCTTTGAGATCAATGCATTCTTCATTGATGCTATAGCGGTACCTGTTATAGCGAAAATAAGGTTCAACGAGCATACATACAATTGCATATACCGCCAACACTATGGAAATGATTTTTCCGATTCCAATGTCTTTAGGAATCAGCCAGAAATAATTAACCACCCCAATAATAGCAAGCAAAATAACATTTCCAATGATTTCTGCGGTATACATACATTTTAGCGCCTGTTTTGATAGCTTTTCGTACTTCATATCTACGGCCTCCTGACTTGTGCTATTTATAAATCTCACTATATCATACACGCTTTTGAAATGGCAAGATTTCTTTTCCCCAAATTCCAAGCATTGCCATCGTCAGGCAAGAGCACACGATCACCCCCATAAGATTTCCCATCATATGCATGTCCGCCAGATGCCATGGATTTCTTAAAATTTGCAAAATCATATCTGTTTTCTGTCGAAAAAGTTCTGTAAAAAATTCAAAATCTGACCATGCTGTCGGAATATAGTCCTCCGAAAAGTTCAGGCTTATCACCAAAATTCCATATACTCCAAATGCTATCGTAACCATAAGCACAACCTTCATCACTTCTTTTCGCAAAGGATGTTCTATCTTCGTTACATACTTTTTGCCAAAAGCAACTGCCATGGGAAATAGCATCCATAACGGCAGACACAGGAATAGCCTTCCGATACTAATATAGAAATCACTCTCCCAATACCATTTTGTTTCTCCCGGATAAAAACCTGCAAGCTTTTGTTTCACTACAGACAAAGGAATATTCTTTGCCGATACACGTACGTAGGGATACATTTGTTCTTTCTCTCCCTGAATCATACAAACCGAATCTTTTGTATTCAAAATTCCACGCACAATATAAACAGCTCGCTCCTGTTTTTCGCCAATGGTTCTTGTCATGCACAGTGTTTCTCCCAATGCATGCACTGTTCCAAACAACCGATATGCCATTTCCCGGCTAATAACACACCCTTTACTATCTTCCGCAGACACAATGTTTCCATTATATAGCGTATTGCCAATTATAAGCTGCATCCCTCCTGCTATTTCTGTAAGATCTCCCTCTACAGACCGATTTAAATCAGGATTGTAAAACTGCACGTTTTTTTCCATCCGATATAAAGCAATTTCTTGGATTTTCTTCTTTGTATCCTCCTCGGCTTTTTCCCAGAAACTCTCTAGCTGTTGTCTTTTGCCCCACTCCTCATCATAATAAAATCCACTCTGCCCTGCAGACAGTTTCAAATTCATATAAAAATAAAGTGCACTTCCGCTGAAAAAAATCAAAAAAATAAACGGTATCGTTCTCTTTATCCACAATTTTATCCATCCAGCCGTACTTTATCACCATCCTCCACATATTTATCCGAACCGGAAATAATCAACGCATCTGCCGGAAGCGATGTCTGCACTGCGGCATGTTCTTCATCCTTATCAATGACTTTTACCGGTACTTTCACTGCTGTATACTCTTCTCCCAGAATTCCCGCGCACACTTTTGCTGTCAATACATAGGTCGCATTCTGCTCTTCCCGAAGTGCACGAAGCGGAATTACATTTTCATAACTTCCCACGGTATTTTCACTGTAAGTATAGGTAACGTCAGTTTTACTTCGATACGTTTTCTCTGTTTCTTGCTCCGGCAGCTTCCCATACCACAGACTTTTTCCTTCTTCATTTGTCCCGAAACGCTCCACCGTTATTTTCATCTCTTCTGTATCACCTGCAGCCAGCACTCGTACTTCGCTTCCTTCTTTTAAGTTCCCCACAGCATGATCTGGAATGACCCCGCATACTTCCAGACTTCCACTTTCCAGGATGATCTGCTCCGATCCTGTTGTGACTACGCCTTCCGTTGCCCCGACAGATTCCAGTACCCCTGAATAATCAGATGAAATCGTTCCGTCCACTTGCTTTAATTTCTCCAGTCTTTTTAATTTCTCTCTCTGACTCTGTAAAGTGAGCTGTAACGACTCTTCTTGTAAAGAAGCAAGTTGTTTCTGATACGCTTTTTCCTCATCTGTTGTCTGATCCGTCTGCTCCTCTCCCTCTTTCACCGAAGCGTCGGTTTGATCCTGCTCATGTTTTGCCGTCAACCTCTGTTGTTTCAAGTCAAGTTCCGCTTTTTCTACTTCCCGTGTTTGTTCTGCAATCTGACGGTTCAGATAGTCCATATCAAGCTTTACAACGGCTTCTCCCTTCTTCACTTCTGCCCCGGCTTTCACCAGGACTTCCGCTACTTTCTGTCCTTCCGGAAGGGACTGAAAACTCTTATCCGCCGCCTGTATTTCTCCGGTGCCTTCTATTTTTTTCACCAGACTACCGCCTTTCATTTTCTCCGTATGCACTCTGGCTATTGTCATAGCGGAGGTCTGCTTTGCAATAAATGTACAACAGACCATAACCGCAAAAAATATGAGGATTGCTTTGGAAATCTTTTTCTTTTTTATTTTCATTTTCTCCAACCTTTCTACTCTTTTAATCCGGATGCTTCGATTCCCTGTTGTAAATAATCACGCCCCAACGCAAAAATCAATATGGCGGGAATCATCATGACAACTGATGTGGTAAACGAAACACTCAGTTGTTCCGTTGTAATATCAGGAAGATATAGGGACAACGGAAGTTTTGATTTTGTCTTTAAAAATGTCATAGGAGCTTCTATAGCATTCCAATATTCCAAAAAACATAAAATAGAAGAGGACATAATTCCAGGTATTCCAAGGGGTAGTCCGATTTTCATAAATATTTGAAGAGCCCCTGCACCGTCTACTTTCGCCGCATCCAGTACAGCTTCCGGAATTGCCTTGAAAAACTTTTCCATAATGAACACAGGAAATGTGGAAAATATCCCCGGCACAATCAATGCAAGATGGGTATCCATAAGCGAAAGTTTCGACAATACAATATAGTTAGAAACCATGGTCACTTGAAACGGCATAATCATCAATAGCATATAAAGAAAAAACAGTATTCTCCTTCCACGGAACCGAAACCTTGCAAACGCCCATGCCGCCGGCATCCCTATCAGTATCTGCCCGGCAAGAATCGGGAACACCTGCCTGCATGAATTCCAGAACATGACGAAAAAATCCGGTGAATCCAGCAGAAGCTCCACATAGGAACGCAGTGTCATATATTGTGGAACAAGCCGTATAGCGACATTTCCAATGTCCTCCCCAAGAACAGCTCCATATGCTTCTTTTATTTCCTGCACTCCAAGAAAAGAATTGGTAAACATAAGAAAAAGAGGAAAGACCATCACCACTCCGATTATGAAAATCAGAATATAATGCCAATACTTAAAATATTTTTTCACTTTCTTTCCTCTCTTTCATTCCACCATTCTACCCAAAGAAAGACAAAGCTTATCACACTTGCCATAAGTACGGCTGACGCACTCATTTTCTGAATGTCCAGCTTTACAAACCAGTTATTGAACAAGTGCTGCAGCATATAGATACTTTCATGCGGATAATCACCTGCGATTAAATATGCTTCCCGAAACACACGAAAAGAATTAATAAAAGAAAGTACTCCGATCATCACAAAACTTGACTTCATCTGAGGAAGTGTAATATTTCGGAATCTTTGGAGCATCCCTGCCCCATCCACCTTTGCCGCATCATAATGCTCAGATGGAATGGATGCAAGCCCTGCAATCCAAAGCACCACATCATACCCAAGATTTTTCCATAGATACGTAAATACAAGTACTCCAAATGCCGCATCCGAATTCATCCAATCTCTTCCTTGTATGCCAAACCATTCTGTCATCTCATTCAATATTCCGTTTTCATAAAAAAGTAGTTTCCAGAATACAACGACCGAAGCCACCGGAATTGCCATCGGAATAAGACAGATACTTTCCATCATCCGCTTTCCTATCGGAAGATTATAAATCCACAATGCCATTGCGAAAGAAAGAACAAGAAGCATTGGAATACAGATCATGAGAAATTGTCCGGTATTCAAAAATGCCTGTTGAAACGCCGCATTCTGCAGCACTTCCTTATAATTTCCCAGGCCTACAAATCTTCCACCAACTGCCTGAAAAAAAGAACGACGTATTACATCCAGGAAAGGAACCAACACGAATACTGCCGTTCCTAAAAGACTCGGGAGCAAGAACAGATATGCGGTCTTTTCTTCTCTTTTCTCCATAGTTCCTGCCCCTTTCTTTTACTCTGTCAGGTAAGTGCCGGCTTTCTCGCAGATCGCCTGTGCTGTTTCTTGCGGAGATTGTTTTCCTTCATAACAATGTTCCAACTCACTGAGCACGATATCGCTGATGATTTTATCCTGTGAAAACGGAGTATCCAAAGTCTTTATCAGTGCAATCAAAGATTCCATCTCTTTCACTTCCGGATATTTCATATCTACCTGATATTCCTTACCCGTGCCATAGTCGATTCCTGAAAATCCCATAGAATCTTTCTCTTTTTTCAACGAATCTACCAATCCATCCAACGCCTGCTCTTTTATCGGAAATCCTTCCCACGTATCCATTTCCTGTACATCTTCCAAAAACATGCAGCTTATAAATTCCTCCGCGAGTTCTTTCTGTTCAGAAGAAGTGTTGATTCCCACCGTCAATTTTGGCACATAATATCCTTTTATACTTTCAGGCAGCATTTTCGCCTTTTCCACCCCGTTATAGATCATCCTGGTATATGACAATCCGCTGATTTCCGTGAGATGTACAAATTTTTTTAGACTTGGACTATCTACTTCCTGGGCAGACTGGAAATTCCAATCCGACTCCGCCCAGACAGATGGCCCTCCTCCATATCTTTCTTCATATTCCGGTAAATTCCCATTGTGACAGATCTTTTGCCATATAGAAAGCAATTCTGTCAATTTCTCTTCGTTCAGACTTCCATCCTGATTTACGATCTCATCATAGAAAAAATTGAACAATGTCATACCACTCAATTCATATGTATCATAACCAAACAACTGCCTGTCTTTATACCTTTCTGCATATGCGGACAGGTTTTTCAGACTTTCCAGCGCCTTTACTTCTTCCTCTGTTCCATAAAGAACCGGAACATTGATCCTCGCCGGAACACCGTATATTTTTCCATCCTTTTCAGCGGTGTTTTCAATGACATTCTTAAGTGCTCCTTGTTCTTTCAACGCATTGGCAAAGAATGAAATATCCGAAAGAACTCCCTTTTCTATATAAGATTCTATCGGAAGTCCGTCGAGAATCAAAACATCCGCTCCTTTTCCTCCAAGAAGTTCCGTATTTAACGTACGGATATCTTCTGTATCTGCCTTATCTTCTCCGCTGACTGCCGTTTTGTATTCTACTTTTACGTTCGGATTTTTCTTTTGAAATTCATATACCGCCTGATTTACAGTTTCACTTTCTTCAAGAGAATACACGCTCAAAGTTTCTTGCACTGTCATAGCTTTGCTATCATATATATACTGCATCATCTTCCATTTTCCCTGATTGGAAAAAAGTCCGTAAAACTGCTCATTGTCATCTACCACAAATTTCTTTGCAAACCAACTTCCGTGATTCAACATCGTACTGCTTCCATTCAGAATCGTCTCAACAATACTTCCGTCTTCCAGTATCCGGTGAATGCCAAGCTGATTTTCCACATACCATTTTCCGGATTCACCTGCCATTAACGTACAATTTTCCAGATTCATATCTACCTGGACCGTATTCTTTTTCTCAAAATTGGTTATGTCATAAAAATCAATGGATTTCCCATCTTCGCCAATTACAACAAACGTATCTTTTCCGACAGCCATCATCTCCTGCTCTTCCGAAAAAACTTCCATAATATCCTTAAGTTCTTTGATACATTTGCCTTCTTTATAGATTCTCACCATATCATTGGGAGTCTCTGCAAAAGCAAGCACTTCATCGTTCAAAACATCTGCATCAACAGTCAAAAAAGTCTCACCATTTGCCTGCCTTTTCACAATATCCTCAGGTGTTATATCCACCGCCTGATCTTCACTGTTCTTTTGAAATAGCGCCTGACCTTTCTGAGAACCGTTCACAATCCGGTTCGCTTTTGCATATACCGCTCCATCTGCTCCCGCAATGATCTTTTCAACCTGAACGGAACCAACACTTTCTTCTTTCAGCCAATTTTCAGGATGCGGCTTAGACCATGATCCCTGTTTATACGTATAGCTGTTACATTCTCCTGTTTCACTTGACTGCATATAAAGCACCGGATTCCCCTCGCTCATAATCAGTCCGATCGGATCGCCGCCTTCTTTCGGAAGTTCTATCTCTGTTTCCACATATCTTCCCTGAACCGTGTTTTTCTTCTCCTTTTCTTTACTGCTGCATCCTGTCAGCATCCCAATGGTCAAGGTAAACACGGCAAGCATAGCCACGATTTTTTTCACTCTCTTTTTCACAATGCTTCACTCCTCTCTGTTCCCTCTCATCTTAACATTCAAATCTCAAAAAATCTTGAAAGAACCTAAGATTGTTTTAAAGATTTTTTTGAGAAATATATGCTATAATTGTTTCAATACTATTTAAATGGAGCGAAGAAATTTATGAGACTTTTGATTATTGAAGATGATAAACAACTTTCCACTGTACTTAGCTTACAGCTTCAGCATGAAGGATTTGAAGTAGATTGTATCCAGAATGCTTCTGACGCCATGTTTTATGCACTTCAGAAAGCATATGATGTGATTCTCCTTGACCGGATGCTTCCGGGAATGGACGGCCTTACCATTCTCAAAATCCTGCGGGAAAACCGAATCCAAACTCCTATCATTCTTGCCACCGCTTTGGACTCTGTGGATGAACGGATCAACGGTTTAAATTGCGGAGCGGATGATTATATTGTAAAACCCTATGATGTGGGAGAATTGATTGCAAGAATTTACGCCCTTTCCCGCCGTCCTTCTAATTGGAAATCGACCAGATCTCTTACTTTCGGTGATCTGACATTCCATCCGTCCGAAGGAAATTTATGCGTTCACGAGGGGCAAATACATCTGTCCAAACGGGAATCCCTTCTGATGGAATGTTTCCTGAAAAATCCTCAGCAGACACTTACGCGCCAATTCATCTTTACCAGAATCTGGGGTATAGACGGAGCAGTAGAGGACGGAAACCTTGACACCTATATTTACTATCTGCGTAAGCACCTGCGTTCCCTTAAAAGCAGTGTACAAATCACAACAGTTCACGGTACAGGATACCGTATGGAGGAAGTGAAATGATACGGAAACTAGAAAAGCACCTGACATCCTTATTCTTTTTTACAACAAGCGGAATCTTAACGCTTGTGCTTGTCATCGCGTTTTTCTATCAGACCCGCCTGAACTCCAGCCAGGAAACAGGACTTTTCCAAAGCCAGCTTCTAGACCTGACCCATCGTTTGGAAGGAACATCCGGTTTTTCAGACGATTGGCTCTCCAGCCTGGAAGCAGATGGCCATTTGATCATTCATATCGAAGATAATGGAACACCCCTTTTCTTCCCGGGAGCATGGACCCCAAGAACAAACCGGGAAGATCTTTTGAAACTTGCCAAAAATAAAGCTTTAAAGGAAGGTGTCGATACCCGTTCAAAGCCTCATTCTCTTTCAATTTCCAAATCTTCTCTGTTTACAGTCAAAGGAGAGCATCACGACACTTATATGGCAACTGTTTTGGTCATCTCTGCAGATACGGGATTTCGTTCCATGGTCCTTCTATCTGATACAAGTGAACTGCATCGGGAATTTTTCTTCCAGCTTCTTCTGTTTCTCTTATTAGAAACGCTCGGTATCCTGAGCCTTTACATTACAAGCTGTAAACTTGTAAAACAGGCCGTAAAACCTATAGAAATGTACCACGAAAAACAAAACGAATTTATTTCTGCCGCTTCCCATGAACTCCGCTCTCCGCTTGCAGTGATTCAGACAAGCGCTTCTGTGATAAAGACAATGCCCGAGCGTGCCGAAAAAATGGCCGGTCTAATCGAGCGTGAATGTATCCGCTCCGGCAATCTGCTTAAAAATCTTCTTCTTTTGTCTTCCGCAGAAGAAAGTTTCATTCCTTCCACAGAAAATGTAGAAATTGATTCCGTATTATTACAAATATTGGAAAACTATGAAATGCTTTGTGAGTCCAAAGGAATTTCCCTAAAATTAAAACTTCCGAAAGAATTTCTTCCGGAAATACATGGAAATGCACAGTGGATTTATCAGATTCTCTGTATATTGCTGGATAATGCAATTTCCTACGGATGTGATTGTGGTTCAGAGATTATTCTTGATGCAAAGACAGACAGACAATTTGTCACGATATCTGTGGTTGACCATGGTATAGGTATTCCCGATGCGATGAAACCACACGTTTTTGATCGCTTTTATCGCGCTGACGCCTCGAGAAATGATAAGCAGCATTCCGGTCTTGGACTCAGCATTGCGAAGATGCTGGCAGACCGGATGCACACTTCCATCCTAATAAAAGATACTCCCGGCGGCGGCGCTACATTTGAAATGAAGTTTTACTCTGTGAAAGCAGAGTAAAACTCTCATTGCACTAAACGACTTTCTTGGCCCTTGGAATCATACCACCCTTTAAAAGTACCGGTCTTGCAGCATTATAAACAAATCCCACAAGCACTACCGATACTACGGCATTAAAAAGTGTTGTCACTGCACTCAGTTTTGCAAGAACCTCTGCCGCTGTCTGCGGTTGTCCAAGAATATACATTTTGTAAAAATATCCGACAACCGGATCGGCTACAACGTTAAAAGCAAGACCTGCTGCCGAAGCGATCACGCTCCATTTCAAAACATATTTTCGATCTGTACTCTCGTTGATCTTTGCAATTCTATGCGCTACCAATCCCGTGATCAGACCGATGCATAATTTTAAAACAAATGTCTTCGGCGCTACTGTAATGTAAACCGGATCCATAATATCCGCAATGGACATCCCGATCGCTCCCGCTAATCCGCCGTACACGCCACCTAACATTAACGCTGCAAGTACACAAACTGCATTTCCAAGATGAATCGAACTGGCATCTCCACCTGGTAGCGGTATCTTAATCTGTAAAAACGTAAATGTCACATAGCAAAGCGCAGCCATGAGAGCGGTTTCCGTCAATTTTATCAATGTAGTATTTTCTTTTCTCATGTTTCTCATCCTTTCTCAGTGCCTTATTTCATGCCTTTTATTGAGGACAATCATAGCACTAATCTGGTTGTATGAACACTGCCAATTCTACATTTATGAACCATGCCAGTTTTATTTCTGGTTTGCCGGCTCTATGGCAATCGTCTTGCCTTTAATTTTTGCATGCTTCATGGCTTCCAGTACATCTTTCGCATATTCCCTCGGAACTTCTACAAATGTATACTTATCAAACATGTCAATGGTTCCGATTAATTTCCCCGGCATACCACTCTCTCCTGCAAGTGCACCTACAATGTCTCCCGGTCTCACTCTCTGCTTTTTGCCAATATTAATAAAAAGGCGTACCATTCCCGGATCTTCTGCTCCGGTGTCTCCAAAATCAAATTCATCCTCTGCATCTTCTTTTGTCATACCTGCACACATCTGCAGAAATGCTGCCGCAATATCCATAGCTGTATAATCGGAATGATTGACTTTATTTTCAATCGCTTCCATCATGGATGTAAGATCTTCACTTTCAATGATACGATCCACATCATCCAAAATGTTTTCAATCTTTGTATTTGCAACATCATCAAGAGATGGTACCTTCTGCGCATAAATCTTTGTTTTGCAGTACCGTTGGATTTCCTTTAATTTATAAACTTCTTTTCCGGATACAAAGGAAAATGAACGTCCGATACGGCCTGCACGACCTGTTCTTCCAATACGGTGTACATAGTATTCATCATCTTGCGGAAGATCATAATTAAACACAGCCTCTACTTCATCTACATCAATTCCACGAGCTGCCACATCTGTCGCAACAAGAATATCTGTCTTGCCACTTCGAAATCCTTGCATGACACGGTCGCGCTGCTCTTGTTTCATGTCCCCGTGAAGTCCTGCTGCAAAATATCCTCTTCCAAGAAGGGCATTTACAAGAAGATCCACCTGTTTCTTCGTATTACAGAAAACAACCGAGAGTTTCGGTGTGTAAATATCTAAAAGACGGCTTAACACTTCTTCTTTATTTTTTGGCTTTACTTCATAGTAAAATTGTTCAATATTCGGAACCGTCAATTCTTTTTTCGTAACTTTAATCACTTCCGCATTTCTCTGATATTTTTTTGTAATTTCCAAAATCGGCTTCGGCATAGTCGCTGAAAATAAAACCGTCTGCCTGTCTTGCGGAACCCCTTCCAAAATCGTCTCAATGTCTTCCCTGAATCCCATATTCAGCATCTCATCTGCCTCATCCAACACGACAGTATGCAGATGATCCATTTTGATGGTTTTTCTCCGCATGTGGTCCATTACACGTCCCGGAGTCCCGATAATAAGTTGGGTTCCGCTTTTTAACGAGCGAATCTGCTTCACGATCTCCTGTCCTCCGTAAATCGGAAGCACTTTGATCCCATGCATATACTTTGCAAGATTTCGAATTTCTTCCGCAACCTGAATGGCAAGTTCTCTGGTCGGACAGAGGACAACTCCTTGCAGTTTCTTATTTTTTGGATCTATCTTCTGTAATAATGGAATACCGAATGCCGCGGTCTTTCCAGTCCCGGTCTGTGCCTGACCGATCAAATCCTTTCCTTCCAGCATTGCCGGGATTGCCTTTGCCTGAATCGGCGATGGTTCCTCAAATCCCATATGCTTAACTGCCTTTACTATCTCGGGACATAGTCCCAAATTTTCAAAATTCATATTTTCCATATCTATACTTCCTCATTTTCTATATTTTCTATGATTCCAAAGGAATCTCCTATGTACAAAAAAGATTGCACAACTGTGCAATCTGCGCACGCGAGCGGTTACGAAGTAATAAACTCCTTGCCGCGAGCTGCGCATCCTCACACGAAGTGTTTTTTATGATATAGGATTCCGAAGGAATTTCCTATATCATAAAAAATACCCTCTACCTGTCACCAAGTAAAGGGTATATACAAAGTTAACTTAGTTATCATAACAGATAATTATATGTTTGTCAAACCAGTCTGCTTTCACTAAAATTTTCTCCACTCCGTCTTACTTTGAAATTTCATATTATTTAAGGACATTTCTCTGTTATTTAAAGACATATTTTTCGACAATTTTCACCTTTATTCTTTGTATATTTTATACTAAGTTTACAATTATAGTTGACTTTATATTCCTTTATATGTATATTATGTTTAAATGATATATCGTTAACAAAAATCACAATTTATATATTCGTCCTTAAAACGTATAAAAACGTCTTTAATAAGCATTTTAATGACCGTATATAAATTGCTATGTAAGTGTGTACACAAAACTGAACATGTCTATTCAACAATCGTATGTTAGGAGGAACGAAAGTATGAGTTTTTGGAACCCTTTAACTTGTATCACAGGCTGTCTGATCGTATATTCGATCGGAGAGATTTTATCGAAAAAAACAAAAGGAGCCATTTCATCCTTGCTATTTGCCTGCGTACTATTTTTAGCAGGATTCTGGAGCGGGGTCTTACCGAAAGATATTACTACTCAGTCCGGTTTAGTCGCTGTTATGACTAACTTTGGTACTGCATTTATGATCACAAATATCGGTACACTTATTGACTTAGAAGAAATGATACGCGAATGGAAAACGGTAGTGATTTCCTTAGTTTCCATCGGGGCAATTGCGCTCATTTGTTTCACTGTTGGTTCATTATTATTTGGAAGAGAATACGCATTGATTGCTGCTCCTCCTGTTGCCGGTTCTACCGTTGCCGGAATTATTGTTACAGGTGCTGCTGAGGCGGCAAAACGTCCGGAATTGGCTGCTTTTGCTGTATTAGTGCTTTCCGTACAGAAGTTCTTCGGAATTCCAATTTCTACATTCTGTATCCGAAAAGACTTAAGAAATAAACGCCAGAGCGGATATTTCAAACAAAACACAGAACAGAAATCACAGTTTAAGCTTCCAAGCATGAGGATTTTCAAAGAAACTCCTCAGAAATTAAGATCCAATACAATTTATATTTGTAAAGTTGCTTTAGTAGCCTGCCTTGCTGATTTCGTAGGTAAAATGACTGTAATCCCAGGGTCTGACCCGGTAAATTATATTTTAAATCCAAATATTGCTTATCTTCTATTTGGTGTGATTTTTGCAAGAATCGGATTTTTGGAAAGAGATATTTTTTCTAAATCTTCCTCTACGGGTATCATTACATTCGGTTTATTGTTAATGCTCCCTGGAAGTCTTGCGAAAGTTTCTCCATCCGCCCTTTTAAGCATGATCATTCCGGTATTTGGTATCCTTTTAATCTGCTCTATCGGAATCGTAGTAATCTGTGGTATCGTAGGAAAACTTTTAGGTTACTCTCCTTATGCTTCTGCCGCAATCGGTGTAACATGTATGCTTGCGTATCCGGCTACACAGATCATCACTACAGAAGGTGTGGATTCCTTTGAGTGGGAAGGCGACGAACGCCAAAAAGCAATGGACTATATGCTGCCAAAAATGATCATCGGTGGTTTTGTTACCGTTACGATTGTTTCCGTAGCATTTGCAAGCATTATATGTCCGCTAATTTTTTAAAAGCAGGAGGTAAAATTTATGGTAGGGAAAATAGCTGTTGAGGCAGTAGAAGAAAAACGTCAACGCCTCGACGAATTAAGCAAATTCATTTGGAATCATCCGGAAGCTGGATTCAAAGAATATAAAGCACAGGAAAAAGTTGTAGAATTATTGAAGGAAGAAGGTTTCCAGGTTGAAACCGGTGTTGGAGGAGTTCCAACTGCAATCAAAGCTGTTTTCGGAAGTGGGCATCCGGTTATTGGATTTATGGGTGAGTTCGATGCACTTCCCGGATTAAGCCAACGCGTAAGCTCCACAAAAGAAACAATTGAAGGACAACCTTACGGTCACGGATGCGGCCACAACCTTCTTTGTACCGCACATGTAGGCGGTGCCATTGGTTTAAAAGAAGAAATGATCAAAAGAAATCTTCCCGGAACCATTGCACTTTTTATGTGTCCAGGAGAAGAATTGTTAACCGGGAAACCACTGATGGCAAGAGGCGGTGCATTTGAAGGGATTGATGTAGCTGTAAACTTCCATCCGAATAAAATCAACGAAGCAACTACCGGCGTTTCTACTGCTGTAAATTCCATGAAATTCCATTTTCATGGAAAAACATCTCATGCGGCAAATGCACCGGAAAACGGAAGAAGCGCTTTGGATGCAGTTGAATTGACGAATGTTGGAGCCAACTATTTGAGAGAACACGTCCCATCTGATGTGAGGATTCATTACACGATCACAAATGGCGGTGTTGTACCTAATATCGTACCGGACGAAGCAGAAGTCTGGTACTATGTCAGAGCCTTTTCCAGAGAAGTGGTAGAAGATGTATATGAACGACTTGTTTGTGTTGCGAATGGTGCCGCAATGATGACGGACACGACTGTTGAAGTAGAATTTCTCGGCGGCTGCTACAATACGCAAAATAATATCGTGTTAGCAAATGTTGTAGCTGAAGCAATGAATGAAATTCCACAGGAACCTTGGTCCGAAGAAGAACTTGCTTTCGCAGCCGCTTTGGATGAAAAAACAGCAGATTCTGCAAAAGCAACAACGAAAAAGTATGGTCTTTCAAAGGATACGCACCTTTACACCGGCCCTGGAAAAGTGACTTCTTTTAACAGTTATGGTTCCACAGATATCGGAGACGTCATGCACCTTCTCCCAACAGCATATTTCTTTACTGCATGTACAAATATGGGTGCTCCTGCTCATAGCTGGCAGTTTACTGCCTGTGCCGGAAGCAGTATTGGTGAAAAGGGAATGATTTATGCTGCCAAAGTGATGGCTGTATATGGTGCAAAATTAATCGAAAATCCTGAATTGATCAAGCAGGCGAAAGAAGTATTTGATAAACAGATGGAAGGCCGGGTTTATAAATGTCCGATTCCGGATCACGTAGGCGTACCACAATAAAGAGGTGGATTATGGTAGATTTTATAAAAGAAGCAGAAAAAATTGAAAATGAAGTCATTGCATGGAGACGAGAACTCCATCAATATCCAGAATTGCTTTTGGATCTCCCAAAAACAACTGAGTTTGTTATGACGCATTTAAAAGAAATGGGATATGAGCCGGAATGTATTTGTCAATCCGGAGTTATTGCAGTATTAGATAGTGGAAAACCAGGAAAAACATTACTTTTACGTGCTGACATGGATGCGCTTCCAATTCCTGAAGAAAGCGGACTCCCATTTAGCAGTAAAGTTCCAGGTGTCAGCCATGCATGCGGACACGACACGCATACTGCCGCTCTTCTCGGAGTTGCAAAAATTCTTATGGAGCATAAATCTCTTTTAAAAGGACGGATTAAATTCATGTTCCAGCCCGGCGAAGAAGGCGGCGGTGGAGCAAAACTTATGATTGAATCCGGAGTTTTAAAATCACCGGATATAGATGCCTGTATGGCATTCCACCAAGTTGTTGCCAGAAATCATGTTCCGACCGGCGTGATCGGCTATACACGTGGCGCTATGATGGCCTCTGCCGACATGTTCCGAATTACTGTGCACGGCAAGAGTGCTCATGGTGCAAGCCCGGAATCAGGAATTAATCCAATCCAGATTTTATGTCAGATTTATCATAATCTGCAATCCATTGAATGTTCTGAAAAACCTCGTGGCAGTGCACTTGCACTGACAATCGGACAAATCAATGCCGGCAAAGCTGGAAATGCTATCCCGGAAAGTGGATTTATGTGCGGAAGTATCCGCGCTTACGAAGAGAGTGTACGGGCTTTAGCAAAACGGCGTTTGAAAGAAATCGCAGAACAGACAGCGGCAATGTACGGTGGAAATGCGGAAGTTATTTTCTTAAGCGAACTGCCTGCTACTGTAAATGATTATGAAGTCGGAGATGAAATGTTTGAATATGCCAAAGAACTTGTCGGCGAAAAAATGACTATGATGCTCCCTCAGATCATGGGCTCCGAAGATTTCTCTGAAGTGTTAAAAGAAGTTCCAGGCGTGTTATTTAGAATCAGCCTTGGTGACAAGCAGGAAGGCTATCCTTATATTAGTCACAACTCGAAAGTTGTTTTCAATGAAAGCGGCATCAAAAATTCTGTTGCAGTATTCGCCCATTGCGCTGTAAAATGGCTGAATGCGCATAGTATATAACTATAAAAGATTCAAAGGGTTTCGTACTTTCATACGAAACCCTTCCTTTTCTTATTTCATCAATACCCGATATATCTTCTCCGGACGTCCCCGTGTAAAACTGTGTTGCTGTTCTACTTCTTCCACGATTCCACTTGCAGATAATTTTGTTAACAATCGATTTGCACTCCTCGTTGTAATACGAAGTGCATCCGCTAATGTCTGAGATGTAAGATATTCTTGGTCTAATTGTTGAAATGCCCCCATAAGTCGTTGCGCATATGCCAACGAAATGCCCGTCCTTTTTATCAAAGTTTTATATTGTTCTTCAAATATATCCTGAGCGGACGAATATCCACCTTTCTTTTCAGATGGGTGAAATACATTCTCAACAAATCGTTCATTCAGAGCCGTAATTTTATTTTGTGTATGTACCATTGTTTTTAAATGAATATCCTGTAAAAGTATCGCCAAAGCTTCCTGTAAAATTTCATATTTAGGATAGACAAAATATGTCTTCACACCATTTTCCAACAGTTCCGGCATAATATTACTAAACCGCGTAACAGAATATTGTATTTTATTTTCTTTCCAAAGTCGTATATGCTTATTCTTAATCTTTTCCTCCATTTCACAAAGCTGCTCTAATGTGTAAGAATTTGTATTTCTATAAACGTCATATAACAAACAATTAAATTCACCTTTTTCTAAATACTGGTAAAGCAGACATGATTCAGGATTCCATTCCAAAAGATCAAAATACCCGTGCTCCAAATAGAAGTCTCTTTCTTTGTATTGCACTTGAAAAAATGTTTCATAATAGCATAAGGCATTACTGCCAAAGGAAACAACCGGTTTATTCAGTTTAATTACTCTGCGAGAGATAGCCGCACGGGGAACCGGACCACTGACAAGAAATCCATCATAGTCTTTTTCAAGTTCAACATACAATTCACCGGCATGCGCGAAGTTTTCATAAATAAAAAACGACAAATCACAATCTATATTTGTCGTTTTAAAATAAGATTCCACATAGTCTTTCAAAAATCCTGTAAGGATAACTGCTACTTTCATTGCATAACTCTCCGTTCGTTCTTATTTATTTTATGATATCCCATCGCCAAACTATTTTCAATCATAAGGTTGCTTTTTTAGAATAATTGTAGTAGTATTTGAATATACTTAATGTAGTTTTAAAAACCATGTATTATATATTCATATTCATTGGAGGAATAATTATGTCAACAAATGTCATGAAACTAAAAGATCCCGGAAGCGCAATCACTCATTTCATCGGCGCTGTCGCAGCTATCATTGCCGCAGCACCACTTCTTACCAAGGCTGCCCATAAGACCGATAAGATTTATCTTATTTCTTTTGCTGTTTATATCGGAAGCCTGATCCTTTTGTATAGTGCAAGTACTATTTATCATTCCTTGGACATTTCCGAGAAAATAAATAAAAGATTGAAAAAATTTGACCATATGATGATTTCCGTTATGATCGCCGGAAGTTACACACCTATCTGTCTTCTCGTTCTGAAAGGACGTATAGGATCTACTCTTCTCACTATCGTATGGAGTCTTGCTATGATTGGAATCCTGATCAAAGCCTTTTGGATTTATTGCCCAAAGTGGTTCTCATCCATACTCTATATTGCAATGGGATGGACTTGTATTCTTGCACTCCCTACCATTTACGCAAAACTTTCCACCCCGGCTTTCATTTGGCTTTTGGTCGGCGGTATCATTTACACGATTGGCGGCATAATCTATGGATTAAAATTAAATGTCTTTAATAAAAAACATCAGAATTTTGGAAGTCATGAAATTTTCCACCTGTTTGTTATGGCAGGCAGCGCATGCCACTTTGTTGTGATGTATGTGTATCTGCTAGGATAGCATTTATGTGTAGGGGACAGGACAAATTGCAAAAAGGGACACAGTAAAACTCAATTGGGGACGTAGTAAAATTAAAAAATACTACGTCCCCAATTGATTATTCACCTAGATATTCCAACGGATTAATCGGTTCTCCATCTTTTCTCATTTCAAAATACAAGTTACATCCTTCTACACTATAATATTTTGTCGGCTCACTTAAATATCCCAGTACTGTTTTTGTTTCCACATAATCTCCCACCTTCACCGGAACTTCCTTAAGTTGTCCGTAAATGGCTTCATACCCATTTCCTAAATCCACTGTTACGGTTGTTCCTGTTTGTGCCGTTACATCAATAGATTTTACAAGACCTTTTGCCACAGACAGCACCTGATCCCCTACGGCACCGCCTATAATCAGAGCCGGATTGTATTTGTACTGATCCAGTGTCTTAAAATATACGGTTTTGTCCATACTGTAGCTTAAAAGCACTTCTCCATCTACCGGCCAAAGGATCAGCTTGTCCTCATTGAAATTAAGCTGTGGCTCGAAAGACAACTTTCCTGTTCCCCCGGAAGTGTCATTCTGAATCGGTTTCTCTTCTACCGGGCTTTCACCAGTTGTATGAAGTTCTTCATTTACCGGATCCTTCGGTGTGTTGGTCACCATATCCTGCTTTACACTCGTGTTTTGTGTCTCCTCTTCTTTTGTCCCTTTTTCTTCAAGCTGCGCCAATTCTTTCTTTGTCCCGTCTTTGTACCGGTTAAATGTATATGTTCCCACCATTACAATGGCTGCGACGAAACAAATGACCAAAGCTGCAGCAATGCCCTTCCTGTTATTGGAAGGTTCTAGATTTTTTTTCATATTCATCACCTCTGACACTATTTTTGCCAGAAAGCCATTGCATTATTCGATATTTAATAAAATTTCGGCTACTTGCCTACGTTCCGTTCCTTCAAAAAAGTAAGACAGAATTTCCTCACAGTTTTTCCCCTCTTTTGCCATTTCATTTGCTGTATACTGACTCATCCCTACCCCGTGTCCAACCCCTTTTGTTGTAATTTTAAGACTTCCTTCCTGATCCTGCAGCATAAAACATCCAGAAGGCAGACCCAATGCCTCCCGAAATTTTTCACCAGAATAAATATTCCCGCCAATCCGTATTTTGATCACGTATCCGGAAGAGTCCACCTTTGTAATTTCAAAATCTTCCGCGGTAAATTTTCTCTCACTTTCTTTCTTATCTACCGCCAAAAGAAACGGCCTGCAATATTCTTTCACCTCTTCATATGTAAGGGTTAACGTCTGCAGTTCTAATTTAGACTCCACATCCTTTGGACAATCTTTCTTTCTCAAATATGGATAAGAATCATTTCCAAAAACCTCCGTTCCATCCCTTGTACTTCCATTACTCAATCTATGGAACGGAGCTAATGCCGGTTTCCCTTCATACATTACAATCTTTTCATCCGTTTCCTCCATCACCTTTTGCAGACGTTTCCTGATTTCCTGTGCTTCTTGCTTCCCCCAAGCTTTTTCCATCTCCCGATATGTCATATACTCTCCCGGGAAAATAGTTTCCTTATTTTCCGATATTTCACGATAAATGTTTGTCCGAGTCAGAATTGCCTGCGCTTTCAACGCTTCCTCCTCATACGCTACATCAATCTCCTTTGCCAGAATTCCAATAAAATATTCCTCCAAAGGGACTTTTTTCCATGAATTTCCTGATTGTACTTTCACTTGTTTCAGAGAGGAGTTTGTATCTTTTTTCATATGGCTCCCATTCATAAATACAGTAATAATGTAAGGAACCAAAAACAAAAATACCGCTGCAATCGTTATTTTTCGAAATTTTCTATTCATAACTTCCTCCCTTCTGACAAAAACAGCCTCTAAAACAAAAATTGCGGAATACCTCCTATATATAAGATATTCCGCAATCTTTTCTATTATTCCTAAAACTTATTCATTTGTATCTTCTGTGCTCTTCGTCTCCTCGTACGGAGGGATTTCTACATAGGCGGCATTGGAATTATCCATATCCATCTGATGTCTACGCTCACTTTCCTGCTCTGCACGTCTTCCAAAAATAAACATACACACGGACTGGTAAAGAGGAATCAAAGTCCCCAAAACCGCATGGATAATTGCCATGTTTCTGGATGTATATTTTTCATAAATCTGATGATTTACAAGCACATACAGTACATTTATAAATGCCTGATATATAATGCCGAAAACCAACGCAATGACTAAAAATACAATAAATCCAGATACCATACCAAGTATCGCACTTTCAGAAGCATATCCTCCATCAGTACTTATCGTTCCTACCATTGTTACAATCATAAAAATAAAATATCCTATCACTGCAACTACATCAACAATAATTGGCACGATAATGAGCCAGATTCCCGGATTTTTAATAGATTTCTCTTTAAACCGAATCTCTCCGCCAAGTTCTCCCTGAAAATATACTCTTGCGAAAGGAATAAATGCAAGCCAAGGGTTATTCTTTCCTTCTGCTTTCCCCATCTTATACATTCCGAAACCTCTAAGCAAATAATCTATAATTGCTCCGATCAGAAATGCTCCAAGAAAAAGCAGATAGATGGACACGATAACCATACCTATACTGTCTCCCACATTGCTGTAGCTTCCGATATTCTGTGTAGCTCCGCTAAAGCCGTCAATACTTTCCTGCATTAAAAAATTGTCATAAATCATAAGCATACCTCCTATAAGTCTACTGTCACCTTGTCAAGCTTCCAGATCTCATCCACATATTCCTGAATGGTTCTGTCTGATGTAAATTTACCACAAGATGCAGTATTAAGCAATGCCATTTTTGCCCATCTGTCTTTATCCCTATATGCTTTTTCCACATTTTCCTGAGCCTGGGCATAACTTCTGAAGTCTTTCAAAATGAAGTATGTGTCTGCACGATCACTGCTATTTGTATTGAGCAGAGAGTCGTATAAATCTCTGTACATCTCATGATCTCCGTAAGAATACGTTCCATCTACAAGTTGATCGACCACACGTCTGACTTCCCAGTCATTGTTATAAATATCAACAGGATTGTATCCGCCGTAATTTTCAAAATGAATGACTTCATCAGAACTTAATCCGAAAATAAATGCATTTTCTATGCCCACCTCTTCTACAATCTCCACATTGGCACCATCCATTGTTCCAAGTGTCGGAGCACCGTTTAACATAAACTTCATATTTCCTGTACCGGAAGCTTCCTTAGAAGCTGTAGAAATCTGCTCAGAAACATCCGCACCGGCAAAAATAAGTTCTGCGTTGGATACACGATAGTCTTCAATAAACACAACTTTGATCTTTCCATTGATACTTCTGTCATTGTTGATCACATCTGCAACGGAATTGATCAGTTTGATCGTCTGTTTTGCTCGTCTGTATCCTGCTGCCGCTTTGGCTCCAAAGATAAATGTTCTCGGATAGAAAGACAGTTCCGGATGTTCTTTGATCTTATTGTAAAGGTACATCACGTGTAAAATGTTCAGAAGCTGACGTTTATACTCATGGAGACGTTTTACCTGCACGTCGAAAATAGAACGTGGGTCCACTTCTACACCGTTGTGCTCCAGAATATATTTTGCAAGCCGCTCTTTATTCTTATACTTGATGCTCATAAATTCTTCACAGGCTTTCGGATCTTCTGCCAGCGGTTTTAATTTCGCCATCTGGGAGAGATCTGTGATCCAGCCTTTTCCGATGTGCGCGGTTACCCAGTCTGCAAGAAGCGGATTTCCATGTAATAAGAAACGTCTCTGCGTAATACCATTGGTTTTATTATTGAACTTCTCCGGCATCATTTCGTAAAAATCTTTCAGCTCTTCATGCTTCAAGATCTCTGTATGGAGTCTTGCCACACCGTTTACGGAATATCCTGCAACAATGGCAAGATGCGCCATTTTCACCTGTCCATCATATAGAATCGCCATCTTCCGCACTTTGTCTTCATTTCCCGGATATCTTGCTCGGATCTCGTCTACAAAGCGACGGTTGATTTCTTCTATAATCTGATAAACTCTCGGAAGAAGTCTCTGGAACAAGTCGATCGGCCACTTTTCAAGTGCTTCTGCCATGATCGTATGGTTTGTGTAGGCACATGTTTTCGTTGTAATTTCCCACGCTTCATCCCATTCAAGTCCCTGTTCATCCATAAGAAGTCTCATAAGTTCTGCTACAGAAACAGTCGGGTGCGTATCATTCATCTGAATCGTTACTTTCTCATGGAATTTGCGAATATCATCATGCTCCCGCAAATATTTTTCAATTGCTTCCTGTAAGCTTGCAGAAATAAAGAAATACTGCTGTTTCAGACGAAGCTCTTTTCCCGCATAATGATTATCATTCGGATATAATACTTCCACAATGGTCTTCGCAAGATTCTCCTGCTCCACCGCTTTTTGATACTCTCCGCGGTCAAAGGAATCCAAATGGAAATTCGTGATCGCCTCCGCATCCCAGATACGAAGTGTGTTCACTACATTATTTCCATAACCTACGATTGGCATATCATACGGAATGGCACGAACCGATTCAAAGTTTTCCTGAATGAATTCATTTCTTTTTGTTTCCTCATTATAGTGAATGCGAATCGTTCCACCGAATCTTACTTCCTTTGTATACTCATCACGACGAATTTCAAACGGATTCCCATCTTTTAACCAGTCATCCGGTGTCTCAATCTGGTAGCCATTTTCAATTTTTTGTTTGAACATTCCATACTTATAGCGGATACCGCATCCATATGCTGAGTACCCTAATGTTGCCAGCGAATCGAGAAAACATGCTGCCAGACGTCCGAGACCTCCATTACCGAGAGCCGCATCCGGCTCTTGATCTTCAATCGCATTCAGATTGATTCCCATTTCATCAAGAGCCTCTGCTACTTCTTTATATTCTGTCATATTGATCAGATTGTTTCCAAGGGCGCGGCCCATCAAGAACTCCATAGACATATAATATACTGTCTTTGGATCGTTCTTTTTGAACTGCTCCTGTGTTGCAAGCCATTTGTCAATGATCTCATCCTTTACAGCATATGAGACAGCCTGAAACAACTGTTGTTGGTTCGCTTCTTCAATTGTTTTTCTGTAAAGTCTTTTTACATTATTTTTTACAACTTCCTGAAATTTCTCTTTTTCAAATGTTGTACGCATCCTTGACCTCCTATTTTTCTACACCCATGGCTACATTTTCACCGTTGATGTTCCACTCTTTCGTGTATCCTGCCGGTGTTTCCTTTACAACTTCTGTTGCAAGAACCTCTTCTCCAATTTCTTTTGCATATTTCTCGAAAACAGCTTCTGCTTTTTCGGTGCCATCATAATATACTTTGATCTTATCTGTCACTTCAAAGTCAGCTTCTTTACGCATGGTCTGGATCTTACTGATGATCTCTCTTACGAAACCTTCTTCCAGAAGCTCTTCTGTAAGGTTTGTATCAAGAACAACTGTCATTGTATTATCACCTTCGGATACATAGCCTTCTGTCTGTGCCATATCAATGAGTAAATCTTCACGGAATAATGTCACTTCCTGACCATTTACTTCGAACTTCAGGCTCTCCGTTGCATTTAACTCATCCATCGCTGCATTTCCATCCAGTTCAGAAAGATGTGCCTTGATTCCACCAAGCAGTTTGCCGTATTTCGGTCCGACTGTTTTAAGCTGTGGTTTGAATGTATAAGAAGTAAATGCTCTGACATCATCTGTAAATTCCATTGTCTTCACATTCAGTTCTTCTTCCACAATCTCCTGGTAGAATTCCGGAAGCGCTTTTTCTGCCTTCACGAACATTCTTCCGATTGGCTGACGGTTCTTGATATTTGCTGTATTACGGCATGCACGACCCATTACAACAATCTTCAGAACTTCATCCATATTTTCCTCCAACTCTGTGTCGATCCATGCTTCATTTGCAACAGGGAAATCACAGAGATGGATACTTTCCGGTGCAGTTTTGTCAAGACTTCTCACAAGGTTCTGGTAAATGTCTTCTGTCATAAACGGAATCATCGGAGCTGCCACTTTCGCAACAGTTACAAGCGCTGTATAAAGTGTCATGTAGGCGTTGATCTTATCCTGCTCCATTCCTTTTGCCCAGAAACGTTCACGACTTCTTCTTACATACCAGTTACTCATATCATCTACAAAATCCTGAAGTGCTCTTGCACTTTCCGGGATGCGGTAGTTTGCCAAATTATCGTCTACTGTTTTGATCAGTGTATTCAGTTTGGACAGTAACCATTTATCCATAACCGGAAGTTTCTCATATTCCAGTGTATATTTTGTCGCGTCAAACTCATCAATATTCGCATAGAGCACGAAGAATGCGTACGTATTCCATAATGTACCCATGAATTTTCTCTGGCCCTCTGTTACGATCTTGCCGTGGAAACGGTTCGGAAGCCAAGGTGCACTGTTGATATAGAAGTACCAACGGATCGCGTCTGCTCCGTACTCTTCCAATGCTGCAAACGGGTCGACTGCATTTCCTTTGGACTTACTCATCTTCTGTCCCTTCTCATCCTGCACATGTCCAAGAACGATTACATTTTTATATGGCGCCTCGTTAAATACAAGTGTAGAGATTGCAAGTAAGGAGTAGAACCATCCACGTGTCTGGTCAACTGCCTCAGAAATAAAGTCTGCCGGGAACTGCTGCTCGAACAAGTCTTTATTTTCAAATGGATAGTGGTGCTGTGCAAACGGCATGGAACCGCTGTCAAACCAACAGTCGATCACTTCCGGAACACGGTGCATCGGTTTTCCACATTTTGGACAACGTATCGTCACTTCGTCGATGTATGGACGGTGAAGCTCGATATCATCCGGGCAATTGTCGGACATTTCTTTTAATTCCGCAATGCTTCCGATGGAATGCTGGTGTCCGCATTCACACTCCCAGATATTTAGCGGTGTTCCCCAGTAACGGTTACGGCTGATGCCCCAGTCCTGTACGTTCTCGAGCCAATCGCCGAAACGTCCTTTTCCGATGCTTTCCGGAATCCAGTTGATCGTGTTGTTATTTCTGATCAGATCTTCTTTCACGTCGGTCATCTTGATAAACCATGATTCACGTGCATAGTAAATAAGCGGTGTGTCACATCTCCAGCAATGCGGATAGCTGTGCTCGAAATTCGGAGCCTCGAAAAGAAGCTTTCTTTCTTCTAAGTCTTTTAATACTTCCGGATCTGCTTTCTTTACAAATAATCCGGCAAATGGAGTTGTCTCTCCCATTTCACCTTTTTCATTTACAAGCTGAACGAACGGCATATCGTATTTGCGTCCTACTTTTGCATCGTCTTCACCGAATGCAGGAGCGATATGAACCACACCCGTACCGTCTGTCAATGTTACGTATGTGTCGCATGTCACGTAGAATGCTTTCTTGTGCTGTTTCTCTGCACATTCATATGCACAGTCATATAACGGCTCGTACTCTTTGTATTCTAAGTCTGTTCCTTTGTATGTCTCTAAAACCTCATAAGCCGGAATCTCTTCTCCGTCTTCTGTCTTCTTCGCAAGTTTGCCAAGTACCGTATCCAGAAGCGCACATGCCATGTAGTATACATAACCGTCTGCCGCTTTTACTTTCGCATAGTCCTCTTCCGGGTTCACACAGAGTGCGATGTTGGACGGAAGTGTCCAAGGTGTTGTTGTCCATGCAAGGATATACGCATCTTCATCTTTTACCTTGAATCTTACGATAGCCGAACGCTCTTTTACATCTTTGTATCCCTGCGCTACTTCCTGTGCGGAAAGCGGAGTTCCACAACGCGGACAATAAGGAACGATCTTAAATCCTTTGTAAAGAAGTCCTTTGTCCCAGATTTTCTTAAGCGCCCACCATTCAGACTCAATGAAGTTATTGTCATATGTTACATATGGGTGTTCCATATCTGCCCAGAAACCAACGGTACCGGAGAAATCCTCCCACATCCCTTTGTATTTCCAGACACTCTCTTTACATTTGTTAATGAACGGCTCCAAACCGTATTCTTCAATCTGCTCCTTGCCGTCTAAGCCAAGAAGTTTCTCCACTTCCAGCTCTACCGGAAGACCATGTGTATCCCATCCGGCTTTTCTAGGTACCATGTACCCCTTCATTGTGCGATATCTCGGAATCATATCTTTGATCACACGAGTTAATACGTGGCCGATATGTGGCTTTCCGTTGGCTGTCGGCGGTCCGTCGTAGAATGTGTAGGTCTCTCCCTCTTTACGGTTCTCCATACTTTTTTCAAAAATGTTGTTCTCTTCCCAGAACTTCTCAATCTTCTTCTCACGGTCCACAAATTTCAAATCTGTAGAAACTTTCTGATACATTGTCTATTCTCCTCTCTTGGGGACGTACACTTTTTACACTTTACTACGTCCCTAATTCACTTTTAGTGTGTCCCTTTTTGCAAATAGCCCTGTCCCTTTTGCGTAATCCTTGCCTTCGCAAAAAAGCCCCCATCCTGTAAAAGGACGAGGGCTGAAGCTATCGTTATACCACCTGTTACATCATACTATCATATGCGTTCTTTTTAACGGCAGAAAACCGGCAGTGCTTAGTTGTCTTCATGACTTTCAGCATCCGCAACTCAGAAGTGATATTCGAATAGTTCCTACTCATACCGGGCTTCCACCATCTCCGGCTCGCTTAAATTTTCAAAAAAATTCTACTGTCTTCGTCATCGTTTTTCTTATATATGCTTTATTATAATAACGAAACCCTCGAAAAGTCAAGAGTTTCGTTACTATAAACCGTACATTTTGGCGTTTTACAAATTTAGGAAAATACACTATAATACATTCGTATGTAATAAAACAACAGAAAAAGAGGGAATCTAAATGACAGAGTTTTTAGTAAGACATTTTATAAAAGATTATGAACATACAGAAAAAGTGTCCGTTCGTACTGCGTATGGCGTTCTAGCGAGCATCGTGGGCATCTTATGTAACGTATTTTTGTTCATAGTAAAATTTATCGTTGGACTAATGGTACACAGTGTGTCCGTCACAGCAGACGCTTTCAACAACCTGTCGGACGCAGGTTCATCGCTTATCAGTTTTGTGGGAGTAAAGATTGCAAGTAAACCGGCAGACGAAGAGCACCCTTTCGGACATGGTCGTATGGAATATATTTCTGCACTCATCGTGTCTTTTCTCGTATTAGAAGTTGGGTTTACCTTTCTGAAGGATTCCATTGGTAAAATTAAATCTCCGGAAGTTTTAAACTTCCAGATGGCTTCGGTGATTATCCTCATCCTTTCTATCGGTGTGAAGCTATGGCTTGGATTTTTTAACAGAAAATTAGGAAAAAAGATCGATTCCAAAGTGATGATGGCTGTATTTACGGATTCCATGGGAGATGTGCTGACAACATCCGTAACCATCCTGTCGCTTTTGTTCTTCTATTTTACCGGAATCAACATCGATGGGATCGTCGGTATCGGCGTAGCTCTCGTTGTCATGTGGGCAGGTGTAGGTATTGCAAAAGATACGTTGGAACCGCTTCTTGGCGAAGCCGTAGACCCGGAAGAGTATCAACGGATCAAACACTTTGTAGAAGGATATGACGGCATTATCGGTTCCCATGATCTGATCGTCCACAATTACGGACCCAACCGGAGTATGGCATCCATTCATGCGGAAGTACCGAACAATGCCAATATTACAGAATCCCATGAAATCATAGACCATATCGAAAGAGACGCCATCGAAAACTTAGGAATCTTCCTCGTTGTACATATGGACCCGGTTGAAATAGAGGACGAAAATATACTGCTCATTCAGAACCTGGCAAATACACTGATCGCAGAAATTGATCCTTCCTGTAGTATCCACGACTTCCGGGTCGTTGACGGAAAAAATCAGATAAATCTGATCTTCGATCTGGTTGTCCCAAGAGACTATGACAAAGAAAAACAACATGATGTGGAAGATACTCTGTGTAAAAAATTAAAAGAACATGATGAACGGTATGAATTTGTAATTACCGTAGAACACAGCTTTGTATCGGGTACATAAAAACACACAAAGGCAAGAATTTTCCTCTCACGGAATTTTCTTGCCTTTTTATCCTATATTAAAATTCTCTTCTTTGGTTTCTTCTTCTCATCTCCTGCTGTCTGCGTCTTCGCATCTCGCGTCTTCTTTTGATTCTTGCCCTTCTCTTTCTTACTTTGACCACCAAAATAACGATCAAAAGAATCAGAATGAGTATTCCCACGATCACAAGCATAATAATGTGTTCTGTCGTCAACCAGATTTCTTTCTCCTCTTCATCCGGTTGCACATCGTCCTTCTGTATCTGCAATAACTCAATCTTTTGCTCTTTCGTCAACTTTGCAGTCATAGTTCCCACTGGATTCTTCTGATAAGAATACGTGATTTCCTCACTTTCATCTTCCTCACAGTCTAATTCCTGAAAAGTAACTCCCTTAGGAACTGTAACAGACGCATTCTCCGGAATTCCTGTCAACTCTTTCACATCTGCATTCTCTGCAATGCTGATCTGTTCAAAATTCTGAAATGCATAATCTGCCATTGCCTTTGTGTTCTCATATGTTTCATCTCTAGAGCCGAGTATTACCACGACAATCCGTCTTCCATTTTCCTCCAACGCCGTTACAAGCGTATTATAGGAAAGATCCGTATATCCCGTCTTCCCTCCGATACAACACTGATCGTAATATTTGCCCTGCACCATCATCTTATGCTTCTGCTGAAATGTTCTCGCCTCATCTTCTAAATTGGTAGCCGGAATAGTATACTCTGATGTCTGCATAATATCCAGCAGTTCACTTTTGGAAAACGCTGCTTTCGCAATCAATGCCATGTCTCTCGCCGATACATAGTGATTTTCATCAAAAATACCATTGGTGTTTACAAAATTTGTATTCTCACACCCCAGTTTTCTGGCACAATCATTCATCATTTTCACAAAGTTCTCATGTGTACCGCCTACCGTTTCTCCAATCGCATAAGCCACTTCGTTTGCAGAAGCAAGCATCATGGCATGAAGCGCGTCCCGCATCGTAATCTGTTCTCCGCTTTTCATGGCAATATGTGCATATCCGGAACGCTGACACTGAATACTATTTTCGGAAAATGTGACCAGATCCGTCATTTCACTGTTTTCCAATGCAACAAGTGCAGTCATGATCTTCGTGATACTTGCAGGGTAGTATTTCTTATCGATAGACTTTCCATAGAGAATAGCACCGTTGTCCATATCCATTACGATTCCCGATTCTCCACAGATTTCCGGGCCTTTCGGCCAGTTTTTCAACTCGTTTGTTTCTACCGGCAAAGCTCTTGCCTTTGCAAGAAGCTCTTCCTTAATCTCCTCCGCCGTTTTCTCTGTTCCGTCTTCTTTTTGTTTCTGGATCTCTTCTTCTGACAAATATGTGACACTCTCTGCTGCATAGGAAACTATTCCTAAATTTAACATAAAAATTGCGCCTGTAAGGACAGACGCAATCAAACGTATTCCTTTTCTCATTTCTCCCCTCCGGGTTGTATAATCCGTAATTCTCATACAATACTAGTAAATAGTCTAGCATATCAAAGGAGGGTTTTCAAGACGGAAAACGGTCTTCTGTTTTACGCTTCATAATACCTGCATACCGAATCGCGAACCACGATCTCCGGCTGAAATTCATATGTCACATCCTGATTGGCATTCTCAAGCATTTGCAAAAATTGTTCTGCTACTTTCTTTCCAAGTTTTTCCATCGGATGCTCCACAGAAGTAAGCTGAACCTGAGAAAGTACGCATAAATCCGAATTATCAATACTGACAATGGACATATCCTCCGGTACCCGTATCCCCCGTTCTACAAGTATCTTAATCAGACTATATGCCACTTCATCATTATAACAGACACAAGCAGAACAATCTTTCAGACGATTCACGATCATCTCTGCGCTTTGTGATAAGTCTTTCTGCTGCTCACTGTCAATCCAGACTACTTGCTCATCACGCAGGTGCATATCATGTTTCAAAAGCGCTCTTGCATAGCCTTCATAGCGTCGAGGTCCCTGCCCGTCATCCATCTTAAAAATTCCCGCAATCGCTTTATGCCCTTGTGTAATAAGATACTCGGCTGCAATTGCCCCCGCCCTCACATCATTCATAGAAACATGTGGAATTGGCATATTTTCATAATAACTGTGGAAAAATAGCATGGGAATATTTTTCCGCAAAAGCTCATCATACAGATTTCGGTTTAAATTCGGTATTGCGCTTTTCGTAGGCTCAATAATAATACCGCCCACATCATCCTCTTGAAGGAGTCGCTTCAAAATGGCCCGCTCACCGTCAGAACGGTTGTGAGTAAAGACGATACGAAGAGAATATCCCTTTGCCCCAAGAACACTTTCTATTTCCGGGATGATCCTTGGAAAAATGTAATTGTTCAAGTAGGTACTCACAATTGTAATCGTTTTGGAAAGGCTCGGATTTTGGAGTTTCATCTCTTTGGGAACGATCACATAATTTCCGCTTCCCTGTCGTTTATCCAGTATTCCTTTTTTCTCCAAAACCGCCAGTGCATGGCGAACTGTCTGCCTGCTCACCCTGAATTTCTCACCGATTTCATTCTCCGAATCCAGTTTATCTCCATCTTTTAATTTCCGGCCTTTGATGTCGGAATAAATGCTATCTACAATTTTTTGATATTTGAGTGTATTCTTCTCCATCAAATGCCTCCGTGTCTCTATAGACTAGTTTTTCTTTCTGCTTGATAATACATCGAAAGTAACTGCTCCTAAAAGAACAATACCTTTGACTACTTTCTGAAAATCAGTTGACATACCAACAAGTGACATACCATTGTTCAAAACTCCCATAACGAAAGCTCCGACAACTGCTCCGATAATTGTACCTACACCACCGGCTGCTGCCGCACCACCAATATAACATGAACCGATTGCATCGAGCTCATAGCCGTCACCTGCTTTTGGTGTAGCAGATGCATTACGTGCGGATAATACAATACCTGCCACAGCCGCTAAAACACCCATGTTTGTGTATACCCAGAAAAATACTTTCTTCGTATTGATACCGGAAAGACGGGCAGCTTTCGCATTTCCTCCTAACGCATAAACCTGACGTCCAGCTACCGTTTTGCTTGTAATAAAGTGATAAATACCTACGATCACAGCCATGATCACAAGCTGGATCGGAATTCCATGATACGATGCCAGTTTGTAGAAGAAGAACCATACAAGCGCAATGATGATTGCATCTTTTACGATAAGCTGCCATGTTGCGATATTCGGAAAACCGTATTTATTGTTTGTTTTAATTGTTTTTATCTCAGATAAGATCAAAAGTACCGTAACCACAACTGCAACTGCGATACATACCAGATCCAGCTTCCCACCTGCAAAATCAATCTGCACAGTCGGGAGGAATCCTCCACCGATTTTAGCATATGTATCCTCGAAAGGACCTTTTGTCTGTGCATCCAATACTGTATATGTAAGTCCACGTCCCATTAACATAGTAGCAAGGGTTACAACAAATGGCGGGATATTCAAAAATGCAATAAAGAATCCGGCAAATACACCTGCAATAAGACCAACTGCCAAAGCAGCCAAAACCGCAACTACAGGAGACATCTGGTAGTCGATCATAATGATACCTGCTGCCGCACCTGCCAGAGCAACTACAGAACCTACACCAAGGTCAACGTTACCTGTTAATACACAAAGCAACATACCTGTTGCAAGAATAACAACGTAACCATTTTGCATGATCAGGTTGTTAATGTTTGTCGGACTGGCATTTTTACCTCCCGATAAAACATAAAATAAAACGAAAATTACGATCAAAGCAATGAGCATCATGTATTGCTTTAAATCAATATTTACTGTTTTCTTCTTTTCCATTGTTTATTCCCCTTTCCCATTGTTATCCTGCATGATACATTGCATAATTCTTTCCTGAGACAATTCTTCCCTGCCCAGTTCCCCGGCAATGTGTCCTTCGTTCAGCACATACACTCTGTCACATGTACCAATGATCTCCGGCATTTCGGAAGAAATGACAACCACCGCTTTTCCGGCTTTTGCTAATTCATTGATTACACAATAGATTTCATATTTTGCTCCTACATCAATTCCTCGTGTCGGCTCATCCAAAATCAAGACGTCCGGAAGTGTCATCATCCATTTTGCCAAAACAACCTTTTGCTGGTTTCCACCGGATAAAGAACCTACCGCCTGATGAATGGAATTTGTTTTTACATTAATCTTTTTTCTGTAATCCTCTGAATCAAGGATTTCTTTATTCTTATCTACGATACCGTTTTTCGAATAGTAGGACCGCATAGCTGCCATTGTCATATTTTCTTTGATATCTTCGATCAGAACCAAACCGTATGTTTTTCGGTCTTCCGATGTATAGGCGATTTTATTTTTAATGGCATCCCGTACTGTCTTTGTACTTACTTCTTTGCCATGCATGAGTACCTGCCCGCTGATTTTCTGTCCATAAGAATGTCCGAACATACTCATTGCGAACTCTGTACGTCCGGCTCCCATCAATCCAGCAAGACCTACCACTTCTCCTGCACGTACCTTCATATTTAAGTTCTTTATAACCTGACGATGCGGATCCTCCGGATGAAATACATTCCAATTCTTTATTTCAAAAATTACATCTCCGATCGGACAATCTTTTCTCTCCGGATAACGGTTTGTAAGTTCACGTCCTACCATTCCTTTGATAATCCGTTCCTCTGAAAATTCATCGACTCCTTTTTTCAGCGTCTCGATCGTCTTACCATCTCGAATGATCGTAATAGCATCCGCAACATAACTGATCTCATTTAACTTATGGGAAATGATGATACACGTTACACCTTGTTTCTTTAAATTCAGCATAATCTCCAGAAGTTGTGCGCTTTCTTCATCATTTAATGCTGCTGTTGGCTCATCCAGAATTAATAAGTCTACTTTCTTTCCCAGTGCTTTCGCAATCTCAACAAGTTGTTGTTTTCCAACACCCAAAGAGTTTACCGGAGCGTCTACATTCTCATTCTCCAATCCTACTTTTGAAAGCATTTCCCTTGATTTCAAACGAGTAGTCTTCCAGTCTATAACACCCTTCATCTTTGTCTGTTCATTGCTCATAAACACGTTTTCAGCAATGGACAAATACGGACTGAGCGCTAATTCTTGATGAATGATGACAATTCCTTTGGATTCACTGTCTTTGATCTTATGAAACTGACATTTTTCGCCGTTATACACAATGTCACCTTTATATGTTCCGTATGGATATACACCCGACAAAACATTCATCAATGTAGACTTACCGGCACCATTTTCTCCACAAAGAGCATGAATCTCGCCACGCTTCACTTTGAGATTCACATCATCCAATGCTTTCACACCGGAGAACTCTTTGGTAATGTGATTCATCTCCAGAATAATATCTGACATCTGCTCTCTCTCCTTTTCTTTTCGTTTTGGTTAAAAGATAAAGAGACGGCGAAACCCGCCGCCTCCTAAAATCATTATTGAATTATTTTAACTGATCCTCTGTGTAATATCCTGTATCAACTAAAATTTCTTTGTAGTTGTCTTTGTCAACCGCAATCGGTTCACACTGATAAGATGGAACAACGATTTTTCCGTTATCATATGTCTCTGTATCATTTACTTCCGGTTCTTTTCCCTGGCAAACTGCATCTACCATTGTAGAAGCTACTTCAGCAAGAGTACGTGTATCTTTAGAAATAGACATTGTCTGTGTTCCTGCAATAATATTCTTAACAGCCATAAGTTCTGCATCCTGTCCTGTAATCAGTGGCCAATCTTCTTCTGTGTATCCTGCTCCTGTCAAAGCTGCTTTAATACCGTAAGAGAATCCGTCAAATGCGGAACATGCAATGTCAAGTTTCTCGTCAGCATACTGTGAAGATAAGTAGTTTTCACACCACTGCTGTGCTGTTTCCTGAGACCATCTTAAAATACATGTGTCTTCGAAAGATGTTCTTCCTGTCTTACATACTAATGTACCAGCATCTAAATATGGCTGAAGAACTTCCATGATACCTTCCTGTAACATCTTTGCATTGTTATCATCCGGAGATCCGTTGAAGAATTCGATTGTATAAGACTCACCTGCTTCTTTGGCTTTATCGAGTTCTTTCTTATCTTTGATATATTCACCAATCTTTGTACCAACACCTTTGTTGTCAAATGTTGCATAGTAACTGATAGCATCTGTGTCTGTGATAAGACGGTCATAAGCGATAACCGGAATATCATTCTGTTTTGCCTGATCACATACTGCTGCAAGTGAGTTACCGTCTACTGCTGCGATAACAAGTGCATCTACCTGCTGTGCGATCATATTTTCAATCTGTTTTACCTGCTCAGCCGGGTCATCTTCTGCGAACTGTTTCTTTACTTCATATCCTTTGGACTCCAAAAGTTTCTCCATGTTATTTCCGTCATTGATCCAACGCTCTGAAGACTGTGTTGGCATACAAATACCGATTGTCATTCCGTTCGATTCGGCCTGTTCGCCTGTCTCTACGGTTCCAGAAGTTGCTTTCTTTTCATTACTTTTTTTACTTCCACATGCCGCAACCGAAAATACCATTGTTGCTGCAAGAAGTACAGCCAATACTTTCTTTTTCATTGTTATAACATCCTCCTAATCCACTGTTTGCTGATTCAGTACAACTTTTATGCCGGCAAGTTGTTACTTATTCCGAAAGTTTCTTCATTTTTGTACATTTTGTACAATTTATTTCTTTCAGATCACTTCGTTATATACATATTAACTCTAAAATTGAGAAAAGACAATCCCTATTTTTTGTCATCTTGTCTTATGCTTGTATTGTTTTCTGTAACTTGTACAGTACAAATGTGTACAAGTTCATACATTTCGCAATTGTCGGCTCATGTTTCTTTCCTTGACCGTTCCGTTTTTTGTGTATTTTGCCATACACATACGAATATTCCTAAAAACATCCACAAAAAAGCGGTTGCAATTTTGTAAATTTTGCTAACCGCCTTTTCCAACTATTTTTCAATTTTTGATTCTTTTTCTTCTTGCAAAGCTTCCGCTGCCGCTTCTTCGTCCAAACGACGCTCAATATCTTTCGTACGTTTTATGTTATACCCTACAACTAAAATACCAAGTACCACAAATACCGCACCAATTACAGTGAATAATACCGGCTTTTCTGAAGTTCCCTTAATTACTCCATAGATCAGATCCCCTCCAAGAAAAACAATATATGCGCCCACCATAAGCATCAACAGGCTTCGTACTTTATCGTTCAATGGTCAAATCCTCCCTTCTCTCTTCATTATTTTCTTGAAAAAATATGTTTCAAAAACACATACATTACAATGGCAAATGCAATCAGATATCCAAATGCTCCCAATGCCGGAATTCCCCATATCTTTGGTTTCATGTCCGTAGTACATATGATACTGGAGCTGATCAAAAGCGCCATTACCCACAATCCCATCACCACATTCCTTACAAGTCTTCTAAGAAGTCGTTCTAATTCCAAGGAAGCGTGCAGATCCAGATTGATCTTCGTCTGCCCCTTTAAGTACCCTTGCAAAATATCCGAAATAAGCGATGGAATATTTATCGCTTTATAGAAAGATTTGTAAATCGTCTTTCCTCCGTTTCGAAGTTCTTGTTTCCAATCCTTGTCCTTCAGTATCTTTGCTGCCATGTGTCTGGAGGCAATCTCCACCATATTGATATCCGGAGAAATATCTGCAAGAACCCCTTCCATCTGTGTAAGTCCCCGGGCAAGCATAGTAAGTCCATGAGGCATCATGATTTTATTCTCTTTCATAACTTCCATCAGACTCATAATCACTTCTGCGATATCAATGCTTCCAATCTCTGCAGTTCCATATTTAGAAAGCAGATGATTGATGTCTTCATACAAAACGCTCTGATCCGGTGCTTCTTTAAATTCTCCCAAAGCAAGCACTGCATCCTCTATCATTCCCACATCATTGACTGCAATTCCCTGCACCGCTTTTCCTATCAGTTCTCTGTCCCGCTCTGTAAGACGTCCCATCATTCCCATATCAATCCATATGATCTTGCCATCCCGGATCTTCACATTCCCGGGATGTGGATCCGCATGGAAAAAACCGTCATCCATCACTTGTTTGATATAATGATCAATCAGTTTGATTCCGATTTCTTCCAAATCATATCCGGCTTTTGTAAGTCCGTCTTTATCATCAATACTATATCCGTCAATATGCTCCATCACCAATACAAAATGGTTAGTATACGCATGATATAGTTTCGGAACACCTGTATATAGGATTTCTTTGTTTCTCCGGGCAAATTCCTCCTGATTCGCTGCTTCCGTCAGGAAGTTCATCTCTTCTACTGCCACATTCCAAAACTCATCCAATACAAGATCCAGGTCCACCATTCCCTTAATACTGACAGGCGGCAGAAGTTTCACTGCGCGGTGAAGAAGACGGATATCCCTTGCCATGGTATTGTAAATGCCTTGCCGCTGCACTTTTACAACTACTTTCTCTCCGGTCTTCAGCACTGCCCTATGCACTTGGGCAATGGATGCGGATCCAAGAGGCTTTTCATCTATTTCTTTAAAAATCTTATTCCACGGGCAACCGTATGCTTCTTGCAACGTTTCCTCCACCTGTGAAAACGGCATAGGTGATACTTCCGACCGAAGGCGCATCAACTCATCACAATATCGCTTCGGCAATACATCTGAATGCATGGACATAATTTGCCCCAGTTTAATAAATGTAGGACCCAAGTCCTCCAAAATCAGACGAAGCTTCTCCGGAGGAACCCCTCGCGTAATATTATGCTTCCGGAGTACCTCTGTAATTTCCTTCAGTCTTGCTTTATATTCCTGCGTTTCATTTCTGCTCATCCGTTATCTTTCCCTGTTCTGTGGTCACGATCATTCTATTCCGTTATTTCCTTCTCGCCTTCCTCTTCGGCCTTCTTCTCATGTAAAGCATCCAATCGTCCCCTCAGTATCTCAATCTGCTCCGGGGACATTTTCTCCAAAAGCTCGTCTAACTCTTCCGGTGAAGACGGTTTCACGGAAACATTTACATTCTCTTTTACCGTTTTTTTAATATTATGCTTTAATTCTTCATTCAGCACCTTCCCCTGTTCTACAGTAAGTTCCCCTTTTTCCACAAGATCCTCCAGCAAATCCTTTGACTTCTCCGCCGTTGTGGCTACTGCTCCAATACCTGCCAGTAACAATTTTCTTACGCTGTCTCCTAATCCTTCCATAATTTTTTGCTCCTTTCCTATCGTATCGCCATCAGTTTCGGAATAAATATCAAAAGCCCTGCGATCGCTGCCATAACCGCCGCAATCAACACTGCTCCTGCTGCTGTGTCTTTTGCAACCTTGGCAAGGGGCTTTTTCTCTTCTGTAACAAGATCCACCACTGCCTCCACTGCAGTATTCACAAGTTCCAGTGATAAAATCAGCCCAAACAATACAAGGCAGATACACCACTCTATAACGGAAATTTGAAACAAAGCTCCTGCAATTACAACACAGAACATCAGAAAGCAATGTATCTTCATATTCCGTTCATTTCTAATTCCGGTAAAGATTCCTGCAAATGCATATCCAAAACTCTTATATAATGGATTTTTCCTGGATCGGTTCATTTCTATCACCCTCTTGTCCAAAATTTATTCTTATTATACTACATTTCATAGGATAAACCATATTTTTTATGAAAATATCATTTTTACAAACGCAAAAACAGACGGACAAAGGAATTTGTTTGAATGCTTTTGTCCGCCTGTGAGGTAATGGCTTATTTATTATTCAATTTTACGATACCAAGGTTATTTTCTTCCCGTATCCTTCTTATAGTTGTCTACTACGACACCTGTTAGGGCAAACAAAGCCAAAGCATTCGGGATAACCATTAACTGGTTGAACATATCGGAAAGATCCCAAACCAATGTATTGGATGCCATTGTTCCAAGGAAAATGAATACAAGTGCAATCACGATAAACGGAATCTTTGCCTTTGGTCCAAACAAGTAGACTACATTAATTTTGGCAAACAGATTCCAACCAAGGATTGTAGAAAATGCAAAGAAGAACAAACATACCGCTACAAACATAGAACCCAGATTCTCTCCGAATACCGTACCAAAAGCTGTCTGCGCAAGATTTGCATTATTCAATGTGTCTACTACACTTCCTGTATAGCCGTTTGCTAACGGTCCATCTGCTGTATACAAGGTAGAAATAATAACCAATGCATTCAGAGTCAATACTACGAACGTATCAATAAATACACTTGCCATAGCAACTGTTCCCTGCTCGTGAGGACATTTTACCTGTGCCAGAGCATGGGCATGTGGTGTAGAACCCATACCTGCTTCGTTAGAGAAAAGCCCTCTTTTTGCTCCCTGAGCAACAGCGATCTTAAGGGCGCTTCCAAGACCTCCGCCAATGATTGCCTGTGGTGCAAAAGCATATTTGAAAATCATACCGAGTGTAGCCGGTATATACTGAATACGCATGATCAGTACTACAAGTCCGCCAAGGAGGAATACTGCCGCCATGATCGGAACCAGTTTCTCTGTAACGGATGCCAGACGTGATACACCGCCCACAAAAATAAATGCACAAATGATTACTAACACAATTCCAACGATCCAGGATGGAACACCAAACGCTGTCTCAATCGTAGAACCAATGGAATTCGACTGTACCATACATCCAAAGAATCCAAGTGCAAGAATAATTGCAATTGCAAAGAAGCCTGCCAGGAATTTACCGAGACTTCCTTTGAATGCAGTGGTGATATAGTAGACCGGACCACCTTGAATATTCCCATCCTTATCCACAACTCGTGTTTTCTGTGCCAATGTTGCCTCTGCATAAATGGTTGCCATTCCAAAAAAGGCAATGACCCACATCCAGAAAATCGCACCCGGACCACCAATCAGAATCGCACCTGCGGAACCTACAATGTTACCCGTACCAACCTGTGCAGCAATGGCTGTTGCTACCGCCTGAAATGAACTCATTCCACCGCCGTGATCTCCGCCTTTGAAACTAAGATCTCCAAAAATCTTCTTAAGACCTGCACCTAGATAACGTACCTGCACAAACTTTGTCTTAATAGAGTACCAGAGACCTACACCGATCAACAGGAATACCAGAATGTAATCTGATAAATACTTGTTGACAGTTTGAACGATTGTTTGAATAGTTTCTAACATAGAAAATCCCTCCTCTTTTATATAATAACAACCACTGTTGTTATTCTCTCTCTCCGTTCATGCGGTACCCCACCCCGAGTTCATTGGTAATATACCAGTTTTCTCCGGGTTTCACGCCGAACTTCCTTCGGATATTTGCCATGTTTACTTGCAGCTTTTTTGTACTTCCTTCATTGGAGTATCCCCATACTCCCTTTATTATGGACGAATAAGTCATCATTTTCCCACAATGTTCCGAAAGCAGTGCTACAATGTTGTATTCTGTCTGTGATAAATGAATCTCTCGTTCTCCTATAAATACCTGTCTTGCATCATAATCTATTTTCAAATCTTTCAGATGAAATTTTCCTCCCGGCAATCTTCCTTCCTCTGCACTATGCCGGTAATTTCTAAGAGTCATGCGGATCCGTGCCAAAAACTCCGCAGAACTAAACGGTTTGGTCACGTAATCATTGGCTCCTGCATCCAATGCTTCTACTTTATCCTGATCGGCGGCTCTTGCCGACAACACTATGATAGGAATCAAAGACTGCTGTTCCTTCCGAACAAATTCCAGAAAATGCATTCCATCCATATCCGGAAGCCCCAAATCCAATACGATCACATCCGGCTGATACGAAGAAAACATCGTCTTTGCCATGATACATGTATCTGCCTGAATCACCTGATAATCGGATGTTTCCAAAAGCGTAGCAATTATAGTACGGATATTGGCCTCATCCTCTACAAGAAGAATCTTGTATCTGTTATTTACCATCAGCCTCATCCTCCTTATCCAGCATAAAACGGAATATCGCACCTCCATCTTTTCGATTTTCTGCACTGATATCGCCGCCATGTGCCTTGATGATCGTAGCACAAACAGAAAGACCAATTCCCATATTACGCTTCTTGTCATCTGAATTTTGATCTATTTCTCCGAGGTATCCCGAAAAAATTGTATGAATTCTATCTTTTTTAATGCCACAGCCGTCATCTTCTACCTCGAATACCGCTTGATCTCCTAGTGTAAATACTCTTAAGATAAGCTTTGTCATTCCTTTCGCATGGAATACCGCATTTTCCAGCAGATTCACAAGAACCTGTTCGATCAGGATCGCATCCATAGGAATGACCACAATCTCTTCCGGAATATCTATGATTACCCTCTGCTCCGGATATCCCGCCATAAACTTCATCATAACAGAATCAATCAATTCATCCAAAACTGTAGGGGTCTTAATAATCTGAATTCTTCCCTCATCAATTCTCGTAATAGAAAGAAGATTTTCCACCATTCTTGCCAGCCACTTAGAATCCTCCTGAATACTTTGTAAAATCGTATCCTTCTGTTCCTCTGTTAGGCTGTCTTTTTTCTCACGCAAAGCCGAACTTGCGCCATAAATCGTTGTAAGCGGTGTTCGAAGATCATGAGAAATCGCCCGTAAAAGATTCGCCCGCATTCTCTCTTTCTCACTTTCTGCTTTCATCGCTTCGTGTTCTTTTAATTTTGTAGTTAAAGCTCCTGTAAGAATTGCAATAATCACCATAATAATAGCCGAAATCAAATTAGAAGGTGTGATAAAATCCCATTGAAAATATGGGGAAGTAAACGCATAGTTTACAGCCAGCATTCCTACAAAAGCAGATAATACACCGTATATGTAACCGTCAGTACAAAGGGAAATCAAAAAGACCGCAAAAACAAATATCGTTGTACTATGTTTCTGTATATTCAGCCGCTGCATGATAAAGCTGCATAACATAGCCAATGCCAAAATTCCAACGGCAATTGCAATATTTCTTATAATATTCTGTTTCCTCATGATTTTTCCCCTTCAAGATTGTTTTTATTTTATCATATAAGCAGTTAAGAAACGGTTAAGATTCCTTTACCATTTCTGATCCGATTGCCCCGGCAACAATAATAATAGTTCCCACAAATTGCAAGAATGTTAAATGCTCATGGAATATCAGCAAACCTATCAATGTTCCGACTACAACTTCTAAAGCAGATAAGATACTTGTGGTCGTAACCTCCACATACTGCGTCGACTTAACACAAGCTACATTTGCAACCATAGTACACAATATACCAATTCCAAATAAATCCCATACAAAATTTGTCATTGGAATTTCTGAAAAATGTTTGGCAACTGCCGTAAAATCTACTCCTAATAATAAGATAAGCGAAGCGCCTAAAAATCCATATACAAGTAATGTATCCCGGTCGTAATCTTTGGCGAAAAATTTAGGAAGTAAAATCTGAAGCGCCACTCCGATTCCATTCACCACACCCGCAAGAATTCCGATTCCATCTAACTGGATATTTCCCGTACCAATCAAATTTGCCACCAGCACAGCTCCTATAAAACAAACAACTATGGCAACAACTTTATGCTTTTTCAATTTCTCCCGAAACATAAATTTACTGAGAATTGCAACCCAGATCGGACTCATAAACATCAATACCGTTGCCACACCTACCGGAATTCTAGACACTGCAACATTATAACTGACGAAACTGATGCTATAGGCAACTGCACCATATAGCAGACAAATCCCCACCCCTTTCCAATCAATCTTCAAGGCGGCCGGTTTCGTTATAAGTAAAAATACAAAATAAGCCGCTCCTGCAAGCGCACATCTGAAAAATGATATTTCAATATTTGAAAACTGATACTGGGACAGATCCCGGACAAAAATTCCCATAATCCCCCACATCACTGCAGTAATTACTGCAAGAACAATTCCTTTACTCCTCTGATTCATTACACGTTCCTCTTTTGTAAATCATTTGATTTTCCTTTATTGTCATCAATACCTGGATATCTGCAAGCAATCCCGGCTCTGTTTCCAGTGGATTTCTGTCAAGAACAACAAAATCCGCATATTTTCCCACTGTAATGGTTCCCTTTTCATTTTCTTCGTGGTATTGGTATGCCGCATAACTCGTAATGGCCTTCAGCGCTTCCAAAACAGGAATTTTCTGTTCTTTTCCCATTTCCTTACCGGTTCTTGATATACGATTTACAGCACAAAAGACCGTACGCATCATATCCGGCGGCACAACCGGCGTATCCTGATGAAAGGTAAACTTCATTTCATATTCCATGGCATCCCTTGCCGGCGAAATTCTATTTGCTCTCTCCTCACCAAAATTTTTTCTGTGAATATCTCCCCAATAATATGTGTGTGCGATAAAAAAACTTGGAATCATTCCCAGAACTTTCATCCTGCCAAGCTGCTCCTTCGTTACAAGTTGTGCGTGAACCATAACCGCACGGTAAATATCTTTGTTCTTCCTTTCTTCCAATTCTTTTTCAAATTGTGAAATGTATTGTTCTGCTGCTGCATCTCCGTTACAATGCGCCAGCAATTGCTCCTCCTTATCTAAGGCCAGTGCAATATATTCTCTCAATTCCTCATCACTGTGAATCGGATATCCCCGGTAATCTTTTTCCCCTTCATATGGTTTCAACATCCAGGCTGTTTTCCCCTGCGGTGATCCATCCAAAAAGATTTTATACCCACCTAATTTCAGATGATTCCAATACTTCCCATCATACGTTGGCTCTTCTTCCGGTAAATCTGACGCCGTCATAATATCCACATACCCTACAATATCCAGTTTCAGAATCCCCATTGTAGCTGCTGTCTTCAGAAGCTGAAATAATGGTTTCCCCACCATTCCATCCTGTACCGTAGTGATTCCGTAACTTGCATAAAACTTCTGGGCTTCTCCCATCAGTGCCATTATCTTCTCTACAGATGGCATCGGAAGTTTGGATTGAAACTCTAAAAATACCTTTTCTTCCATATACCCGTCAGGTATTTTTGTTCCTTCCATTCTTCCATAACGTCCATCCGCACGATCCTCTGTATGTTCATCAATCCCTTGTATTTCCAATCCACGACTATTGGTCACTCCCATATGGGAAGATGCATGAATCAACAAAACCGGATGTTTCGTACTGATCTGATCCAACACCTCTTTATTTGGATGTTTTCCTTCAGCCAAAAAATTATGGTCATAATTACAACCAATCAACCAATCCGAATCCGAAAGTTTTCTCTCCCCTTCAAATTCACGCATCCTTTGTATAATTTCTTCAAAATTACTGCAAGAGGACAAATCACACTGGGTCATTGCATTTGCCGTTCCAACGAAATGCGAATGTCCATCAATAAAGCCCGGAAGCATAACTGCCCCTTTTAAATCCAGAATCTCATCCGGCTTCTCCCACAACTTCATGATCTCTTTCTGGTTTCCTACTGCCTTGATCCGTCCATTTTCGGTACATACTGCCTCTGCATATAACGCATCTTCTTCCATTGTCAGAATTGTTCCGTTTATATAAAAAGTCTTCATGCATCATCCTCCTCCACATATTGTAATAAGTATACTACAATGCCACTTATCTGATTTAGATTAAAATGCATTTTTTTGAATACAATTTTTACTCTTGAAGAAATGTACGAAATCCAATTACAATTGTCCACACATAAGCACAGGTTTTCGGAATCATAAGCATCCCGATCATCGGAATTGTGTCCGCCCAAAGCACAACCGGAATATAAAATCCAAAACTAAGTACAATCGTAAGCCACATATATTGGAATGCCTTATCTTGGTGTTCCCTGGCACTTTTATAAAACAAAATAATCACTACCAGCCCCAACAATGCAAATGGTATATTTCTATAGATTCCCCAGGAAAGCGGTGATTCTGCACTCAGCCATTTATTCTGAGGAAACAAACACAAAACAATACGCAGGGCAGACAGCAGATATACAGCAACCGTAATTCCCTTCTGCCCCTTGATACCGTATCTGGTCCGCCATACATAATACAAAATCACATAAAAAATTGTCATCGTAATTGAAGTAATGAATTTTCCTGCTCCAAGTGCTGTCGTGAAATTCTCAAGCCCTGTTGTACAAAGCGCTACAGCACGTGGAACAAGATGAAAAGAATCCCCTGCTCCAAGCACAACTGCCATAATTCCGAACAGACGGCATTCCCTGTTTCCGTTACTTTTTACGATCATCCGAATTCCCATTGTTATTACCGTAATTAAATATACTGCATCAAAAAGTGTTTCTACAATAGCCTGCATAAAATAATCCTCTCTTTCTGAACATTGTTCACTTTGTTCGATAAAAAAGATTGCACAACTGTGCAATCTGCGCGCGCGAGCGGTTACGAAGTAATAAACTCCTTGCCGCGAACTGCGCATCCCAACACGAAGTGTTTTATCAATAAATTACTCTGCGAATCATACCTACTATTGCGGTACAATCATAATCCTGCCGCAATAACGCAGAAATGATCAAAGAAAATATAATTTCTACGAACTTCTCCTGCGTAAAGTTTTCATCGAAAACATCTCTTCGCACACTCTTGTCGTTCATCAAGACTACAGAAAGTCCCTCTTGAATATGACGCCATGATCGTTCCATCAATTGTTGTCCACTCGCCTTTTCCGCTCCGATAAAACTCATGGAATGCAAAGTAAAAAAGCCCGGATATTTTTCATCGCCCTTTCTCATACTCTCAAAAACCCATACCATACAATCCACAAAACTGGTCATAGTTTCCTGGTTTTCCGCAAAATGAAAGATATCGCACCATACACTTTCTACCGTTGCGGCAATCAGCTCAGATTTTGAATCAAAATAATTATATATGGATCCCACAGAAATATTACATGCCTTGGCCACAGACCGAATATTAATGGCTGTCCATCCTTCTGTTCTGATCAATTCCCGGCTTACACTTAAAATAGCTTCTTTGGAAGTAACAACTGTATTCAATCGAGATATCTCCTTTCAAAATGAACTATGTTCAGTATATAAATTTGTTTTTTTGTTGTCAAGTTTTTTATTTATATTCTGGCATTTGGTACTTGAAAAAACAAACTTTTTGAGTATAATATAGAATGCCGAATTAAATTATTGATTCTTATCCCAATATGAAAAGGAAACAAGGATAGAGTAATAGCGTAGAGGGAATAGAAATGAAGCGAAAACATTTTTCAAGGGTAGATCGACAGGTAAGCTTATTATTAGCTGTCATACTGATCTTATTTGGAATATCAATCTATTTTATAAGTACAAAATTTGTTATCAGGCAATATTAGAAAGCCTTACGCATCGTGTAACAAATATACATGACTATATTGAACACCAGATAACTCCGGACGGTTTTCGTGAAATTAACACAAAAGAAGATATGCAAAAAGAAAGTTATCAGACCTTAAAGGAAGTTCTGGAAGAGATTCGGGAACTTGGAGATTTGAGATACTTATACACGGCAAAAAGAAGTGATGCCGGAGATCTTGTATATGTCGTAGACGGACTTCCGGATAGTGCAAACGATTTTCGCTATCCCGGCGATCTGATCGAACCGGAGATACAAGACGAACTGACCCGGGCTCTAGGTGGCGAGACTGTATTACCGGATAAAATACTGGATACAGACTGGGGCAATATTTTTATTGCATATTATCCATTACATGATGGGAACGGAAATGTAGTAGGCGCTCTTGGGCTTGAAATTGCTGCTGATGTCGAAGCTGCTGCAGTCTGGAAATTATCAAAAGCCGCATTAACTGCCTGTCTATTTTTCTGTGGAATTACATTTTTATCATCATTGTTTATTTTTAGAAGAATATCGAATCCACTGTATAAAGACATGGCCAATACGGACTTTATGACCCAGTTAAAAAACCGGAATTCTTATGAAACGGACCGCGAAAACTGGAACGCAAAAAAATGCTGGTTCATTTGACAGTAGTTGTAATAGATTTGAATAATTTAAAGCTTGCAAATGACCGTTTAGGACATGATATCGGTGATGCATGCATTATGAATGCCGCAAAAATCTTACGGAATATGGAAACATCGAAAATTACCGCATATCGATACGGTGGAGATGAATTCGTCATGCTGATGGTAGATCAACCGAATCCAGAGTCTCTTTTCAAAAAGGCAAAAGAAGAATTCCGGAAATACGGCTCTGAATTAAAAGTGCCGGTAGCTTTAGCTATAGGCTATGCAAAGTTTGATGCACAGTTAGACAACGATCTTACCGATACACAAAAGCGTGCGGATGAACGAATGTATCAGGATAAGATGAAGATCAAGAAAATGGAACAATAATAGTTGGGGACGTAGTATTTTGTAATTTTACTACGTCCCCAACTATTATAAAAGATACACTATTCTCCTTTATCAGAATCCTGCTTTTGACTCTCTTCTTTCATTTTTCTATATGTATATACAAGTTGTAAAATTAAAATGAATACTAAAATAATATCATATACCATCCAAAAATTTCCCATAAACAATGGGGTCAAAGAACACAAAATCACAACTACCGGAATAAAACACAGTGTCCTTTTAAACTTTCCACGATAGTTCATGTTCCAATAAATGAGATCCTTATCCTTCTTCTCCACTATTTCTGTATTTTCTATAATCACTGGCGTCTCATTTTCTAAATCCGTCTCCTGCATTGCAACCTTCTTTAATACATTTAACATTTCAGCGGCATGTTCTCCTCTTGCATAAAGACTCTGAGAACGAAGATGGAATTCTTCTCCATTACGATATTTTATTTGAATACGTGTTGATTTTCTTCCCGGAATATCGTGTACAAACTTTATCTGCTGAATGGATGTCCGTGAAATAAGTGTTCCTTCAATTACAGCCCAATTCTCACTCAGCAACACCGGCGTATATTTCTGTAATAATTTATTCTGAAATGGAACCTGCTGAAAATGCTCCCCATTCAACAACTCCTGTAGTTCTTGCTTCGGTAACTTTCGATTAAACACAGGTACGCAATGATATGAGATTTTTATATATCCCCATACCTTACGGACTGTCGCTATAGTTATCACCAAAAACGTTATTGTAATCCACAAAAAATCTTGTCGATGTGTCTGTCCAACCATTACTATGCCGCGCATAGTCGCGTATAAACAAAATAACCATAAACTGACAAGCAATGTCTTTTTCAGGGGATATAACCGAATCCATTCTATCATCCTTAGTTGCCGCCGACTTGACCCTTCAAAATGGTCTTCTGAAGCAAGTTTTTTGGTCAGAATTCTTTCTGTCTTATCAGGAAGATTTATGAGCAGCGCTATTCCTATAATAATTATGATTCTCGTCATTGTTAACACTCCTATCCTTTTTAGAACAACGTCCCGTATGGTAAACTGAAATTTTAGAAATGAAACTTATAATTATTTCTATCCCCAATATGGAATAACTAATTGATACATAAATGCAATCATAACTGACAAACCTAATTCCAGTATAAACTCCTTTGGTTTTCTATACAAAATAAGTACACCAATTAACCATGTAATAACTTCCATAAGATTATACACATAGAATCCTTGTGTAAGAGAAAATGCCTGAGCAAATAATACTCCAATAATTACACTGGATATGACAATTGCAATAGCACCTTCTCCCTTTGCGTACCAACATATATATGCCATAAAAATAGACAAAAAAGAAATTACTACCCATATCATCATATAAGTTACCGGCAAAAAACCTAGTACATAATTACAGTAGAGGTAATAACCTGCCAGCATACTTATAAAAAATAAAAATGTGTTGATTGCAGCTCTCAATGGCGATTTTGAATATACAGAAATACTTGTAGCCAATAAAATCCATATTGCTAATCTGCCAAAATAATTTCCAATGTCAAGTTGCTGCATCAGCAATGGCAACATATTGCTTGGTGAACCATCCATCCATTTCTGCAATATTCCAAGCGCAAAACCAAACAGTATTACTCCTATGGTTACCATCATCTGCATTTTAAGAGAAATGCCTTTTTCAGGTGTTCTAATTTTTTCAAGAAATGATTTCATTTTTCCTTTTCCTATCAGATATATTTGCACGTGTGTATTCTACATATTCAAAATACTCCTGTAACCCCAAAATGTAAAGTAAAAAAGGCGTATAGAACTTATGAAATTATCCGTTCCAATTAATGAAACAATTAAGGGCGCCATAGCAAGTAGTTTGGGTTGACAAGCATTTCTTTCGTAACTATAATGCAAATTGCAACAACGGTTTCAAAATGGTCTAAAAGAACAGGAGAAGCACAATGAAGATTAAGAAAATATTACAAAATAAAGCGCCTCAAGCTGCTATGAAACATCTTATGTCAGATGAAATTATGGATCTGATTCATAAAAACATGAAACCTAAAGACACCATAATGGCGTACTATCGTTGTGCGATTATGGAAGTGGAAACAAAATTTAAAGTGTTAAATGAACAGTTTTCACTGGAATATGACCGGAATCCAATAGAATCGATTAAGTCCAGGACAAAGTCAATGGAGAGTCTGGCAAAGAAAATACGGGATAAGAACATTCCCATTTCCGTAGAAGCTATTGAAGAAAGCATCAATGATATTGCAGGAGTAAGAGTGATATGCGCATTCTGCGAAGATATTTATATGCTAGCAGACTGTCTGCTTAAGCAGGATGATATTACACTTATAGAAATGAAAGACTATATTAAAAATCCAAAAACAAATGGGTATCGCTCTCTACATCTGATCATCTCCGTCCCGATTTTTCTGAAAGATGAGAAACGTGATATGAAAGTAGAGGTACAGTTGCGAACAATCGCCATGGATTTTTGGGCAAGCCTGGAACATAAAATCAGATATAAGAAAAACCTTTCCGAGGATTTGCAGAAGGAACTGGCTGAGGAATTACTATATTGTGCAAATCAAAGTGCAGAATTGGATATGAAAATGCAAAGGATTAGGGATAGGATATAAAAATGTGGATATTTTATGCAGCGGGTTCTTCCTTTTTTGCCGGAATTACCGCTATACTTGCAAAATGCGGAATCAAAAAGACGGATTCAAATGTGGCAACCGCAATCCGGACAATTGTAGTTTTTTTGTTTTCATGGCTCATGGTATTACTTACAGATTGTGGGGATGGATTTATACAGATCAGCGGGAAAACAATGTTGTTTTTAATACTGTCTGGTCTGGCAACAGGCGCATCTTGGCTTTGCTACTTTCATGCACTGCAGACCGGAAATGTTAATAAAGTTGTTCCTATTGATAAATCTAGTACCGTATTAACAATTCTCCTTGCATTAATCTTTCTTGGCGAAGGGTTAAGCATAGGAAAAGCGGTGGCGGTTATTTTGATTGGCGCTGGAACCATGATGATGATCACCAAAAAGAAATGTGAGCAAAAACAGGAGCAGAAAAAGGAATGGATGATTTATGCCATACTTTCGGCAGTGTTTGCCAGCCTTACTGCGATCTTGGGAAAAATCGGTATCGAGGGTGTAGATTCCAATCTGGGAACGGCAATCCGCACTACAGTGGTTCTTTTCATGGCATGGATCATGGTAGGGGTTACTGGAAAGTATCATCAGGTCAGGAAAATTGAAAAGAACGAATTGTTTTTCATTCTATTATCTGGTCTGGCAACAGGCGCATCCTGGCTTTGTTATTACAGGGCTTTGCAGGATGGACCGGCCAGCGTTGTAGTTCCCATTGATAAGTTAAGTATTTTAGTTACGATTTTATTTTCCTATGTCGTATTTCATGAAAAACTGTCAAAGAAATCGGTATGTGGGCTGATCTGTATTGTCGCCGGAACACTCTTGCTTGTAATCATATAAATTGTTATCATCATAAAAGATAATAACTGCGATATACTAACGGAAACCGGCAAATTCTTTATAGAGGAGATAACTATGGATGTGAATTTATTATCTAAAAGTTTCAAGGTTCGTAGATTAAATAAAAGAGATATAGATATGATATATGATTTAAGTTGTGAAAACAAAATCTTTTATCAATATCATCCACCATTTGTTACAAAAGAAAGTATAGAAGAAGATTTTGATGCATTACCTCCTAATAAAAGTTATCAAGATAAATATTATTTAGGATTTTTTGATGGTGATATTCTTATTGCAATCATAGATTTAATTCTATCTTATCCAACAAAAGAAATTGCTTTCATTGGATTATTCATGACAAATATAGAATATCAAAACAAAGGGATTGGTTCAAATATCATCAGAGATGTTTGTAGCTATTTGAAAGAAATAGGTTATAAGAGAGTTCGCCTTGGTGTCGATAAAGGGAATCCTCAAAGTTATCATTTTTGGATTAAAAATAATTTTGAAACTATTTTAGAAAACGACTATATTCTTATGGAGATAGAATTATAAATTCCAGCTAATATCAAAAAAACGACGAGGGGGATTTTATGAAGTTTTCAAAATCAGAGAAAAAACAATTGATGATTTATGTGGCAATTGCGTTTGGCGTTACATATCTTATGGGAATTTTAATGTGGTATGGACATGTGGCAGGAAAATCATTGAACCTGTTTCCGAATGCACAAATGCTTTATCCGGCGGCAGGAGTGATAGTGCTGCTGATGGCAACAAGAAAGCGGGAGGAGATGCCAAGGCGTTTCTTTCTGTCCTATCTGGTTGTGACAGTACTTTTTATTGCAGTTACGGCGGCAAGTCTCTTTATAGAAGATAAAAGTGGTGTGCTATGGATGACCGTATGTCAGATTTTGATTATCGGAGGAAGCGTGCTATGTGGAATTCTGCTTCTGATTGAACGGAACGAAAAGAGGATTGCATATGGGCTAAAGGGAAAAAACTGGAAGACGTCTTTTGTTTGTATCGGAGTATTTATCTTACTTTATATATTGAGGATGTTAGTGGCATATATTCTGGACGGAGATCTGAAGGGGCTGGAAAAACTTGGAACGTTCCTGGCAGACCCATTTACCTGGATCATGTTCATCAACATTGCGATTAATTTCTTTCTGTCATATCTTGCATTCTTCGGAGAAGAATATGGCTGGCGTTATTATCTTCAGCCGATGTTACAGAAACGATATGGAAAACGCATGGGTGTGATTGTGCTTGGCATTGTATGGGGATTATGGCATTTGCCTCTGGATTTCTTTTATTACACAAGTCCGGACATGGGTCTAGCTATGACTGCATCTCAGATTGTTACGTGTATTACGCTTGGAATCTTTTTTGCCTACGCATATATGAAGACAGAGAATATCTGGGTTCCGGTAATCCTTCATTTTATCAATAACAATCTAGTTGCACTGTTTTCTGGAGGCTATTCTGCGGATGCGCTGGAAAATCAAGTTGTAACATGGGGAAGTGTTTTGGCTGCGTTGGTGTTGGATATGGCAACTTTTGGATGGTTTTTGCTTGCAAAAGAGTTCAGAAAAGAAAACTGACTTTAAATTTATTCAGGGGCAGATTGCCCCTGTCTACAAATTCTTTAGGTTAGAATCGATGATGGGGTAAACGAAAAAGCAGTTTTGACATTCCAGTGAACTGCCCCTTCGTTT
>JAJBSL010000017.1 GCA_020540725.1 Lachnospiraceae bacterium EP-SM-12S-S03
GCTAACAGAGAAAATGCACCGGAAAATCCGGTGCAAATCTTTTAATTATTTCGGGACATTTTCAAAAACGCTTGACACCTTTTTTTGACACTTTAGCAGTGATTCCTTTTACAAATTTATCGTATTTCAAGAAGTTTCTGCTTCAGCTCACCTTCAATACGATTCAACTCTAATTCTGCTGCTTTTCTCTTCTCGCGTCCCTCCGTCTGAATCTTCATCACTTCATCCAATGTAGAGATCAGAGATTCATTGGTGGCTTTCAATGTTTCAATATCCACAATGCCCCTCTCTGCTTCTTTTGCTGTATCGATTGTCGCAAGTTTTAATTTCTCTGCGTTCTTCTTTAGAAGTTCATTTGTCATGTCTGTCACTTCACGTTGTGCCTTTGCTGCTCTTGAAAAGTTTTCCACACCGATTGCAAGAACCATCTGGCTTTTCCACAAAGGAATCGTATTTACAAGAGTCGATTGGATCTTTTCAGACATCTGTGTATCATTTCCTTGTACAAGACGGATCTGCGGTGCCATTTGCAAGGAAATTGCTCGTGTCAGTTCCAAATCATGAACTTTTTTCTCAAATCTGTTACAGAGTGCTGACAGATCACTTGCTTTCTGTGCATCTTCCGGAAGTCCGGTCATTTTCGCATGTGCCTCAAGCTCTGGAAGTTCTCTTTGCTGAACATCCTGGATTTTCCTTTTCCCGGCTTCAATATACATGGATAATTCTTTAAAATATGTAAGATTCAGCTCATACATTTTATCCAAAAGAGCAATATCCTTTAAAAGCTGCCTTTGATGGCCTTCCAGTTCCTTACAGATTTTTTCCACATTTGTTTCTGCTTTGTCATATTTTGCTTTCAGGTTGGCAAGCTTATTTCCACTCTTCTTAAAGAATCCAAATAGTCCTTTTTCTTCCTCATCTACATCCATTTCCCGCAGTTCCGATACAACATCTGTCAGCATTTTCCCGACTTCTCCAAGATCTTTTGTCTTCACGTTCTCAAGCGCTGTTTCTGAAAAATCCGCCATCTTTTTCTGAGCTCCCGCACCATACTGAAGGATCATATTCGAACTTGTGAGATCAATCCTGGATGCAAAATCAGCAACCTGACGCTCTTCTTCCGGTGTCAACACTACCTGTTCCGGCTCGGGTTTGACTTCCACTTCTTTTTTCTCTTGCCCAAAAGGTTCAAATGTAAGAACCGGTGTTTCCTGCATCATTTCATCGATATTTTGTGCCATAGTTTTGTCTCCTTCTTATTTAAAATCTTTTTCCTTATATCCTTCTCTTGCAAGCATGGTCTCAAGCACCGAAATATCCGATGATATATCAAATGCCGTATCCATGAAAAGATCATCCAAAAGTTGTTCAAAAGCACGCGTGATCGTATCCAACGTATTTTCAATTTCCTGCATGGAATTCGTCACATTTTCTCCCTTCACAGGAAGTGCATCAAATTCTTTATATGCATCCACAAGCTTCTCAGTCGTCGGGAGATAATACTCCATGAACTTATCCATCTCGTCCATCTGTTCCGGATGCTTTTTGACAGATTCGAAAATCTTTCGGACGATCATTTCCAGACGGTCTAATTTTGCGGAAATCACTTCTCCGGGAATAGCATCGTTTGCTTCACGAATTGCCTGAATATAATGGTCTCCTTTGATAATCATCTCTTCAATCGCGGATTTCGGAACATCTGCCCTCTGCTTTCTTTCCTTTTCTTCCGCTTCACGTTGTTTCCTTGCTTCCTGAGCCTGACAATACAGCCTGTATGCATCTGCAGTGACGATCAGACAAGTCCCTTGCTCATCCAGAAACCCTTCTACAAACATCCCCTTACGGATCATTTTCTTTGCTTTCTTTACGACCTTTTGCACTGACTCTCCCGCCTTATCTGCAATTTCCTGCACAGTACAGAATTCTCTGCCGTCCAAAATCCGGAAATACTGTTTAAAGTTCCTATAGAGACTCCATTTTGTAAGTCCTATTCCAAATAGACCAAGCATCACACATGTACCAAGTACGCAAAACACCGTAGTAAACATTCCGACAATACCAACTGTTTTGATATCGGCAAATGACATAATGATGGAGGCCACTGTCAGCATGATTCCTCCAAGTGCACCCAATCCTCCAACAAGGGTAAGAAAAGGTCCCGAGACTCTTCCCGGCGTTTTCACCCGGATTCTCAACCTTTGGCTGCCGTCCGGCTTCGTATACGCATTGGCTTTCGTCCCGCTTGGCGGCGTTACATGTGGCGGTGTTACGTGGGGTGGTCTGTTGCCATAATTATATCTTCCAAACTGCTTTCGCGCCTCATCCATCGCCATATTCACTGTCTGATTGATTCTTTGATTCAACTGTCCATAATCCATGGAATTCATGGCGTCTTCCACAGTCCTTCTAATCTCTTCTCCTATATTTGAAAAATCCCTGTTATTCATTTATTGTCCCTTTCTTTTCCGCTTCATATGATACTGCTCGAAAAACAGTTCAATTCTTTCCACGATTTTTACAAGCTGTGTAAATACAGGCAACGTGGCTGCCGCAAACACGATCAGAAGAAGTCCGCTCTTTAACGTAATCTCCTCAACTCCAAACCATCCCCCCGCAAATATTGCACTCAATAGAAGTCCTGCCAGCATTCCGCACCATACAATCCAGCGGAATACATTCATCGGCTTGGACAATTGGAAGAGAATTTGAAGCCCTACGATTGCCAAAAGCAATGTCGCCGTTACAGATATTTCTTCTGAACTGACCCCAAACACAATACCAAACAGCATCAGCATACCTACCATAATTACATCTGTCAATCCGGCCGGAAGTGCTTTCAAGAAGACATTGGTCAGAAAATGACCTTTTATAATCTTTCGATTCGGCTCCATTGCAAGCAAAAATGCCGGTGTTCCAATGGTAAACATTGCTACAAAAGACACCTGCGCCGGACGCAGTGGATATGTGATCGCAAAAATCATCGAAATCACCGATAGCAAAAAGGAGAAAATATTCTTCACAAGAAACAGGCTGGCCGAACGTTCGATATTATTAACTACCTGCCTTCCTTCTCCTACTACTGACGGCATTCTGGAAAAATCCGATTCCAAAAGCACAAGTTGGGATGCCTGAGACGCCACGTCACTTCCGGACGCCATAGCAACACTGCAATCTGCATCCTTCAATGCCAAAACATCATTGACACCATCTCCTGTCATAGCAACCGTTTTCCCTGCCTGCTTTAACGCTTTGACAAACATCCGCTTCTGTTTCGGTGTTACACGTCCAAATACCGTATACTCCTGTACCGCTTTTGCAATATCCGTTTCATTCTGCAACGTTCTTGCATCCACGTAATTTTCCGCATTCTGAATGCCTGCCTCCACTGCTACTTTAGAAGCCGTCACAGGGTTATCTCCCGATATGACTTTGATTTCCACCCCTTGCTTTGCAAAATATGCAAATGTCTCTTTTGCATTTCTGCGAATCGGATTGGAAAGAGTTACAATGGCAAGTGGCTTTGTTTCCTCTGTAAGCGCCTTCCCATCCGCTTCTCCTTCGTAAGTGCCAAATACAAGTACCCGATATCCTTTTTCACTTTGCTCTTCAATCTTTTCCTGATACTCCGCAAATTTTTCTCCGAGTACAACTTCAGGTGCTCCCAACAGGTATTGCACCCCGCCGATCAAAACACCACTGTATTTATATGCAGATGAAAAGGGAAGTACCTTCTCTGCCTTTTCTCCTTGTCCCTTCATATTCCGAAAATATTTCTGCAATGCTTCCATCGTACTGTTATCGCAAGACATATTAAATACAAAATTCGCAAGTTTCTCAGAAAGCAGAGGTTCTTCATCATTTAGAGAAATGATTTTGTTGACTTTCATATCATTTTCCGTAATAGTTCCCGTCTTATCTACACAAAGCACATCTACCCGCGCAAGTGTCTCAATGCATTTCATATCATGGACAAGAACCTTCTGTCTTGCCAGTTTCATCACACTGACTACAAGCGCTACACTTGCAAGAAGATATAGGCCTTCCGGAATCATGCCGATGACCGCCGCTGTCATAGATACTACGCTGTCCTTTAATGTATTTCCTCCGAGGAAGAACTGCTGATAAAAGAGAATGATTCCGACCGGAATGATTATGATACCAACAGCTTTGACAAGCTTATTTAAAGACCGGATCATCTCCGACTGCTCTCCTTCTTTGACTTCCTTCGCTTCCAATGTAAGCTTGGAAGCATAGGAATCCGCTCCGACTTTCGTAAGTTTTGCATAACATTTTCCAGACACTACAAAACTTCCCGAGAGAAGTTCTTTGCCCGCATTTTTTGTAATCTCATCCGATTCTCCCGTAATCAGTGATTCATTCACCTGTGCCTCGCCGTCAACAACAACTGCGTCTGCCGGGATCTGATTTCCCGCTGTAAAAACCACCAGATCATCCAACACAAGTTCTTCTGCCCGCACAGTTTTCTCTACACCGTCGCGAATCACCCTTGCCCGCGGTGCATTTAAAACAGACAGCTTATCGAGAACACTTTTGGATCGCAGTTCCTGAATAATTCCGATACATGTATTCAAAATGATAACCGGAAGAAATGTGAGTTCGCGAAATGCTCCCACCACAAGCAACAATACGGCAATCCCTGCAAATATAAAATTAAAATAAGTAAGTGTATTACTAAGAACAATCTCCTTGACCGTCTTAGACGGTGCTTCTACGGGAGTGTTCACCATTCTCTTTCCAGTTCTTTCTTCTACCTCTTCCGAAGAAAGCCCCGGGTACATCTTTTCTTCCATAGCCACCTCCGTCAACTTATGTTATTATGATACCGTTTTGTGATGGAAATGTAAATTCTTTTTGCTGATTTATAGGTCACAATTTCCTATAAAGATTGCACAACTGCGCATCCCCACACGAAGTGTGTGTGTTATGATATAGGATTCCGAAGTAATTTCCTATATCATGAAAAAGATTGTGCCACCAAGGACACAATCTTTTTATACATGTTTATTTTGCAATGACTTTACGGAAGTTTTTCTTACCTCTTCTTAATACGATTCCTTCACCCTGAAGAGCTTCACTTGCAAATTCAGCGTAAATATCTGATACCTTTTCACCATCTACAGCAACACCGCCCTGCTGAACCGCGCGTCTTGCTTCTGATTTAGACGGCACAAGTCCACTCTTTACAAGCATCGTCAGAATATCAATCTTTCCATCCACGAAATCTTCTTCTACAAGTTCGGCTGTCGGCATATTTGCCGCATTTCCTGCACTGAATAGTGCTCTCGCGCTTTCCTGTGCCTTTGTTGCTTCTTCTTCACCATGCACTAATTTTGTAAGTTCAAATGCAAGAATTTCTTTCGCCTGGTTAAGCTGGCTTCCTTCCCATGCATCCATTTTGTCAATTTCTTCTAATGGAAGGAATGTAAGCATACGGATACACTTTAATACGTCTGCATCCGCCACATTTCTCCAATACTGGTAGAATTCAAACGGAGATGTCTTATTCGGATCAAGCCAGACTGCACCAGACTGTGTTTTGCCCATCTTCTTCCCTTCAGAGTTCAGCAGAAGCGTAATGGTCATGGCGCTGGCATCTTTTCCTAGCTTGCGGCGAATCAGTTCTGTACCTGCCAGCATATTGCTCCACTGGTCGTCCCCGCCAAACTGCAGATTACATCCGTATTTCTGGAACAATGCATAGAAGTCGTAAGCTTGCATGATCATGTAGTTAAACTCAAGGAAGCTCAATCCCTTCTCCATACGCTGCTTGTAACACTCTGCTGTAAGCATACGGTTTACAGAAAAATGCGCTCCCACTTCCCGAAGAAGTTCTACATAGTTCAAATCTAACAGCCAGTCTGCATTATTCACCATCAATGCTTTTCCTTCCGAAAAGTCAATGAATTTGCTCATCTGCTCTTTGAAACAGTCACAGTTGTGCTGGATCTGCTCCGGTGTCATCATGGAACGCATATCCGTTCTTCCTGACGGATCGCCCACATATCCTGTTCCGCCTCCGATGAGTGCAATCGGTTTATTTCCCGCCATCTGCAAACGTTTCATAAGGCACAATGCCATGAAATGTCCTACATGAAGGCTATCTGCTGTCGGGTCAAATCCAATATAAAATGTTGCCTTCCCATTGTTGATCAATTCACGGATCAACGGCTCATCTGTTACTTGTGCGATCAGGCCTCTTGCCTGAAGTTCTTCATAAATTCCCATGCTCTTTTCCTCCATTTTTCATTTTCTTTCTAAAGGACGAAATCAACGGAAATGTCAAAAGACACATTCCGGGATTGTAAGCAGTCGCTAAGGTCATAAGCAAGCCCGGACTTTAGCTCATTGCCATTACAAAAAACCCCGTCCTTAAACTTTCGTTTAAAGGACGAGGATATTATCTCGCGGTACCACCTTTATTTATATCCGGCTCACGCCGAATACCTCTGCAAGTATCTGACAATACTCGTGACACGGTAACGTGTGTCTTCCCGTCACAGCCTACTGGTCTCCTTTCGGTGTGAAGCTCCAAGATGTATTCATAACTGATATTCTGTGCGCCTCTCATCCACCGGCTGCTTTCTGTTCAGAGTTTCTCAATTACTACTTGTTCTTTTCTTCGCTTTTTGCTATCTGCTTGAAATCTTATCGTATCTCTTCCGATTTGTCAAGCCTGTTATTTCCAGGTCTGACATATATGTTTTCAAAGTTTCAATCGTTTCGGGATCGCAGACCGGTACATCCTTCAGAGGAAATTCCATATCGAACTTCTCATACTTTGTCATACACATCTTCTGAAACGGAAGCAGCTCAATCCGTTCAAGGGAAGGATACCCCTTCCCGAACGCATGAAGAGCCTGAATTTCTTCTTTGCTGTCTGTAATTCCCGGCACAACAACATGTCGAAACCATAAGGCAACATTCCTTCGCTTCACAAGTTCAAGAAAGGCTTCGACCTGCCGGAAACTCCCTCCGCAATATTCCTTATAGGCTCTCTCCGTATGAAACTTCACATCACACAGAACGAGATCCGTATACTCAAGTACAGTATCAGCCGCCTGCAAATCCCCGATCCCGGATGTGTCCAGCGCCGTGTGAATCCCTTCAGCTTTGAGACGTTGGAACAGATCTCTACAGAATTCGGGCTGCATTAACGGCTCTCCACCTGAAATCGTCACTCCGCCTCCGCGGCTTATAAACGATTTATATCGCAAAATCTTTCTCACAAGTTCTTCGGTGTCCGTCTCAAAGCCACCGTTTCTTTCCCATGTTTCCGGATTATGACAATAAACACATCGAAGCGGGCACCCTTGCATAAATACAACACATCGCACTCCCGGCCCATCCACAGCTCCCATGCTTTGAAACGCACTGATTCTCCCCTTCATTACATCTCCTCATGAAACGTTCTTGAAATCACTTCTTTTTGCTGCTCTTTTGAAAGCTTATGGAAATTCACAGCATAGCCGGACACCCGGATCGTCAGATTCGGATATTTCTCCGGATGTTCGGCCGCATCCAACAGCATTTCCCGATTCAGAACATTCACATTCAAATGCTGTGCCATCTGCGCAAAATAGCCGTCAATAATCACCGTTAGATTTTTGAGACGTTCCTCTTCATTTTGACCAAGCGCCTTCGGCACAATAGAAAACGTATTCGAGATCCCATCCTTACATACATCATAAGAAAGTTTTGCCACAGAATTTAAAGAAGCCAAGGCTCCGTTCCTTTCGCGATTATGCATCGGATTTGCTCCCGGTGCAAACGGTTCTCCGGACTTTCTCCCATCGGGCGTACTTCCTGTTTTCTTTCCATAGACAACGTTGGATGTAATCGTCAGAACGGACAACGTATGTTCCGCATTCTTATAAGTAGGATTCTTCTTCAGTTCCTCATAAAACAGGCGAACCTGCTCTTTTGCAATGTCATCCACTCTGTCATCATCATTGCCGAATGCCGGATACTCACCTGCCGTCTCAAATGCCTTGATAAGCCCTGTCTCATCACGGACAACCTTTACTTTTGCATATTTGATTGCGGAAAGTGAGTCCGCCAGTACGGACATTCCTGCAATACCAAATGCCATAAAACGGTGAACCTCTGTATCATGTAATGCCATTTGGGTTTTCTCATAAGCATATTTGTCATGCATATAGTGAATGATATTCATTGCATTCACGTAAGTTCTTGCAAGCCATGGGCGATAGATATCCAACAGCTCCATCACTTTGTCATATTCAAGATACTCTCCTTCATATGGTGTATGTGGCGGAGCTACCTGCATCCCGCTCTTTTCATCCCGTCCGCCGTTCAGGCTCATAAGAAGAAGCTTTGCCAAATTGGCGCGGGCACCAAAAAACTGCATATCCTTACCAACGCGCATTGCGGACACGCAACAGGCAATTGCATAATCGTCCCCGAATTTTGGCCGCATTACATCATCATTTTCATACTGAATCGCATCGGTATCACAGGAAACTTTGGCTGCAAAGCGTTTAAAGTTCTCCGGCAGTCTCTCTGACCAAAGTATTGTAAGGTTCGGCTCGGCAGACGGCCCGAGATTATATAGCGTATGCAAAATCCTGTATGAACTCTTTGTAACAAGCGTACGCCCATCTTCACCCATGCCTCCGACAGCTTCCGTAATCCACATCGGATCCCCTGCAAACAATTCATTATATTCCGGTGTCCTTAAATGTCTCGCCATGCGCAATTTCATCACAAAATCGTCAAAGATTTCCTGTGCACCGCTTTCATCAAGAATTCCGTTTCTCAGATCACGCTCAAAGTAAATATCTAAGAAAGTACTTGTTCGTCCAAGGCTCATAGCCGCGCCATTCTGCTCTTTAATCGCACCAAGATAACCGAAATAGAGCCACTGCACAGCCTCACGTGCATTACCTGCAGGCTGTGAAATATCAAATCCGTAAATCTGTGCCATCTCCTTCAGCTTTCCAAGAAAATGAATCTGCTGATACAACTCTTCAAGAAGACGAATGGTATCCTGCGTCATCACTTCCTGCGATATCTTTCTCTTATCTTCTTTCTTCTTTTCTATTAAATAGTCAATGCCATACAAGGCTACACGCCGGTAATCACCGATAATACGTCCCCGTCCGTAAGCATCCGGCAATCCCGTTATAATACCGCAGTGGCGGGCCGCTCTCATTTCATCACTGTAAACCCGGAACACACCGTCATTGTGCGTTGTCCTGTAGGTGAATTCTTTCTCAACTTTATCTGATAATGTATACCCGTAAGCCTTACATGCCTTTCTTGTCATATTTAATCCACCAAATGGATTGACGCCCCGCTTTAATGGTCTGTCTGTCTGAAGCCCAACAATAATTTCCTCGTTCTTGTCCAAATAACCTGCTCCAAAATTCGTCAGTGATGTAGCTGTGTATGTATCAATATCCAACACGCCGCCAAACTGCTGCTCCAAATCAAATAAATGGTTGAGCTTCGTCATCAGTTTCGTTGTCCTTTCTGTAGCACCGGCAAGAAAGCTTCCATCCCCCTCGTAAGGTGTATAATTCTGCTGGATGAAATTCCTCACATCAATCCCTTCCTGCCATGGGCCGCCGCTAAAACCATTCCACTGTTCTCTTATCATTATTTTTTCCTCCTGAAACAAAAATGGCATTGTACAAACGCTCCTTCTGTTCTTACAAAACAAAAAGAGCAGCATATACAATGCTGCCCAGACGGTCGGCTATTAACAGATGATACATCCACTGTGTCAATCCACATCTCTGATGCTCAGAGTTTCCGTCAGGAAATATCATCCCTTCAATTACTTTTTCATCATAACAAAGAGTATTCGGACTGTCAAGTCTTCTGCCCTTCCAAATTATGTATATCCCCTTCTCTTTCCACTCTCTTCTTTAGGAAAACCGTACTTTGATATAAGCTTCGATTTCTTCCACACATTTCTCAAATCCAAGCTTTCCGCTATTTAAACAAAGGTCATAATTTCTTGCATCTACCCAGTCGCGCCCTGTATAATGTTTATAATAATCCGCGCGGTATCGGTTCGTCTGATGAATAAATTTCTGCATCTCCGCCTCTGTCATACTGTTACGCTCCATGGCTCTTGCAAGATTGAAGGCATCCGAAGCATGCACAAATACGCTGACCACGTTCGGATAGTTTCGCAAAACAAAATCTGCCGCACGGCCTATGATCACACAGTTTTCAGTCTCCGCCAGCCGCTTGATGATCTTCGCCTTATAGTTGAACAAATTTCTGGCTGATACAAAATCTTTGCTTCCCGGCGGAATCAGATCTCCATCTTCATATACATCTGTTGTCAAACGGAGTAGCGGACTGTTCTTCAATTTCTCATCCGCTTCCCGGAACAGTTCTTCTTTAATTCCGCTTTCTTCAGAAGCCATTTTCGCAAGATCCATATCATACCATGGCATTCCATTCTTTTCCGCAAACATCTGTCCGATTGTTTTCCCGCCGCTTCCATATTGTCTTGCGATCGTAACTACTATGTTATCCATTTTATCCCTCCTCATTTTTCATTATGAATCACGAGTGCCCACCTCCAAAGCATAGCTTTGTCGAAGCCCGCACTCGTGACTATTCGCCCAAGTATGCCTTCTTAATCGAATCATTATTCAATAATTCCTTTGCTTCCCCTTCCAAAACAATCTTTCCTGTTTCGAGAACATAGGCTCTGTCCGCAATAGAAAGCGCTTTCTTCGCATTTTGTTCTACAAGAAGCACGGTGGTACCACTCTTACTTACTTCCTGTATGATATTGAATATCTCATTCACAAAAATCGGAGACAATCCCATGGACGGCTCATCCATTACAATAATCTTCGGATGAGACATGAGCGCTCTTCCCATTGCAAGCATTTGCTGCTCACCACCGCTCAACGTCCCTGCAAGCTGGTTCTTTCTCTCTTCCAGACGTGGAAAACGTTGATACACCATCTGAAGCGTCTCCTGGATTTCTGCTTTATCTTTTCTCGTATATGCTCCCATTTTCAGATTCTCATACACTGTAAGTTCCGCAAATACTCTCCTGCCTTCCGGCACATGTGCCATACCAAGTGACACGATCTTATGTGCCGGCACTTTTGCAATATCCTTGCCCTCGAAAATAATGCTTCCCTTCTTTGGCTGCAAAAGCCCTGTAATGGTCTGCAGTGTCGTTGTCTTTCCCGCACCGTTGGCCCCGATGAGTGCAATGACCTCTCCCTCATTTACCTCAAAAGAAATTCCCTTGATTGCCTGAATGACGCCGTAAAACACTTCTATGTCCTTTATCTCAAGCATTGCCATGACATCACCCCTCCTATTCTCCTAAATATGCCTTGATTACTTCCGGATCATTTAACACATCGCTTGTTTTTCCTTCCGTCAGCACCTCACCAAAATTCAACACTGTCAGTTTTTCACAGATTCCGGATACAAGTTTCATATCATGTTCGATCAGAAGGATGGTCATATCAAATTCATCACGCACAAAACGAATGGTATCCATCAGTTCTTTTGTCTCATTCGGGTTCATTCCTGCTGCCGGTTCATCCAAAAGCAGAAGCTTCGGCTCTGTTGCAAGTGCTCTCGCGATTTCAAGTTTCCGCTGTTTCCCGTAAGGAAGGTTAGAAGCCAACGTTTCCGCCTCATCCTCAAGCCCAAACACACGAAGAAGTTCCATCGCCTTCGCATCCATTTCCTTTTCTACTTTAAAATATTTCGGAAGACGGAAAATCCCTTCCAGTGTTGTATACTTATGGTGGTTATGAAGTCCCACTTTTACATTATCCAGTACCGTAAGCTCTTTAAAAATCCGGATGTTCTGGAATGTTCTTGCAATCCCCGACTTGTTGATATCAATGGTCTTCTTGCCCACCATATTTTCTCCGTCTAATTTTATGATTCCTGAATCCGGTTTATATACACCGGTCAAAAGATTGAATACCGTTGTCTTCCCTGCCCCATTCGGTCCGATCAGACCGTAGAGACATCCTTTTTCTATCTGCAGATGAAATTCATTAACCGCGCACAATCCTCCAAAGGAGATTCCCAGATTATCTACTTCCAATAACGCCATAACTAAACCTCCTCCGCTTGTTTATTGCTTGCTGTTTTTCTTCGAAACGAATATTTTTCTCTCCACTCGATTGCTTTTGGACTCCAGTTAAATAACATCATGACAATCAAAACGATAGCATAAATCAACATACGGTAGTCGTTCAATCCTCTAAGAAGTTCCGGAAGCAACGTAAGTACGATTGCCGCAATAATGGAACCTCTCATATTTCCAATTCCTCCGAGTACAACAAATACAAGGATCATAATGGACATATTATAACCGAAATTCTTTGGCTGAGCTGTCAGAGTTGCCAGGTTATGTGCATAAATCACACCTGCTACACCTGCCAGTGCCGCTGATACGGAAAATGCCATCAATTTATATTTCGTGATATTGATTCCTACCGATTCCGCTGCAATGCGGTTGTCACGGATCGCCATAATTGCACGCCCGCCTCTCGAGTGGATCAAATTCAAAATGATCATAAGCGAAATCAGAATCAGGATCACGCCAATTGTAAAGGTGGAATCCTTCGGAGTTCCTGTGATTCCCTGCGGTCCGTTTACAATGACTTTTCCACCTTCTTCCAGTCCAAGAGACAAGGAATCCTTTGTTGAAAAATGGAATCCCCCGGAGTCTTTTCCTATAAATAAAATGTTGACTACATTTTTAATAATCTCTCCGAATGCCAACGTTACTATCGCAAGGTAATCTCCCTTCAGGCGAAGTACCGGAATTCCGATTAAAATTCCAAAAATACCTGCCGATGCTGCCCCCACGAAAAGAGCAAGTAAAAATCTCACTCCTGCTATCGGAATTACATCCACCATACATTTAGAAAAAAAAGCACTTGTAAATGCCCCTACACACATAAATCCGGCATGACCGAGACTCAACTGCCCCAAAATACCTACTGTCAGATTCAGGGAAATGGCAAGAATCACATACGCACAAAGGGGAACAAGAAGTCCCTGCATCAAACTTGACATACTATCTGTCAGGATCAGCACTTGTACAACCACATAGATCAAAATTACCATTGCATATGTAATCAAATTACTTTTTGTCATTTTACTTATTTTTTTCATCCCGTTCACCTACACTTTCTCCTGAATGTTTTTACCGAGGATACCTGCAGGCCGTACAATCAACACAACGATCAGAACACTGAATACAATGGCATCCGCCATCTGCGAGGATATATATGCCTTACTGAAAATCTCGATCACTCCAAGCAAAATCCCTCCGATCATCGCTCCCGGAATGGAACCGATTCCTCCGAAAACCGCTGCAACAAACGCCTTAATACCTGGCATGGATCCTGTATATGGTGTTAGCGTCGGATATGCTGAACATAATAATACTCCGGCAATTGCCGCAAGTGCAGAACCGATTGCAAATGTCAGTGCAATCGTGCCGTTTACATTGACTCCCATAAGTTGTGCCGCACCTTTATCTTCCGATACTGCAAGCATGGCCTGCCCTGCCTTTGTTTTCTTTATAAAAAGTGTAAGGCCAATCATGATTACAATACACGCTCCAATTGTTGCAATCGTTTCCCCTGAAATCGTAAGTTCTCCTCCCGCCAAAGTCACTGCCGGAATCGGCACAACCGATTCAAAAGATCTTGTATTTGCTCCAAAAATCAATAATGCAACATTCTGTAACAAATAGCTAACGCCAATGGCTGTAATCAATACTGCCAAAGGCGAAGCCGCATTGCGAAGCGGCCGGTATGCAATTCTTTCGATCGCAACACCAAGTACGGTACAGAAGATCATTGCAAGAAGTACCGCCACAAGCGGCGGAAGTCCTGCCCCTGTAATCGCCGTAATCGTTACATAAGCACCGATCATAATGACATCACCGTGAGCAAAATTCAGCATCTTTGCAATTCCATACACCATCGTATATCCAAGTGCAATGATGGCATACACACTGCCAAGACTAATGCCGTTAATCAAATAGGATACAAAATTCATATTCATCCCCCAATCTCCAATATTGTGATAAGAATCTTTTCTATTCTGAAAATGGATTGTGCCCATGCGCAATCCATTTCCCATGTATTTCTTCCTACTCTACAACTGCGTAATTGCCATCCGCAATCTTTACTACCATTGGTTCTTTGCTTGGCTCACCGCTTGCTTCCCATGTAAGAGATTTTGCAGTTACACCATCGATGGTAATCTCTGTCATTGCTGTTTTTAATGCCTCACATACATCTTCTGCACTTGTATCTGCTTTTACGTCACCTTTCTCCATTGCTGCTTTCAATGCGTACACTCCATCGTAAGCATCTGCTGCGAACTGGTTTGGTGTATGATCATATGCCTTCTCAAAAGCTGTTACAAAATGCTGTACTGCTTCATCATCGGAAGTCGGAGTAAACGGACTTAAGAACATTAAGTTATTGGCAAGATTCGCATCAAATCCTTCTACACCAAGGATACCGTCCATACCGTCACATCCAAAGAAAATCGGTTCAAAATTCATACTTGCTGCCTGCTGCAATACAAGGGCTGCTTCTGAATAGTAGAATGGTAAGAATACCAGTTCCGCGCCTGCTGCCTTTGCTTTCTGTAATTGTACAGAGAAGTCTTTGTTATTTTCTGACGTAAATGCCTCTGCTGCCACAATATCCAATCCTTGTTTTTTTGCCTCTTTTACAAATGACTCATAAATACCGGATGAATATACGTCTGAACTGTTGTAAATCACTGCTACCTTCTTTGCAAGTCCTTTCTCCCCAATGTATTTTGCTGACTCAAGTCCCTGTGTCGGATCCGAAAAACATACGCGAAATGCGTTGTCATACTGCACACATTCCACTGCTGTTCCGGATGGCGTCAGTAAGAACATATTGTCTGCCTGTGCAACTTCACCGACCGCCACACAAGGAGCTGAAGTTACGGTTCCAAGAAGTGCCTGCATTCCCCAGTCTTTTAATGTATTATACGCATTCACAGCTTTCTCTGAATCGTTCTCATCATCCTGAAAATTGAGTTCTACTTTCACTCCATTGATTCCGCCTGCTTCATTAATTTCTTTTACCGCAATCTCTGCTCCACCCTTTACATCATTTCCATAAATTGCCGCATCACCGGTCAATGGTCCGATGGCTCCGATTTTGATTACATTACTTTTTTCCTTTTCCTTACCACAGCCGGTTACCATCGTCATTGTCATTGCCGCCGCCAATGCAACCGCCAAAACTTTTTTCATCTTCATAATCTCATCCTCCCAACTAAACAGAGCGCGCTCTGTATTTTTCCTTTTTTTGAATCATACTTGCAATCTCCGTAATTGTCAAGGAATTTGATCACTTTTACACAATAAAGTTATAAAACATCAACTTATGATAAAATCAATCAAGGATTTTTACTGGTTTAAACTTCAAATAGTCTCCTGAAACAAGCTGATACTCCACTTGGTTTACCATCCCAATGAAACTGTCCTGATACCTGTCTTTCCCATGACAGTGAGAATAAATCACCTGTTCCACTTTGTACTCCTCTGCTATTTCTGTGAAAATACTTTCTTCTTCCCCGATACTTGTGGGTGGATAATGAAGAAACATTATGTAATTCCGGTACCCATCCTTCTTCGCCATCTCAAAGGATACCCGAAGCCTCTCTGCTTCCCGCTTTACAAGTTTCTGAAAATGTTCCGGCGAATCCTTCCCCTCATAGGCATACCCTTTCGTACCTACAAGCGCATACTCACTATACGTATAGTAATTGTTCTGAAGAAAAGACAGCTTACCTTCAAACTGCTCATTTAGCTTTTCGGTCTTTTTCGCATCCCAAAACATATCATGATTGCCGCGAAGCAAGATCTTTCTTCCCGGCAATCTCATAATAAATTCCAGATCTTCCATACATTCGCTCAGATTTCTTCCCCAGGAATGATCTCCGGTAACAACAACCGTATCCGTCTTTTTTATTCTCTTTTTCCAGTTTTTTTCAATCTTTTCCGTATGATTTTTCCATTCCGGTCCAAATATATCCATCGGTTTATGCACCGTAAAAGATAAATGTAAATCTCCTATTGCATACAATGCCATTTTATTCCACCACCTTACAACTGATTTTCGTAATGTAATCTTTTTCCTCTTCCAAAGTCAGACTGTCCAGAATACTGTCCTCATAAAAATATTCTCCGATCTCCAATCCATATTCATCCGCAAATGCAAGAATCTTCCGGTATGTTTCCCCAAACTCCTGCCAGCTCCCCTTATGATAGACCCCGATATACTTTCCTGCTTCTTTCACAATACATTGTATCTTTCTCGGTCTTTTGTCCAACACCTCATAAAACACACTATATGCATCATAGATTTCTTTTCTTATATTTGTCAGTTCCTGACGATACCCGATGGAATACGGACTCTTGATCCCGTGTTCCACACAGTAATCATAGAGATTTCCCACTTCTTTTGCCCATACCTTATCATCCAGCACATCTGCCTTACGGCAGAGCAAATACCGCTCCGGCTCGTTTTGTATAAAAATTTCTCCCGTTTTTCTTTCCAACCCTATCTGTATGATTCTCTTTTTATCCTGCACCCACTCTTTTGCTCTTCTCAACCGCTTGATCTTTTCTCCTATGATCTGTTCCTCTTCTTCAAGCAGTCCCAACAATTTCCGCGGAGAACGCTTCTGCATATATCCTTTGATTTCTTCCAATGACACTCCAAGATCGCGCAGCGTATAAATCACTTCAAACGCTTCTAACTGCGCATAAGAATAATAACGGTATCCTGTTTTTTCTTCCTTAAATTCCGGGGAGAACAAACCGATTTCATCATAGTAAAACAAGGTATGTTTCGTCGTCCCCGCAAGCTTTGCAAACTCCCCGGTACTCAAATATCTTTCTTTATTCATTTTCACAACTCCTCTTGACTATCGGGTTACCCGATACTTTATCATAGCATTTGCACATAAAAAACACAAGAAACGGAGGAATTAGATTTGTCAAATTCAATTGCAAAAGATTTTAAATTTCTTTCCCTGCTCCGCTTTGCATTTCCTACCATGGTAATGATGGTTTTCATGTCCTTATATACCATTGTAGACGGTATTTTTGTATCAAGACTTGTGGGGACAAGCGCCTTATCTGCGCTTAATATTGTATATCCGGCCATCAGCCTTCTGATCGCAGTCGGAGTTATGTTTGCCACCGGAGGAAGCGCCATTATCGCCAGAAAACTCGGAGAGAAGGAAGAAGACGCTGCGCGGGCAGATTTCTCAACTCTTATTCTTACCGGCATCATCATCGGTCTGCTATTCCTGATTCTTGGAAATATTTTCGCCGAACCGATTGCAAAACTTCTCGGCGCCACGGACGCACTTCTTTCCGATTGTCTGAGTTACTTAAAAGTAAGCCTTTACTTCGCTCCGGCCTGCATATTACAGCTTTTATTTCAAAGCTTTTTTGTAGCTGCCGGGAAACCGATTCTCGGACTTACGCTTACCATTACAGGCGGATTGGCAAATATGGTGTTGGATTATGCATTTATGGGGCCTCTGGATATGGGAGTCGGCGCCGCCGCACTGGCTACAGGAATCGGACAGCTTGTTCCTGCTGTTTTCGGACTTTTCTATTTCTTTTTTGTCCGAACAGGTTCTATTTACATTGTAAAACCGCACTTTTATGCATCCCTCTTAACCGAGAGTTCTCTAAATGGCTCTTCGGAAATGGTGACAAACTTATCCAATGCCATCATTACATACCTTTTCAACATTATGATGTTGAAGTTCCTTGGAGAACCGGGTGTTGCAGCCATTACCATCGTGCTTTACGGACAATTTTTATTTAACGCACTTTATATGGGATATTCCATGGGTGTCGCCCCAGTCATAAGCTACAACCATGGCAGCCAAAATCATACCTTACTACAGAGAATTTTTAAAATCTGTATTGCTTTTATTTCCGTATCTTCCTTGATCATTACTGTACTGGCCTTGATTTCTTCTCCGTTTATCGTGGAAATTTTCACGCCGCGTACAACGGAAACTTACGGAATTGCAAAAACGGGATTTTTCTTATTCTCACTCAACTATGTATTTGCCGGAACCAACATTTTTGCATCTTCCATGTTTACCGCATTTTCCAACGGGAAGATTTCCGCGATCATTTCCTTTGTACGCACGTTCGGAATGATCGTTGCAAATATCCTGATTCTTCCGCAGCTTATCGGAGTCAACGGAATCTGGCTTGCGGTGCCGGTAGCAGAATTTTTCACAATCTTCTTGTCGATTTACTATTTCTATAAGATGCGACATGTATACAACTATACGAAATAGGAACCATTTCAAAAACAGGAGGTTCGGATGTGGCATTACCCATGCATCCGAACCTCCTATTTTGAAATTTGTCCTTTTTACTATATCTTTTCTTTCTTCACCGCTTTGACAAACGCTGCACATGCGCCAAACATAATGAATATGAACGGGAATGCTGCGGCTAACGATATCGTCTGTAACGGTTTTAATCCACCAGCCATAAGAAGACCGATTGCCATCACGGACTGAATGATACCCCACAGAATTTTCTTACTGTTTGGAGGATTGATCGCACCGTCTGTTGTCAGCATGGAAAGTACATATACCCCGGAATTCGCGGATGTAACAAAAAAAGCACACAAAGATATGATTGCCACAATCGCCAATACGGATCCCAACGGATATTCCTCAAGCACCATGAAAAGCCCAACTTCCGGTGTTGCCACAACTTCTTTCAACGTTTCAATTGCCATGGCTCCTGTTTCACCAAGATTAATTCCAAGGCTTCCGAATACTGCACCCCAGATACAAGAAGCAATTGCAGGGACAAGTACTACACCTAGAATAAATTCACGAATTGTCCTTCCCTTTGAAATACGGGCAATAAACACACCTACAAACGGCGCCCACGCAATAAACCAGGCCCAATAGAACAGCCTCCAGCTTCCAAGCCAGCTATTATCTCCATACGCGTTGATTCCAAGGGCATCCGGAATGAAATCCCCAATATACTGTCCCATTCCATTAATAAAACTATCTAAAATTTCAATCTTCGGTCCCACAAGGAAGCATACAACAAGAAGACCAACTGCAACATATAAATTCGTATCAGAAATAATTTTGATTCCTTTATCAATACCTGATACCGCTGAACCGATATAAAGCACCGATACGACCACAATAATTCCTATCTGTACAACTAATGTTGTCGGAAGACCAAACAAACGATTAAATCCCGCATTAATCTGTAGTGTTCCAAGTCCGAGAGAAGTAACAACTCCGGCTACTGTAGCAAACACCGCCAGAATATCCACTAATTTTCCAAGCCACCCATTTGCCAGCTTTTCGCCGATCAATGGTTCCAGAATAACACTGATTAGCCCTTTTTTATTTTTTCTAAACATAAAGTATGCTAATGCAAGACCAATCACTGCATAATTTGCCCACGGGAGAATTCCCCAGTGCATGAAGAATGACTTCATTGCAAAGTCTGCGGCTTCCGGTGTGGCGCCTTCTACGCCCACCGGATTCAGGTAATGTGTCAGCGGTTCCGCAACACCCCAGAATACAAGTCCTACACCCATACCACAGCCAAAAAGGAGTCCAAACCATGTCAGGTTACTGTATTCCGGTTTGGAATCATCGCCTCCAAGGCGAATCTTTCCAAATTTACCAAATGCCATATAAACAACAAATATAAGAAATACCATCATGGATAACAAATATAACCATCCAAAGTCTGTTGTAAGGAAATGAAATGCCGCATTGGAAACCTTAGTAAAGCTGTCATTTAATGCTACAGACCACACAGCCATAACGGCAATCAAAACAAGCGAAACAACGAATACTGTATTTCCTCCTTTTGATTTTTTCATTTACAATCCCCCCTTTTCTTATACTTTGAATACGGTCTGATCTTCAATATCTGTACCCAGAGATTCTACTGCTACCTTTGTTCTGTGCAGCCTTAGTTTCCACTGCTCTTCTTTCGTAGTCGCCGGATCTCCAAGAGGATACGGAATAGAGATCGTAGGTACGATTCTGTTGGATCCAACTGTCTTAGCAACCGGGATCAGATTACACATCTGTACGATTGGAAGACCGGATTTTTCTACTTCTTTTACCATCGTTGCACCGCAACGTGTACAAGTACCTCATGTAGAAACCATAATAACACCGTCTACCCCGTCTTCTTTCAGATGCGGAATAATTTCTTTCGCCATTCTTTCTGCTTCTGCCTGTGTTGTTCCTGTTCCAACTGTTGTATAGAAATATGGATGAAGACTTCCAAATACGCCTTCTTTTTCCAACTCTTTTAATGCATCTACCGGAGTAATAACATTCGGATCCGCATCTGCTGCTGCCGGGTCAAATCCAGCATGGATCGTCTTGTATTCCCCGCCTTTTAATACTGCATCACCGGAAATGTCATATCTGCCCCATCTTGTCGCAGATGCTGATTGGATATGATCCGGATTATCTACCGGAACAATACCTCCGGTATTTAACAACGCAATTTTTGCATGACTCAGATCTTTGATTGCAGGTGCAATTGGTACTCTGTCAAGTTTCGGCATTGGAAGTTCTGTCTCAAATGGCTCTCCGTTCAATTTCTTTACAAGCATTTCAACCATTCTTTCAGAAGCCGGTTTGCCATCTTGTCTCCATACCTGGCGACGTACTCCACGGGCAAAATATCCTTCTTCATCTGCACTTCCGATTTCTTCTCCGTTTAAAATTTTATTTGCTAAACTTACCATTGCCTTTACATCGGCACGCATTCTGGAAGCAATGTTTCCGCCTTTTAAGATGTACATATCCTTCTTAAACATATCTGCCCCAGGATTTTCTTCGTTAATTGATGTCAAAACCGGTACATGATATTTTTCTTTTACAGCTTTGCAAATTGTTCCACATGCAACTCCATATCTTCCCGCCTGAAAAGCAGGTCCTGCAAGGAATAAATCAAATTCTTTATCCGCAAGCATATCGAGAATTGTCTGAACAGCTTCCTCTGTATTGGAACCCATGAAATTATCTCCACAGATAATTGTATGGGTGATTTCTGCATCAAGACCTTTTGCAAATTCTAATGCCGGGCCAATCTTTCCTTCGTGAATCTCAGGAGCGAAATCTGCCTTATCCTCTCCACCGATCTGGCCGAAAAACTGATTGATATATAAAATCGCCTTTTTCATCGTAAGTTACCTCCTTAAAATTCTTTCATTGTCTTCGGTGACCAGCCGCATACCTGATCTCCACAGAACATTGAGTTATTTTCCATAATAATTGAACCGTCTTCTCTTACGGATGGTCCAAGTTTCTCATCTGCTGCCCATCCTCCGGACACTCCGTCACGTGCAAGCGCTTCTAATTCTCCAAGCACTGTTTCCATTGGTGGAAGTTCAATCATTTCAGAAACATTACCACATGATACAATTGCATCACATTTCTCATCTAATGTTACAAGTGGCTGTGACTGACCGTCACGACCTGTACATTCATTGGAAATACCTACTGTTTTTACCCCTGCGTCTTCAAGCGCCACAATACATCCTACAAAGTCTGCATCCGGATTGCCGTAACCTTCCTCTGCCACAACAGCACCATCTGCTCCAAGTGTATTGGCAATCTGTGCAACGTAAAGAGCTGCTCGTTCCTTTTGTTCCAAAGCAACATTTAAGTTTGACATAATTACACCAAGGAAATTGATTGTCTTTCCATGCTCTTTGTACAATGCCTTAATATTCGGACAGTTTTGGAAATCATATGTTGACCATTTGGAAGATACCGGCATGAAGCTTCCTGATACGATTGCACCATCTAATACCTCATTTGGATGCATCACTGTCGGAAGCATACGGTTCATATCCCACCCGTAAGCCAGATCATTATATCCCAATTCTTCCATCTGAGACTGTGGCTGCATCACATACACAACGGAAGGAAGTTTCTCTGTCTCTTCTCCACGTTTGATCATCGGTCCCAAGTCAAATACTTCTGTATCTTCCGGCTTCAACTCTTTCACACAATTGGCAACATATTCTGCCAATCTATGTCCCGCTCTTCTTAACGCATCATTTTTCTTCTGCTGCTCATGTTTTTCAAAGTCTTCATTTGTATCTGCAACAAGTACAATGTTCATCAATTGACCAAAAAGCGTATATTTCTGGCCCTCTCCACTCATGTCAATCACACCATCCTGGAATCCGCCCCAGTGTCTTCCTACGACAAGAACACTACAGTTTTTCAATGCATATGTTGTACCTTCTCCGGCTCTTGTCATATCTCCCGTATATCCAGGAAATACACTTCTTCCATCCGGACGTACACGTGGTTCAATCGCCTCTTTTACCGGACACATACGAATTTTGTCTCCCGGTTTTGCAATATAAAGTTCCGCTTCTGTAATTCTGTCATCTTCCATAATAAATTTCAGAGCTTCATCCTTCTGAATCGTTAAAAGTCCGTCTTTATATGACAATTCCTTGCCAAAGACAATATCCTTTACATAGAAATTCCCAATTTCCAGTCTCATATTTTCTTCCTCCTTTAAGATATGATTTTAGTGCAATATGCACAATTATCATTTTATCAAGCGCGATTGATACATTATTTATACCATAAAACTTATCACTAAGCACGCTTATTGTCAATAGCATTTTCAAATATTACTTATACTTTTTTTCTATAAATCTTGCTCTTGAATTTCTTTTTTTCACGTACTATACTATTCAGATAGCAATAGACTAAGGAGGATTGCATATGATCGATTATGCAAGTGACAATTCAAAACGTGAGAATCTGATTCATTTCATTCAAGTAACTCAAAAGTTATTGGAAGACGAAGGATTGAAAAGTATATCTATCCGCAAAATAGCATCCAATTCCGGTTTTCACAATTCGACAATATATTTTTATTTTAAAGACTTAGACGAGCTCATCATGCTTGCTTCCATTAAACGTTTTCAGAAATATAGCGAAGAACTTGAGCGGCAAAGCCAGAATCCTGATTCCTATGAAAAATTCTATGCTATTTGGGAATGTTTCGCTGAATCTGCCTTACAATATTCTTGTACTTTCTACAACTTCTTTTTCGGAAAACATAGCGATGATCTTCCTACGTTTTTAAACATTTATTATGATCTGTTTCCGGAAGAACGCAACAAATTCAGTTCCGATATTGAAGCCATGTATTTTGGAAAAGATTACACAGAGCGGTGTAAGAAGATTTTGATTCCACTGATTGAAGATTCGCGTACAAGAGTAACAGAAGAAAATCTGGATATTGTAACAGATATCACAGTCAGCCTTACAAAAGATCTGCTCGGCAGAAAATGCAGTAACCCGGATATTTGTTCCGATGAGCTTCAGAAACGCATGTTGGATATCTTACATTTTGTCATTGATGAAACATAAAAATTATAGGGCAGAATTACCGGAAGTTTGAAAAGGCACATCCCGGATTGTAAGCAGCCTACAAGGTCACGGGCAAGCCCGGACTTTGGCTCGTTGCCATTACAAAAAAGAAAGTCTCAAACAAGAGTTTTAGATGCGTGGGTAACGCAGCATCCAAACCTTTTGTTTTGAGACTTTCTTTTATTTATTCTAAAACTTTTATCCGTTCAAGATAACTTTCTTAAGTTCCAAATTCTGATCTAACAGAACAAGATTTCCTACTTTTCCCGCTTTGATCGAACCGTATTTATCATCCAGTCCTACGCTCTTTGCCGGATTGATCGTTGCTGCCGCAACTGCTTCTTCAAGGGGAATCCCCATGTTCTGTACCGCATTTTTCATGCAGTCCATCAGATTCGTAACAGAGCCTGCAAGTGCGCCGCCTTCTGTGAGGGTCGCCACATTGCCTTTTACCGTTACTGCCTGTCCTCCAAGTGTATACTGGCCGTCCGGCATACCTGTTGCACGCATGGTATCACTAATCAGCACAACCCTGTCTTTGAACATATCAAATGTAGTTCTTACAACAGACGGATGAATGTGAACTCCATCTGTGATCAGCTCTACCATAACATGTCCGCTATCATGTGCAGCTCCGATCACTCCCGGTGCACGATGTGTGAAAGACGGCATTGCATTATATAAATGCGTTGCATGATCCGCCCCTAAATCGTAACCTTTTTTGGCTGTATCATAATCAGAAAGTGTATGCGCAAAAGAAATATGAACCTCATTATGAAGTTCCTCGATAAATTCCATTGCGCCCTCTTCTTCCGGTGCAATGTCTACAAGACGGAATAATCCGTTTGCTTCTTTCTGAAGTCTTCTAAACATTTCCACATCTGGTTTTACAATATGAGTGGCTGCCTGTGCGCCCTTTTTCCCCGGAGAAATAAAAGGACCTTCCATATTGATCCCCGCAAGATGTGCACCTTCTTCATTTTTATATGCTCCGGCTGTCTTCGCAATCTTCATCAATTCTTCTTCCGGTAATGTCATAGTTGCAGGTACGATGGTTGTGACACCTTGAGATGCTTCATATTTCGCGATCTCACGAATTGCTTCTTCTGTACCGTCACAGAAATCATAACTTACTGCTCCGTGAAAATGTACATCTACAAGTCCCGGAATTGCGTAACATCCGTTTCCATCGACTACTTCTTCATGATTGGATGCCTCCGCTTTGAAAACTCCGTCTTCGATGACAATTTCTCCCGGAACAAATCTTTTATCTTCTGTAAAAACTTTTACATTTTTAATAATCATGGCATTATTCCTCTACTTTAGAGTAAGCTGCTGCATCACATACAACGGTTACATCCGGATGGAACTGTAAGATAGATGCAGGAACGTTTGGTGTAACAGGTCCGAAGAATGCTTTTTTCACGATTTCAGCTTTGTCTTCACCACTTACTACCACTACGATTTTCTTTGCGTTCATGATTGTTCCGATTCCCATTGTGTAAGCCTGTTTTGGCACATCATCTGCAGATGCGAAGAATCTCTTGTTTGCCTCGATTGTACTTGGCTGCAAATCTACGCAGTGTGTCACTTTATCAAACTGCTCTGCCGGTTCGTTAAATCCAATATGTCCGTTATGTCCAAGTCCAAGAAGCTGAAGATCTGCTCCACCATAAGATTTGATCAGTTCTTCATAGCGTGCACATTCCTTTTCTGCATCCGGTTCCATACCATTTGGTACATTGGTGTTTGCTTTATCAATATTAATATGATTGAAAAGATTGTCATTCATGAAATAATAATAGCTCTGATCATTCTCTCTTGGAAGTCCTTTGTACTCATCTAAGTTTACGGATTTCACCTGTGAAAAATCAAGATCTCCATTCTCGTACATTCTGATCAACTCTTTGTATGTTCCAATCGGCGAAGAACCTGTTGCAAGACCAAGCACACAATCAGGTTTTGTGATCACCTGTGCTGCGATGATATTTGCCGCCTTTCTGCTCATCTCATTGTAATCTGCTGTCTTTAAAACTCTCATCTTCGTTACCTCTTTTCTTATAATCCAACAATATTTGTTACTATTTTTCATATAGTTCCTTCCAAACTATATCACATTTATCTATCTTTCACAAGAAAAGAGGAAAAAAGTGCAAAAAAAGGATGCGACAATGCACATCCTTTTCACCTTTATGATTCCTTTCCGAAAATTGCCGCCAGCACTGCGGAAAATACCGCCGCCACAGGCCATATGATCCAACTTCTTCCCCAATCCATCGTCCAGAAACTGTATGCCAGATAAATAGCTACAATCAGAGGCCAGTAAATCGCTTCCCATTTACTGTTTTTCTTTGCCGCTGTCTTTTTCTTCACTGTATAATCATTTTCCTGTAAAAGCTTATCGTAACAAAGTCTTACCGTCATTACACGTATCAATATATGAACAGCCACGGATACAATTACTAAAAGTCCTGCAAGACACCACATAATTACAATATCTTCTGCACGTAATGCTGCCCCGGCGAACAGTGGCACCGCACTAAGAATACAAAGCGTTACTCCAGCTAAAATTCCTGTTATATATTTCTCTGTATGCGCCTGCTTTCTCTCTTTCACAATTCCGGCAACACCGTATTCCAACTCTATCAGTTCTTTCTCAAAGTATTGATACCGTTCCATTCGCATTCCAACCACAATGAAAATAATGACTGCCAAAGCTACAATAAGAAGTAAAATAATCAATCCCATTCCGCCTGCCATATCTTCTGTAATCGGAATCCGTCCTGCCTCCGCATATACTCCTAGCAACAATAATACTACCGGAGACAAAATGCACATAGATACACCGATTGCTATCCTTTTTGCTGCATACGCACTATCTTCCATATAAGATGCCGCTTCTTCAAGTGAGACTCTTCTTACCGGTTCCCGGGAATCTGTTACAGATTCCTCCAACGTTTCTATCGCAAGAATTTCTTCCTGCTCTTCCATCTCCTCTTTCAATAAATAGTCTGTGCTCACGCCGAAAATCTGACTCAATAACAAAATTTTATTCAAATCAGGAATCGAAGTTCCGCTTTCCCATTTCGATACGGATTGTCTGGATACATGCATCTGCTCCGCAAGTTCCTCCTGGGACCATCCGTTTTTCTTACGAAGCTGCATAATCTTCTCTGCTAAGATCATATGATAAACCTCCTTCATTTTCGCTTTCTATTCTCTGTCTTGTACACGATATCGTTATCATATTTATAGCAGACATTTCAATTACCTGCTACCAAGCAGACTTTGAACTTTGTCAACCGACAGTTGCAATGCCCATTTTACAAGGTTTTCCGGCTATCCTTTATAGTTTCAGCTTTGCAAATGCATCCGCGAATGCAGTGTTGACCGGCTCTTCTTTTTGCTGACGTAAATACTTCTGTACATCTTTTTTGCTGACTCCGGCACCTTCTTTTTCTCGTCTTTTCTTAAATGCAGACAATTTTTCTTTGTAACCGCATCCACATACGAACTGCTCTTCATCACCCTTCTTGATGATTTCCATCTTCTTGTGACACTGGGGACATCTTGCATTGGAAATGCGTGCGATAACCTCTTTATGACCACACTCCCTATCCTGGCAAACTAACATTCTCGCCTGTTTACCATTGACCGACAGCATCGGTTTTCCACAAGCCGGACATTTCTTATTCGTTATATTATCATGACGGAATTTGCCGTCTCCCGTTTTGATCTCATCAATAAGATCAACAGTATATTCTTTGATTTCCTGAATAAATGTATCTTTCTGTAATTTCCCTTTGGAAATGTTTGAAAGCTTCATCTCCCAGTCCGCCGTAAGTTCCGGCTTCTTCAGATCTCCCGGCACCAGTTCCAAAAGTTGTTTCCCCTTGGATGTAATATAAATCTCCTTGCCACGAAGTTCCATCAGAAATGAATGGAACAACTTATCGATAATGTCTGCTCTTGTTGCAACTGTTCCAAGTCCTCCGGTTTCACCAAGCGTTTTTGCTGCCTGCTTATCTTTGGATTCCATATATTTCACCGGATTCTCCATAGCCGACAATAAAGTAGCTTCATTAAAATGTGCCGGCGGCTTTGTCTTACCTGTTGTCACATGAATCTGTCGAATTGGAAGTCGGCTTCCTTTCTGTATATCCGGAAGCGCCTGCTCGGATAATCCTTCCTCTCCATCTGCCTCCTCGTATTCATACACTGCCTTCCAGCCCATTTCCTTCACAATTTTTCCTTTTGCCGCAAATATTTCTCCTTCCACCGTTCCATGAAGTATTGTCTGCTCATACTCAAACGGCGGATAAAGTACACTAAGAAATCTTCGCACAACGAGATCATAAATCTTACGTTCTTCATTCGTCATATGGTCAAGTTGTACATACTGTTCCGTTGGAATGATTGCATGATGGTCACTGACTTTCTTATCATCCACAAATGATTTATTTACTTTCAAAGTCTTCATGATCAAACTTCCTGCCAGTTTCTTGTACGGTCCGACTCCACATGCTTTCAGACGATCCTTGATCGTATCCACTACATCCGTTCCGATATATTTGGAGTCTGTTCTCGGATATGTCAATACCTTATGATTTTCATAAAGTCTCTGCATAATATTCAGTGTTTCTTTTGCCGAAAAACCAAAGCGTTTGTTGGCATCTCTTTGTAGCTCTGTCAAATCATATAATCCTGGCGCAAAAGATTTTTTCGAAGACTTTTCCACATTTTCTACTATAATTTCTTCTGTTTTCAACTTCTGTTCAATTTTTTCTATCCGCTCTTTAGAAAATGTACGATAACTTCCAGACTTCTTGTCCTTCCACGTCCATTTCACATTTCCCGCCTGCATAACAATCCCATAATATTCTTCCGGTTTGAATGTCCGAATCTCCTCTTCTCTTTTTGCAATCATAGCAAGTGTCGGGGTCTGTACACGCCCACAGGAGAGCTGTGCATTGTGTTTACATGTCAGCGCTCTTGTAGCATTGATTCCTACAAACCAGTCTGCCTCCGCCCTTGAAACTGCTGCTGCATACAGGTCATTATATTTCCGTCCATCCACAAGCTTTGCAAATCCTTCCTTAATCGCCTTATCCGTCACAGAAGAAATCCAAAGACGCTTAATCGGCTTATGGCAGTTTGCTTTCTCAAGAATCCATCTTGCAACAAGCTCCCCTTCTCGTCCGGCATCCGTGGCAATGATGACTTCTCCTACATCTTTACGGAAAAGTTGTGCTTTCACCGCATTGTACTGTTTCGCCGTCTTCTTGATCACAACAAGTTCCATTTTTTTTGGCATCATCGGAAGTACTTCCATGCTCCATTCTTTCCATTTTTTGTCATACCCTTCCGGATCTGCCAAAGTCACAAGGTGCCCCAATGCCCAGGTCACAATATACTGACTCCCTTCGATAGCTCCCGCTATATTTTTGTTACATTTTAATACCCGTGCTATATCCCTTGCCACAGATGGTTTTTCCGCAATTACTAATGATTTCATATTTTTGTTTCCTTATTTTCTATATATTTTTTCATCGTTTCTCTGTCTGATCTACATTTTAATATTCTAAATACTTGATGTGAATAAAATTCTAATTCAATATTTCTATACCTCATACTGATATGCAATTCTAGGACTTCCATCTCCCATATATACAATGCCGCATTTTTGGAATCCTGCCCTTTCTATCAAATGCTGCATTGTCTTATTGTCTTCATGTGTATCAATTCGAAGATTCTCAATCTGCTCTTTGGCAAAATCAACCGCTTCCTGAAACACCCCTTTTACCTTTCCATTTCCTGCAATGCGATGAATCGTTCCATACGGCTTATCATTCAGCCACTGTCCGTTTTCAATATAACAATAATTCGGGTCGTTTCCAATTACAAAAGCAAAAACACCATAGATCATCTCATCATTGCAGCAAACATAAAGCTGGCTTTTATCGATATCTTCCTGAAAGTCTTCCTGTCCCGGGTAAACCCCTGCCCATTGCGTTACATTTCCACTTTCTTTCATATACTGCTTCGCTATTTTTACAATTGCAAGAATATCTTCCATATCTTTTTTATCCGCCAATCGTATCATTTTATTTTCTCCTCCAAGCCTTCTTCCAAAACTCTCTTATCTTTTCTTTATAAGTTATTTTATCGAATCTGTCAACAAAGTACATATCAAATTGGCACGGAAGTGTTCGGAATAATTTTCCAAACACTCCCTGTCTGTTATTTATTCATTCTTTTCGACAAGATTCCCTTTCAGCCTGTCCGAGATTCCTGTACGGATTCGATTTAACAGATTACCCATGTGAAAACTTTGTATGCAATCAATCAGATATGAGGAAACCGTAACCGTAATGATAGAGAACACGATCTTTGAAAAACGAATGTACGTCAGTGAAAGTCCTAATACAACAAGATCCGTAAAAAGATATGAACGGGATAGCCGACAATGGGTAAGTTTGGAAATAGTGAGAGCCAATGCATCATCTCCTCCTCCCGATCCACCTTGCCGGACAATGATACCTATGCCAATTCCAACAAAAATTCCTCCACTAATAGCTGCTAACAAAGGATAAGCCGACAAGTCTGGCAGCATTGGAGGAAACAGTTCCCAAACTTTATAGAAAAGTGACACACTTAAAGTTGAAATAATTGATATTTTAATAAACCTTCCACCCAAGTACTTAAATGCCAGCACATAACAAATAATATCTAATACCGGCGTGATATAGGCAGGCGAAACGCCAAGCCAATGTTCCACCAGAAGCATCATTCCAATGACTCCACCTTCTGTAATTCCGGTTCGCTGATGAATATTATGTATCCCAAACGAACAGATTAAAGCCCCAATCATGATCCAAATTATTTTTCGCAAAGACAACCCTTCCGTTATTCTCTGACAACAAGCAACAATTTTATGTTTTAACATATACGTTCTCTCCTATTCTTTACTTTCTGTAAAAACAGTATAAACCATATAGTAACTATAATGACAAGAGGGAAAATTTGAAACATGCAAAAATCGACGAAAAGTTCTTTCCAGACTTCCGTCGATTTTTATAAACAATGTACTTTATTTAACCATCCGATTTTTTTATATAAAACATAATTTTTGTGATGTACTCGTTTTCATCGTGAGTTGTGATGTAGTCATTGATACAGAACTCATAGGAATCAGATATGATCTGCAGGGAATGTAATCTACAATAATCTAGGATTTTTTGATAAGAACGGCCAATCGACAAATAATCCCCCACGTGATAGATGCTTACACACTCCCCGGCAGGCAAACACTTGATGTTGCCCTCCTGATTCGTTTCTTCAATTGGAAGAAACGCAAATGTAGCTTCTGTAAATCGCTCTTTCAGAATATGTTCAAGAGGGACAATCACACCACATTGGAAAAAGATTGGCAATTCATTCTGAAAAGAATCCGCAAAACATTTTTTCGTCGCAATACTAATTTCTCTCGAACCGTATGGCTTTTCCACTTCACCGACCAAAATATGCTGTTCATTCGTTTTCTCAATAAAAACTTCATTTTCCTTATCCCGGTATATTTTCGTATCCTCCATTTGCGTGCATCGGTGCAATAGTCGGTTACGGATCAAGCGTAGTTCTTGAATCTGACGTTCAATAGCTGTAACTTGTTTTCTCATAGCGATCAGACTGCTGTCAATATTATAATGTTGCATATGCTCTCGGATTTCCGCCAGAGAAAAACCAATTTTTTTCATAATCAATATGGTATCCAAATAATCGATCTGCTGAGAACTGTAATAACGATACCCGTTATTCGGATCTACATAGGCAGGCCGAAACAATCCGATTTTATCGTAGAAGATCAAAGTCTGTTTGGATATATTCTGGTATTTCGACAACTCGCCGATTGAAAACAGATTCTCCATACTCTCCTCCTTGCACTATAACTCCTATATTCTTATCTCTATAAACATTGTCGGGATTTACAACTCTAGAAACTGTAACAATATTTCCAGCTTGAGTCTCGACATATAAGAATCCCATTCAATCTGTAATATTGTATTCAGCTTATCAATACGCTTTCTTATGGTATTAATATGAACATACATTTTCTCTGCCGTCACACTGAAATTCATGTTATTCTCCAAATAAATCTTTAATGTTCTAAGGAGTTCTATATTCTTCTCGTCTTTCATAAGATTCCGGTATTCTAAAAGCATTTTATCCAACTCTTCATCCGGAATCTGAAGCCAGGTGAATGGTCCTATCGTCTCATAATCCCAAATTTTTCTCTCCGGATAAAGTTTTTTCCCCATTTTCATAATCTTTCCACATTTTTCCAATGCTTCCTTCAATTGGGATAACTTCTTTCCTTCTCTGAGAACTGCGAATTCCAGCTCCATGTCCGGGCATTTTTCGGTGATCTTATTATAAAAGTCTAAGATTCTCTCCTGAATGTCTTCCTTTTTATGCTTTTCTGACTCCCAAATCTCTGCCAAAATCACTCCTGCATTTTCATCAAGAAATGCTATTTTTGAGTTTTTGGATATGCTGCTGCTTTGAAAAACAGTAATATACATTTCTCGCTTATCTCTTGCACTGATCTGCTCATTTTTCTGATGAAATAAAATACAGACATAGCGGGTATTCATGGAAATGCCCTGCTGGCTTGCCTGGTAAAGAAGACGTTCTTCATCCTCACCTGTGGAATGCATGGCAAGTAATACAAGGTTCTCAATTCCCATATTCCCGATGCTTTGGGCAATCACAATCTGCTCATATATAGCCTGAAGCAGAAGATAAGCGATACGGATCGAGTATTCGTCATAATAATCCAGAAATTCCCTGGATTCCATTACAACAAAATAAGCCTGAAGATTTCCTCCCGCACTGATCGGAATTAAAATCCAACTGACACGTGCTCCGTCTCTTTCTCTTTCGTTGCAAAGACGAATCCTCGTCATCTGGATATAATCACAAAGTGTATAACTGTTATGATCAATCTGAGGATCCCAATAATCACTTTCCTTCAATCCATATCTCTCCGAAATCCTTTTAAAGTTCGCGGAACTATAGTATCCTTCCTGCTCTCCCACATCGTATAGAAATGCCGGAAAATCCATTTCCACTTCTACTGCCTGAAGTATCTTTTTAATTTTCTGAACTTTGTATGTTGTATCTCCTAAAGTAAGCGCACCGTTCTTATGAATCTGAAACCGTCGGATCGTACGATTCATAACAATCGTATTCACCTGCTGCATCACTTCCATATATCCGATTTCAAACGGCATACTGATCAGTGGGATCTGATACTGGTTAAAAAGTCTTATAATTTCTTCCGGTATCTGTGACAAATGTCTTCCCCGCTTAATCATCATCCCTGAAATCGTCTGCATAAAACCTTCGTCAAACGCATTCTTTATGGAACCAGGCACCATAGAAATAGAATATCCGGAAGTGATAATCAGTTCTTTCCCCTTTGTCCACCGATACGCATCAGGGGCATCCATGATCGCGATTCCTTGCACTTCCTTATGCAGTCCTTTCTCACCGGCCACAATGTAAAAGTCCTTAAAAAATTCCTGCTCTAATAAAGTCTTGATCGCAATTCCCATGTTGCCCCTTCCTTTCCTTTTTCCTCTGTTATTTTTGCAAGTTTAACACTTTCTCTTATTTTTTGTCAAGCTATTTCACGCTTTTCAATTATGCGTGATTTTTCAGCCAATCCATTGCTGCCTTTGCATAAATAGCTGCTGCAGTCGGAAGGCATGTCTCATTAAACTTTGCATGTGGATTGTGGTGCCCTACCCACTCTTTCTCATCTTCTACACCGGCTCCGATAAAGAAATAACTTGCCGGAACCCTCTCTCCAAAATAGGAGAAATCCTCCGATCCCATTACATGAAATGTTGGATATGCCTTAAGTTCCGGATCCAGTTCTTTCACAGAATGAATGATCTCTTCATTTAACTCCACGTCACATTTTACTGCCGGGACATCATTCAGCACTTCAATCTCAAATTCCGAACGATACGTCTCAGCTACACTTTTTGTCACTTCATGAATACGACGAATTATGTACTCTCTGACCTCTGCTTTAAATGTTCTTAACGACCCTTCCAAAACTGCACGTTGTGGAATTACATTAAATGCACTTCCCGATTCAAAATGTCCAATCGTAAGAACCGCTTCTTCCATTGCGGAAATTTCTCTCGCAATCAGTTCCTGCAACGCAAGATACACGTGTACTCCGGTGTTAATCGGATCGATGCCAAGCTCCGGTGTGGAACCATGAGTTCCCTTTCCCGTCAAAACAATTCGAAAACCATAAACCGATGTCATTGGGTATTCTCCATAAATGATTTTCTTATTTTCACTATTTGGAGCTACATGCATTGCAAATGCAGCATCTACCTTCGGATTCTCCAAAACTCCTGCATCCAAAGCCGCCTTTGCCCCTTTAAATGTCTCTTCCGCCGATTGGAACAATAGCTTTACTGTACCTTTCAGCTCACCTTCATGCTCTTTTAAAAGTTTTGCTGCTCCTAGAAGTGTCGTTGCATGCATATCATGTCCACAAGCATGCATACAACCATTTTCCGATGCAAATGGCTCTCCTGACTCTTCTGTCACCGGCAGCCCATCCATATCGCTTCGAAGCATAAAGCATTTTTCACCGTTTCCGATCAAGGCAACAATGCAAGAACAATCCTCGTACACCGTATAGTTAATTCCCATCTTCTCCAGTTCTTTTGCTACAAACTCCACTGTCTTCGGAAGGTGTAACCCAATCTCCGGCATTTGATGAAGAGCTCTTCTCCATTTGCTTAACTCCTGTTGAAGTGCATTTGCTTCTTTTAATAATTGGTTCTCCATAACGCATTCCCCTTTCCACTTTTTACGCTTCATACATAGGTGTATAGTCCTCTTTCTTCTCACAAAACTCTCTCATGATCTTTTCCCGGATTTCCGGTTTCTTATACAAATCATATGCAATGCCAGCCATTACCTGCGCTGCACTCAGTGCACCCTTTGCCCCAATAGAGCTGCCTGTCGATGCCGTTGCCTGCCACGTATGCGGCGATACTGCCGCCGGCCAGCACGAGGTAGAAATCAGACACATTGGCATCATGTGACTTACATCTCCACTATCCGAAGAAGCAGTTAACGGATTGATCTGATACAAATCCCGCGCACCTAGCTTTGTAGACAACGGAAGCCCTTCTGTATCATATAACTTCCTTGCTCTTTCTACATTTTCACTTGCAATTGTACTTTCTAACTTTGATGCAAATTCCATTTCCGCTTCCGTAAATTCCGGTAATTCTGCTTCTTTCAAGTTCTCATATGCCAGATCTGCGTATGCATGATTTTCTAAAAGTTCACAGCATCCGTAATCAATTTTCATTTCCATGGATGTCTCTGTCATAAGACTTGCGCCTTCCGCCACTTTTTTCACACGCTCCAGAATTTCTTTTACATCAGAGATGTATGGTGCCCGGACAAAATACCAGGAACCTGCCCATGGCGGTACGATATTCGGAGAGAATCCTCCACTGTCCGTTGTATAATGAATCCTTGCCTTGGAAGTGACATGCTCTCTTAAGTAGTTGACACCTACATTCATAAGCTCCACTGCATCCAGTGCACTTCGCCCAACTTCCGGGGCAAATGCTGCATGAGAACTTTTTCCTTTGAATTCAAAATGTGCAGATGCACTGGCGAGATAGCCGCTGTCATACACCATATTTGTACTCATCGGATGCCAGCTGATCGCCATGTCGCAATCATCAAACATATGATAATAAGCCATCTTTACTTTTCCGGATAGCAACTCTTCTTCCGGACAGCCGTAGAAACGGATCGTCCCTTCTCCCCCTTCATTTTCCAGAAATCTTTTGACTGCAATTGCAGCAACTGTAGATGCCGAACCCAATAAATTGTGTCCGCATCCATGGCCTGCCGCCCCTTCTTTCATTGCTTCTTTCTTGTCAGACACCTTCTGTGACAAACCCGGAAGTGCATCATATTCACCAAGAATTGCGATCACAGGTTTCCCAGAACCATATTCTGCATAAAATGCATGTTTTAATTGCTCCTCATTTACAATGACAAAGCCTTCTTCAGATAACAATTTTCGAAAATAATCTGCGCTTTCTTTTTCTTCACCGCCTACTTCCGGATGATTCCAAAGTTTTTGGCAGCTATCCTGGCACAAAGAGTCTAAACTTTTCACTATTTGATGAACCTCTTTTTTTGTCATACCAATGCCTCCCCTATACTAATAATAAATCAAGCTTTTTTTGCTGCATTCTTTAATGTTGCAAGTCCGATTGCAATACTGATAAATACGCATCCCATCGTTCCAAGCCAATTAGATGCACCTGGCAGCCAATTGAATACGCCCATTCCAATTGCTGTATATAAAGCAATTGCAATAATAACCATGACTACACTGTGTTTTTTCATTTTTATTCCGAACTGAACGATCAGTGCTCCAAACAGCGCCGGAAGAAGATAATTAAGTGCTGAAATAACCGATTCCGGCAGCATTTCAAGAACAGACGTACCAAGGATTGCACCAATTGTCAATACAGATGTATTAATAATGATAGAAACTGCCATACCGATTGTTGCCACTACAGATCCCTTCTCGGTTCCCGGCTCAACTTCTGCTGCTACCTGCGCCATACTTGCACAAGGAATACGCATATTGGAAATATTTCCTGAAAGAAATGCCATATATGTTCCTGCAGGTCCCACTACCGGAAAGTAGGAAATCGGTTCTACGAACCAAAGCACACCAAATGCACTGGCTCCGCTTACAAATGCCGTAAGAAGCGCTGTTGGTTTCGGAAGCAATCCATAGAAAACTGCAAGCATGACTGCAGGTGCAAATGCAAGCAAAACACCAATATATCCTGTAAATTTACCAATTCTGTTTATTTTCGGCATATATTCATTTTTATAGAAATTGTTGCTCATATCTGTTCCTCCTACGTTAAATCAATGCTGTAATGATCATGGCGCCCAAAATTGTAATCGTCAGAGCCCATTCTCTTAACCAGCCGATATTTTTCTTCTCTGCAACTGTTGATAGCACGTACATAATTACAGCTCCTAATATACATGCGATTGCGTTTTTGTTTGCAGCGCTCATTGTTGCTGCATCCGCTTTCTGTATGAGCGAATAGATTGGTTTTGAAAGATGACTTGCCACCATTGCTGCAAACACACCGATGATGGCTGTGGATGCGATGGTTGTAAGTGTTCCTGAATTTCCCTTAGACAATTTGTGCTCTATTTTCTCCATTTTGTTCGCAGAAAATGTTCCGAACAGTACCCATCCTATAGAACAAAGAATCATAGTCCAAATTGCCATGGTAAGCGCTTCTTTTGTCATTGGATCCGTTCCCAATGTTACACCGACCGCTGATGTTCCCAGTCCTGCCGCAATTGACTCGAACATAACCGAACCGATCATAGACAGTCTCATCCATCCAACAGGCCCTCCTACCGTAACGAGAAGCGACAACATACCGCTCAAAACAACGATAGACGGCCCAATTGATGTCACCGCACTACTTTTCACCGCCTTCTTCATCTGTGTCTTCGTCAATCCAACTTTTTCTCCTGAACTATAAGCCTCCCTCATAAAAAGCACAGCCTGTATGATTACAAATACTACCGGAATACCGCAGGCGATCCACATAGGCAAGCTGTTTGCAAGTTCCATTACATCCATCATTTTTTCCTCCTTTTTCTTGTTTCCTCTTTTGTCTCATCATACGTTTTCTCAGAAAATAAAAAAATGAAAATATTTTCACTTTTCGACATTTTTCATTGCATAGTGAAAATATTTTCATTTTCTGAATTTTATTTATAAAATTTTGTCAGTTCTTCTATTTGTGCTTGTATCCTGTATAGAGTGTCATGAAAAGACAGACTACCATTGCCCAGGCCCAAAATTTATGATTTTTCATAATATCCGCCTCCTCTATTTTCATTTTTCAAAAGTAAGTCCTGCATGCTCTTTAAACTGATTCCAAGTGTTGATACGTTATGGAACAAGGCCGATGTAGTCGGTTGCAAAACACCGGCAACACCAAGCAGTATCAATGCCGCATTAAAGCCAACAATAAAATGATAGTTTTTCTTGATCCGTTTCATCAGACCATCACTCAGCCGTTTTAGTACAACAAGCTCATATAAGTCTCCTTCGATCATGATATCGGCTATTTCTCTGGCTATTTCTGCACCTTCACTGACTGCAACCCCTGCATCTGCTGCCGAAAGCGCCGGAGAGTCGTTGATTCCATCGCCAATCATCACAACCCTTCTTCCTTCCGCTTTTTCCTGCTCGATAAAATTTGCTTTATCTTCCGGAAGAACTTCTGCATAATATTCGTCCACACCGATTTTCCCTGCAATGGATGCCGCTGTTCTCTCGCTGTCACCGGTCATCATAACAATTTTGGAAAAGCCGCACTCTTTTAAGAGCCTTACAATATCTTTCGCTTCTTCCCGAAGTGGATCTTCAATACAGATCACGGCTGCCAGTTTATTCTCAATGGCAAGGTACAAATGCGAATACTCTACCGGAAGCGCATCAAACAGCGCTTCTTTTCCTGCAGGGACTTTACATTTTTCATCTTCAAACACAAAGTGATAGCTTCCGATGATTGCCTTCTTTTCATTGATCGTTGTAGAAATACCATGAGCAACCATATATTCAACTTTTGAATGCATTTCTTCATGATCCAGATGCTTGTTCTTTGCCGCACTCACAATTGCTTTCGCCATGGAGTGTGGAAAATGTTCTTCCATGCATGCTGCAATACGGAGCAATTCATCCGGAGTCTCATCGCAAAAAGAAACTACCTCTTTCACAGTAGGTTTCGCCTCTGTGAGTGTTCCTGTCTTATCAAATACAATCGTATCCGCCTCTGCAACAGCCTCCAAAAATCTGCCGCCTTTTACCGTAATATTATAAATACCGGCCTCCCGGATTGCAGAAAGCACCGAAAGGGGCATTGCCAGTTTTAATGCACAGGAAAAATCCACCATCAAAACAGATAACATTTTTGTGATATTTCTTGTAAACAGATACGTTAATGCAGTACCTGCCAACGTATATGGAACAAGTTTATCTGCCAAATGTTCTGCTTTTCCTTCCAATGCAGACTTTAATTTCTCCGATTCTTCGATCATGGTTACGATCTTTTCGAATCGGCTGGATCCTCCGGCCTGTTTCACGCAAATCGTCAATTCCCCTTCTTCCAGTACGGTTCCTGCATAAACAAAGCTTCCAGAAGCTCTGCGGACCGGAGCAGATTCTCCGGTCAGCGATGCCTGATTGACCATCGCTTCACCTTCACACACTGTACCGTCAAATGGGATGATTGTTCCCATGTGAACAGAAACCAAATCTCCTTCTTTCACCTCGGAAATCGGAACCAGAATCTCCTGTTCTCCACTTTTCAGCCATACTTTTCCTACATTCAGCGACATAGTTCTTGCAAGATCATCTACGGATTTCTTGTGAGTCCACTCTTCTAACAGTTCCCCGATGCCAAGAAGAAACATGATGGAACTTGCGGTAGAAACATCATTCCTCAGTACCGATACCCCAATCGCAGTTGCATCCAGAACCGGAACTTCTATCTTTCGTCTCCATAACGTTTTGAATCCTTCCCAAATGTAACCTACAGATTTACACGTTACATAACATGCACGCACGGGATACGGGAGAAACAATTTCCCCGCATAATGAAACACAACCTTCCCCACAAGCTTCTCTTGATATTTTGCATTGAGTTCTCTTCCCGAATTTTCAAGATATCCTGCCGGAACTTCTACTTTTTCATAAGAGAATTTCTTAAGCTCCTGAAAAAGATCCTTCCGTTCACCCTCATAGCATATGACCGCATCGCATGTGCGTTCGTATACTTTTGCAGACGTAACCATCCGGCAACTCCTTAGATAATAAAGAAGAAGATCCGCCTGTTCAAAAGTCATTCTCTTTTGCAGCAGATGGATTCTAACTCTTCCCTTTGTCTCATGTTTTACTACAAATCTCACGTTTCGTCCGCCTCTATTCTGTCACAGCTTCTTCAGAAACTTCTTCTGCTTCTGCACATTCCCCTGTGCATTCTTCTACAACTTCTTCCGCTGCAGCTCTTTCTTCATTGATGATTTTGGCTTCCTCGTAAATATCTTCCGCATTTTCCTGAATAGTTGTTACTGTCTTCATCACGCAGTCTTTCGCTCTTAATACGGCTGCAGTTCCCTTTGTATATACACTTTTTGCATCTTTGCTGCTCAGTAATTTCACACCTGCCGTACCAAAGAGAACACCTGCTGCGAAAATCCCTGTTTTCTTGAAATTAATACATTTAAAGCAATCTAACATAGTCTAAGTACCTCCTAAAATAATTTATTCCTAGATTATATGCTCAAAATTTAACAATTTCCAGTATTTTCCTCTTATTGATAAAATTTATCACTTTAGTATTCCTCTATCCCCCGGCATACAACACATGGCTGGATAACCATATGCTTCATTTTCTGTTCTTTGATATAACCTCCTGCTTTCAATCCCTCCCGAATCACCTTTTGAAATTCCCGGGCTGAGAGTCTGCACACAGATCCGTCATCGAGCAAAATAGCACATGCATTTTCTCCGTGACAATCCGCTCCACATTCTCCCCCGCATTCTTCCGTGATCTTATACATATTTTTTCGATCGATCGCTCCGATTTCCTCCAGTGTATTCAGCATCCTGTAAATCGTCGCAATTCCAATCTGCGGATCTTTCTTGGATGCACGATAATAAATTTCTTTGCAACAGGAACAATTTTCTTCCATAATGATGTCAAGCAGCATGATCCTTTGCTTTGTCATCCTACAACCACATTCCTTCAACTTCTGAATAATCATTTCCTTCTGCATATTCATTTACTCCTTATTTCGTCTTTTCTTCAGCTAAATAAGCAGCCCCAAGCGCTCCCGCAAATCTTCCGAACTCTGCGGGCATCACATATTTGCCAAGCTTTCCTGAAAGTCTGGATGTAAAATATGTACTGTGACTTAACCCACCGGTCAGAATCACTGTATCTGCCAACATCTGGCGCTGCGCAAGCTGCGCAACCTTAGCTACAACCGATTCAATTACGCCTGCTGCAATATCTTCTCTCGGTCTTCCCTCTCCAATATAACTGATTACTTCGGATTCTGCAAATACAGTGCATAAAGAACTGATTGGAATGATTTCTCCTTCCTTTGCCAATTCAAACAATTCATCCAATGTAATCCCAAGACGATTTGCCATAATTTCTAAAAATTTCCCGGTTCCGGCAGAACACTTATCATTCATAAGGAAATCCGTTACCACGCCATTTTGTACCTGAATGATTTTCGTATCCTGGCCGCCTACATCAATGATCGTGCAATCTCCTCCCGCCAATTCTCTTCCGCCTCTTGCATGACATGTAATTTCTGTAATAACTTTGTCCGCAAAGTCAACTGCCACTCGTCCGTATCCGGTAGCAATGACAATCGTATCTTCCGCCTCTACATCAATTCCGGCAGATTTCAATCGTTCTTTGATCGTGATCGTCGTTTCCTTGCTGCTCCATCCGGTAGGCAGTACAAAATACATATCATTGTCTCCACGCACTACGACTTTAGAAGCAGTGGAACCTATATCAATGCCTACGTAATTCATGTTTCTTTTCTCTCCTTTAACAATATATGTCTCTGTTTGGATTCATATCTTTTTCAATATCTACAATTTTCAATATTTCAATCTGATATTCTTCTACACATTTTTTTACAATTTCCGTATCTTCTTTTTTTATAAGAAGAGAAATGCCGCAACAGGTACTCGCAACTCTGGGAGTCGGAGCGATCACCGCCCGGACTCCCAGTTTTTTCAATTCCCTGTGTAAGCGCATCCCATTGTCATGATTCGGAAAAAGTACATAAGTTTGTATTTCTTTCCTTTCATTCATTCTGCTATCCGCCTTTTAATTATTCAACATCTCAATAAATGCACTGATTCTTGTACGAAGCTGTTGTGCATCGCTATCTGTATAGTCTGTTTCAATTCCAAGAACCGGAATTCCTGCTTCTTTCATTGCTTTTTCTACATGATAGCCTTCTGTATCATACAGACTGCAGAATTTTAAGTTCACATCAATAATTCCGTCTACTTTATATTCTTTCGCAAGGCGGAGAATATCTTCAATTCTTCCAGTGTTCGGTGTGAAGCATGCGCAGTTGATATTCATATATCTTTCGGAAAGCGCTGTAATCTGCTCCTTTACCGTCTCTTTTGTCTCATCCACAAGTTTCTCAAAGTAACGGGTGCCTGTACACATTTCTTCACATACAACCGCTCCCCCGCTCGTCTCTACCAGATTATGCAACTTCCAGTTTGGAATCGCAAGCGGTGTTCCTGTCAGCATGATTCTCTTCGTTCCTGCAGGGAATACACTCACTCCATCCTTCACACGCTGATCCAGTTCATCACAAAGTGCATTTGTCATCTGTGTGAATCTTGTTGGATCATCATAGAATGCAATCTGCGAAATCAAAAGTACGTCTTTTCCGCTAATCGGAAGCTTCTCATTTTTTCTAAATTCATAAAGTCTTGCAAGCGCTCTTCTCTTATCATTGATGAGTTTAATGCTTGCGGCAAGTTTCTCTGCCGTTACTTGATTCCCGGTAAACTCCTCCACCACATTTTTAAAATCTTCAATTTCTTCAGCCCATGCTTTCACATCTTTTGTACGTTTCATCTGTGGAAGATTCATCACATGAACCGGAACATCTTCCGCTAAAATTTCCCATGTCTTTTTCTTCCCATCACAAGTTGTCTCACCAACATACATATCTGCAATTCTAAAAAATGGACATGTACGGTCAAGTCTTGCACCTACAGAAGCTTTGATCAACGGACATGTATTGGTCGGCAGTACTTTCTCACCGCCCGGTACCCAGAACTGAGATCCTCCGCAAAGTCCTGTAGCAATTGCATCTGCTGCAAATACAATTTCATCGGGTACATAGATACAGAATGTTCCAAACACTTTGCCGCCCTTTTTCTGATGTTCAATCAGTTCTGCCGGACGTACGCCGTGTATCTCCGATACTACAAAGTTATAATAATCCATCCCCTCCGGTCTGTTCTCCTGTGACAAATATACATCTCCAAAAGCTTGTGGAAGCACCTCGCAAAGTTGGTCATGCAGTTCCACATTCATTCCAAGATCTTCCCACATTTTGTGATAATCAGCCATTTCATTTCCTCCTTAAATGCCGTTCATATTTTCTAATAATATGATAGCATTTAAAAAAAAGCTCTTCAATTATCGAAGAGCTTTTCCTTATTGATTTTTCTGATTTACAGAATTCATTTATTCAAATTGTCTATAAGCATTCAGCCCCTCAAAAGCATGAAGACAAATATCGATTTCTTCCTTTGTATTGAATGCACTGAATGCAAATCTTACCGCTCCCTGTGGAAATGTTCCCAACGTTTCATGGGCCTTCGGCGCACAATGAAGTCCTACTCTTGTCATAATCTGATTGGTCTGCTCCAGTTCAAATGCCACCATGCTGTTATCCATTCCTTGAAAATCCAACGCTACGACTGCAACTCTATTTTCAAGCCCCGGTTCTCCGACCATTCGGATCCATGGAAATTCTCTGATGCCTTGCAGAAAATACTCCGTCAATTGCATTTTCTTTTTATGCATAGTTTCCACCGTCTCTTTTTCGATATAAGTAAGAGCCGCATGTAATCCGATGATTCCCGGGAGGTTCATTGTCCCGCTCTCATATTTATCCGGAAGGTATGTTGGCATTTCCAAAGAATCCGACTGACTTCCTGTCCCGCCTGCAATCAGAGGGACCAGTACTTGATCCAATTCCTCGGAAATGACAAATCCGCCGATTCCCTGTGGTCCTAGAAGTCCCTTGTGCCCGGTAAATGCCAGAAAATCAATGCAGCATTTTTCCATATCGACTTCGATCGTTCCTGCGCTCTGGGCTGTATCTACAGCAAAGAAAAGTTTGTGCTTTCTGCATATTTTTCCTACCTCTTCTATCGGAAGGATCGTACCGCATACATTGGATGCATGCACCATGATCACCGCTTTTGTTTCTTTGCGGATCAGCGGTTCAAAGTCTTCTGCACGGATTCTTCCACAGGAATCCCCTTGCACGACATCATATGTAATTCCCTCTTTTTCAAGCTGATGCAAAGGACGCATCACTCCGTTATGCTCCATGCTCGTTGTAATCACATGGTCTCCCGGTCTTAAAAGCCCTTTAAGAAACATATTGAGGGAATGCGTAATTCCCGGGGTAAAGATCACTTGTCTGGAATCTTTGGCATGAAACAGGCGTGCCAGTTTTTCTCGTGTCTCTAGCACAACCTCTTCCACTTCATAAGCTTCTTCATAGCTGCCACGATTGATGTTAAAAGCTCCCTTCGTCAGTAGTTCCGCCATCTTTTCCGCTACATGGGGAGCATTCGGAAAAGAAGTGCTTCCGTTATCAAAATAAATCCTGTTCATATCGAATCTCCATCAAACATAAGCCTTGTGCCGGGGCCGTGATCGCTTCTTGTGTCCGTTCTACTCCGTCAAGAAGTTCTTTCACTTTCTCCGGCTCATAGAATCCTCTTCCCACACGGATGAGCACTCCTGCAATGATTCTTACCATATTATAGAGGAATCCGTTTCCAGTAATACGAATTGTAATTTCCTCTCCCTTCTGTTCGATCTGAAGGTCTGTCACCGTGCGCACTGTCGTTTTCGCATTCGTCCGGATACAACAAAAAGAAGCGAAATCATGTTCTCCGACAATGTATGCCGCCCCCTCCCGCATTTTCTCCACATCAAGAGGAAAACTTACAAAACAATGATACAATCGCTTGGTCGGAATTATCACCCTGGAATTGATAATATGGTATTCATACGTTTTTAATGTATCCTGATATCTTGGGTGCCAGTCCAAAGGGACTTCTTCCGACTTCACCACCACCACATCTTCCGGCAAGCGCTGGTTTAACGCATAAGAAAAACGTTCCGGCGGAATACTGCTCTTCGTATCGAACACCGCCACATTTCCAAGGGCATGAACTCCCGAATCTGTACGACTTGCCCCAATCACTGTGATTTCCTCTCCCGTAAGTTTTTGGATAGCACGATTCAGTACTTCTTCAATTGTAATTCCATTTGGCTGGACCTGCCAGCCACAGTAATTGGTACCATCATAGGCAACCGTCAGCTTCACACGTTTCATATCGCTTTCCTTTCATCAGGTTTACTATTTAGCCAAGCTCAACCCTCGGCTTTGCAAGCCTATTCATTCTATATGTACATATTGACGCATGGCTGAATAGGAATCAAAATATCCAGATCTTAAACGGTACAAACCGTCCTACCCCGATCAGTATCACAAGATAAACGGCAGTTACAACATATGCCACATAATCTCTGTTTTTGTAAACGAGAGGTTTCATCTTCGTTCTTCCATCTCCGCCACGGTAGCATCTCGCTTCCATTGCCATTGCAAGGTCATTGGCACGGCGGAATGCAGATACAAAAAGCGGTACAAGTATTGGAATCATACTTTTGGCTTTCTGCACAATATTTCCGCTCTCAAGATCTGCTCCCCTTGCAATCTGTGCTTTCATAATCTTATCTGTTTCTTCCAGAAGAAGCGGAATAAAACGAAGCGCGATCGACATCATCATGGCAATCTCATGTACGGGAACCTTGATCTTATTTAATGGTCTTAACAGCCGCTCAATTCCATCTGTCAGTTCATTCGGTGTTGTAGTCAACGTCATCAGGGAGGAACCGACAATCAGATAGATCAATCGAAGCACCATATACACCGATGCCCGCAACCCATCTTCCGTGATTTTAATAAATCCAACGGATACAAGTATATTTCCCGTTGTTGTGAAAAACAGGTTGAATATGGTTGTGATCAGAAGAAGCAGAATGATCGGCTTCAATCCTTTTGTTATAAATTTGAATGGCACTTTGGATGTGCGGATGACCGCAACCAAAAATACGGTGCAGATCACATACCCAAGTACACTTTTGAATAAAAACAGCGAAATCAGGTACAATAGCGTACATACGATTTTCACTCTCGGATCGAGTTTGTGTATGACACTGTCTGTCGGATAATACTGTCCTATCGTTATATCTCTTATCATAATGCTTTCATAATCTCCTCTACTGCCTCATCAATGGTAGTTGCTGACACATCCACCGGAAAACCATTTTCCTTCAAGGCATGCATAATATAAGTTACCTGCGGCGCCGCAAGTCCTACTTCTTCCAGTTCCTTATAATGTGCAAATACCTCCTTCGGTGTCCCATCAAACATTTTGCTTCCATGATTCATCACAATGATCCGGTCTACATATTTCGCAATATCTTCCATACTGTGGGATACCAACAGCACTGTCATATCGCTTTCCTTATGAAGCCTGGCAATCTGATCCAGAATCTCATCTCGTCCCGCCGGATCAAGTCCTGCTGTCGGCTCATCCAGCACAAGCACTTTAGGGCGCATGGCAAGCACTCCTGCAATGGCAACCCGGCGCTTCTGCCCTCCCGAAAGCTCAAACGGGGACTGGTTATATAATTTCTCCGGAAATCCTACTGCCTCCAGAGCTTCTCGTGCACGCTTCTCACATTCTTCCCTGGAAAGTCCTTGATTTTTCGGTCCAAAGCAGACATCTGATAACACATCCACTTCAAAAAGCTGATGTTCCGGATACTGAAATACAAGTCCTACCTGACTTCTTAACGCCTTCATATTGTAACCGTCTGCATAAACATTTTCCCCATTGAAATAGTAGACGCCGTCTGTTGCTTTTAAAAGTCCGTTCAAATGCTGGATCAGAGTGGATTTGCCGGAACCCGTATGTCCGATGATCCCCACAAACTGCCCGTGCGCAATTTCAAGATCTACATCTTTTAATGCATGCTTCCGATAGGTTGTTCCTTCTCCATATATATAATTGATTTTTTCTAATTTGATTGACATAATTCTTCTACCAACTCCTCTGTACTGAGAATTCCGTCTGTCAGTTGCACACCTTTTTTCTGAAGTTCATGGGCAAGCAATGTAACCTGCGGAACATCTAATCTGTATTTCTTCAACTCTTCTACACGACTGAAAATACTTCGCGGAGTCCCCTCCATCACAACATGTCCTTTGTCCATGACAATGACGCGGTCCGCTCCCACAACTTCTTCCATATAATGCGTAATGAGAATCACCGTTACATGCTCCCGTTTTCTCAGTTCCTCCACTGTCCGAATGACTTCTTTTCTGCCACACGGATCCAGCATAGCTGTCGGTTCATCCAGCACAATGCATTTCGGATGCATGGCAATCACACCTGCAATGGCAACCCTTTGTTTCTGGCCACCGGATAGTTTGTTCGGCGAATGATGTCGATACTCAATCATTCCAACCTGATTCAAACTTTTTTCTACTCTTTCCCATATTTCATCGGTTGGAACACCAAGATTTTCCGGACCGAATCCCACATCTTCTTCTACAACTGTCCCAATGATCTGGTTATCCGGATTCTGAAACACCATTCCGGCAGTCTGACGTACATCCCAGATGTTATCCTCGTCTTTCGTATCCTTCCCATTTACCCACATGGTTCCACCTGTCGGCGTCAAAATAGCATTCATCTGCTTTGCCAATGTGGATTTCCCGGAACCATTATGCCCGAGAATGGCAATGAACTGTCCCGGCTCTATGTCAAGATCCACTTCGTCGATGGCTCGCTGCGTGCCGATTACATTTCCTTCGTCATCCAGCTTTTCATATTCATATATCAGTTTGTCTGTCTTAATCATGCTCATAAGCTTTCCCTCTTTTTCACACTGTTGTGTGTATTGTACTGCAACTATTTTGTATTTGCAAGAACCGGCTTATCTCTGTTTACAATGATGATTCCGATACTTACAAGTAACAGAGCCGCTAATGTTTTTATCGAACCAATCTGTTCGCCAAGTAAAATTGCGGATAAAGCCACCCCGAATACCGGAATACTGAATGCAAATACCGTAACCTTCCCTACCGGATTGTATTTGAGAAGAGTTGTCCAAATGCAGAATGAAACCGTTGTCAAAAGCGCCAGATATACAAGAAGCAATGTAGACTGCACCGTGAATCCGCTTACCTTCCCTCCTGCAACGAATCCGATCACTGCTAAAATACCTCCACCAAACAATAGCTGGTAGGCTGTCAGTGTCATTGGCGACTCTCTGTGAGAAATCAGTTTTAATGTAACAGAACTTGTTCCATACATGACCGCACAAATAAACACAAATCCCTCTCCGGTCAATCTAAATCCGCTTCCCCATGCACCAGGTGCAATATTGATAATGATCACACCTGCAAATCCGAGCATGCATCCCACAGCTTTTTTCCATGTCATTTTCTCAGATTTGATCAAAAGCGGCGCCACAAGGATTGATACAAATGCGTTGGAAGCATTGATCACAGATCCTTTCGCTCCTGTCGTATTGGCAAGTCCGATATAAAAGAAAAAATATTGCAGCGTTGTCTGCAAAAGTCCCTGCCCCAACACATATGGTACGGAAGATTTCTTCATTGTAATGATTCTTTTTTCCACAATACAACCTAAAATCCATGTGAAAATCCCCGCAAGGAAAAAGCGATATCCTGCAAATAATATCTGACTTCCTACCGTTTCAATACAAAATAAATCGTAGCCAATCTTTACACATGGAAATGCACTGCCCCATAAGGCACAGCAAACCAATGCAAGAATGGCTACGACACCTGTCTTTTTCATAAAGTTTTCCATTGTCTTTCACTCCATTCTTTAATCTCCTCTATTCTAACGGAGAATGAAGAATTATTCAAGACTCGCTTGCAGAGTCTTGCCACAGAGTGTTTATCTCGCTCTCACACACCCGATTCCAAGACCTCCCGGTCCAATGTGACATCCGATACTCAGTGTCAGCGGATAATAAATAATCTTTTCCCCAGGAAATGCTTTTTCCAACTCACTTTTCCACATGGCAAGCATTTCCGGTTCCATATAAGTATTGGCAATCCCCAAATATAATTTTCCTTCTTCATGAAGCTTACAGAATCTTCCTTCTATATCCTTCTTCAAAGCCTTACACATCATCTTAAACGCTGCTTTCATTCCACGTACTTTTGCATAGGCGTCCAACTTCTCTCCCTGGATTGTCAGCACCGGCTTTATATTCAGTACCGTTCCTATGGCCGCTCCCGCTGCCGTCACTCTCCCGCCTTTTTTTAAGTATTCTAACGTATCGACTGCAATATAGATACTGGCATCCAAAGCCTCTTCTTCCAAAATTTTGCAGATTTCACTTCCCGACATTCCTTCTTCCGCCATAGCAAGTGCATCAAACACAGACTGTGCCTGTGTGACAGAAATTCTATGATTGTCCACCACATGCACTTTTCCGTTATAATCCTCCGCAAGCATCCTTGCACTGCCACAAGAATTGCTAAGTCCGCTTGTCATTGGAATATAAACGACTTCCTTATATTCTTTCAGAAGTTTGTCCCACATCTCCAGCACAATTCCCGGTGACGGAAGTGAGGATGTGATCTCCACACCTTCTGCCTGCTTTTTATAAAACTCCTCAATTGTAATATCTACTCCCTCATAATATGTGATTCCTTCAATTATAACAGGCATTGGGATAATATGAATCCCCAATTTCCTGCCTTCTTCCGGAAATATTCCGCAATTACTGTCTGCCATTATCGCAACATTTCGCATAAAATTATCTTCCTTTCCAATAGCTGACGCATTGACCGTTATTTTAACACATGTTAAAATTATAGCAAGTAAATGAATGGAGTCAATCTACAATATTTTACTTTTGTAAATTACTTATACAGATTGGAGAAATTGTAAATTATGGAAGATAGGCGCATCAAAAAAACGAAAAAGAACTTAAAAGCCACTTTAATTGAAATGCTGGCAGATATGCCTTTTGAACAAGTTACGATTACCAGCCTTTGTAACCGGGCTGACATCAGCAGAATTACATTCTATACACATTATAATGACAAATATGCCCTTGTGGACGATATTTTTCATGATATGATACGCATCGGCACAGATAAATACCGGGAAATGCAGCGCGAAAACAATCCGGAACGCAATTTTACCGCCAGTTATCGGAATATGCTATATACGATTCTGGATCTGTATTATGACAATTATCCGTTTTTCCGTCATACACGCCCGGACAAAAATCCGTTTCTTGCATTCTCTTATTATAATTATGTTCTAAAAACAGTAGAAACTTACACTGACCGCGAAGGCAAAACATTAAATCTTCGCTATTCTGCAAGGAAAATCGCCGGATTTCTCTGCTATGGTATTGTGGGATTTATCAACGAATGTCACGCCGAGAATATGCCTCTTCCCCAAATCCGCGAAGAAGCTTCAGAACTGCTCACAAATATTTTGACTTCTGATACAATCATAGAATAGCAGTTAATTGCGGTAATCCGTTGACAAACGATTTTCTCCCCGATACAATAAGAAAAGATACGAAATATAGAAAGGATGATTTCAAAATGGCAAATCCAATTGTAACATTTGAAATGGAGAACGGCGGAATAATTAAAGCTGAATTATATCCGGAAATCGCTCCAAATACAGTTAACAACTTTATCTCACTTGTAAGCAACGGCTTCTACAACGGCATTATTTTTCACCGTGTAATCCGCAGTTTCATGATTCAGGGTGGATGTCCAGACGGAACAGGCATGGGCGGCCCTGGCTACAGCATCAAAGGAGAATTCAACCAGAACGGATTCACAAATAATCTGAAGCATGAACCAGGCGTACTTTCCATGGCTCGTACTATGATGCCGAACTCAGCAGGCTCACAGTTCTTCATCATGCATGAAAACTCTCCACATCTCGATGGCGCTTACGCAGCTTTCGGTAAAGTCATTGAGGGAATGGACGTTGTCAATGCCATCGCCGAGACAGCTACTGACTTCAGAGACAAACCATTGGAAGATCAGAAAATAAAGACTGCAACAGTAGAGACTTTCGGTGTGGAATACCCTGCACCGGAGAAGATGTAAAAATTGCAGTAAATATCAGGGTGAAAAGGGCTTTGAATGAGCCCTTTTTCTGATAACTCCAAACTAAAATACTCAGGATTCCCATGCTACAACATTTGTATCTCTGAAATGCTGTGGTGTCACACCTGTATGTTTTTTAAATGTTCGATAATAGTGAGATAAATCATAAAATCCCAATCTTCGTGCAATCTCTCCTACCGGCACGCCCGATTGAATCATCATCTTCGATTCTTCTATTTTTCTCTGATTGATATATTCATTAATCGATAGTCCCACTTCTTCTTTAAATCTGCGCCTAAGAGCACTTTCTGATAAATAGAACTGCTTTGCAAGTTCTGTAACTTTAATCGTATCATAAATTTTCAAATTAATATATTGCAGGATACACCGGATCAATGATGATCTTGCCTGATTCGAAACACCATGAAGCTCTTTTGTAAAATGAAGGATCGCACTGTCTCTTGTAGCCAAAACACCTATAAATTCCGTCTGTTCCTCTAATTTCCTTATGTAATAGTTTCTTAGTCTGATCACTGATAAAATATCTTTCCCTACCTGAATTGCCAGTGATGCCAGCTTTTCCAAAATGATGATCGTATAATTCTTTTCCGTTTTCAGGGAACTGCTCATCAAAATCGGTAAGACGCTCGTTCCTAGTTCTGCAAGCCCGCTTTTTAGCAATTCCACATCTCCCTGACTCACAAGATTCATGATTTTATTCTCATAATAAAATGTATATCGTTCTACTCGAAATGTCTCGTACAAAGTATCTTCTGATGATTTTCGCACCAGCTCCAATTGATTTTCGGCCACTTGTTTATGCAGTTCCTCAGAATAGACCTCTTCCAAATTCATATCAAACAAAAAGCCAAGAAGAATCAGATAATCCCGAATATCTCCTAGCGGATATATCGGAAGAGAAGAATAATATTCCCAACACTCTTCTTCTGACAAAACTTTCTTGTTTTGCAATGTCAGATTGTCATATACATAAGAAAACTCTGCCCTGGTAACATTATTTATCCGAAATGCTCCAATTACAATCTTGACATCCCGGTACCAGAAGCATAAGAAAATTTCATTTAACATTCCACTGTAGAACTGCACAACTTCCTCTGAGATATTTTTTTCTTTAAATTTATATGAAATCGGATGCTTATAAATTGATTTGTAGCTTTTCAAAACCCGATTCGTATCTCTTTCCAATATCCATATGGGCATTTTCAACATTACATGCAACGCTTTGATTTTTTTTAAATCCTGTTCACTCAAATCCATATAATTCTCTCCTCTTCCATTTTCTATTCATCTGGTACTTTATTTTATTATTACATAGTCAGAATCGTTTTACCACATCGCTTTTTGAGTTGCTGAATAATTAAGAAATCCTATCCCTCTGTAATATATTCCTAACAAGACCCACAAGATCTTATTTTTAAATGGTCCTGTGGGTCTTTATTGGTATACTATTTTGATGACTTCAACATCATATGAAACACATATCTCTTAATAATTCTCTGCTTTTCTCTCAAAATATGCTTTGGGATGCGCACATAACGGGCACACTTCCGGTGCTTCCTCCCCACCATAGATATACCCGCAATTGTTACATTTCCAGCCTTTTGGAGCATCTCCTTTAAACGTTGTTTCTTCTTTCAAAGATTTTAAGATTTTCAGGTAACGTTCTTCATGTGCTGCTTCTACCAACGCAACCAACTCAAATTTTTCTGCCAGTTCGTCAAACCCTTCTTCTCTTGCCTCTTTCGCCATTTTTTGGTACATACTTGTCCACTCTTCATTTTCTCCTTGGGCTGCATCGAGCAAGTTGTCCTGAGGAGTTCCTATTCCATGAAACTCCTTAAACCACATCTTTGCGTGTTCTTTTTCTTGATTTGCTGTTTCTTCAAAAATATTAGCCATTTGCACAAATCCAGCCTTTTTAGCTGCTGAAGAATAGTAAGTGTACTTATTCCGTGCCTGTGACTCTCCTGCAAAAGCTTTTATCAGATTTTGCTCTGTTTTTGTTCCTGTATACTTTGACATATAAACCTCCTGCTATTTTATTTCCTTATTTTATTATGAGTTTACAAAACATCATCCTCTTCTTTTTTTCTTTTCTTGGAAAAAGTAACTCCCAATAAAGCAACTGTAGAAGCAGCCAGTGCGGATGCATATGCCGCTATATTTGCGGTATCCCCTGTTTTCGGAGCCTTTTTAGCAGTTGTTCCATTTTGTTTTCCAGCATTATTTCCTGCGCCTGTTGTCTTATCGGATGTTGCATTGTTGTGATTATTCTTATCTGTTGTTGTATTGTTGTGATTATTCTTATCACTATTTGTATCCTGGTTTTCATTCGGTTTCACAATTACCTGAACTTCTACAGTTTCCTTGCTTCCATCTGGATAAGTAATCTCCAGTGTTCCTGTATATTCACCTGGCTTTTGTATATTGATTGCCCCGTCCGGTGTTACATCCTGAATGATAGTTCCTTCAGGAAGCTCGTCTCTATTCACTACATTATCTGTCAAATCTGGTTTTTCACCTGGTTTGATCACTTCCGGTTTTGTCTGTGGATCATACTTCTCCGCATCGGTTTTCGTATCATTTACAATGATGTCAACTGTTACTCTATCTGTTGAATTATCAGGATATGTTACAATAATCGTTCCTGTTTTCTTACCTGCTGTTGTTGTATCCACCGGTTCTGCCCATCCGTATGTTGTATTTTTGGGAAGTTCTGATTTATTTGCAATTCCATCTGCCGCATTTGGCTGACTTCCCTTATCAACAGTAATCGTCTGCCCTATCGGTGCATATGTATCAGACGCATTTCCATAATTTACCACCACCATGACTATATCATTGGAGCCATCTGCATAGGTAACAACTACACTGACATTTTTATTCGTTCCTTCTGTTGGAATCGTTCCTGTCACTTCGATAGACTGCACTTTCTCTTTTGGTGCATCTGTTGTTACTACCGCAACAATTTCCTCTGCCGTGGCTGTCTCCCCATACGGTTTGTTGACAGCTCCTCCCTGTGCTGTATATTTCTCTGTATCAGTTGTTGTATCATTTACAATGATGTCAACCGTTACCCGATCCGTTGAATTATCAGGATATGTTACAATAATCGTTCCTGTTTTCTTACCTGCTGTTGTTGTATCCACCGGTTCTGCCCATCCGTATGTTGTATTTTTGGGAAGTTCTGATTTATTTGCAATTCCATCTGCCGCATTTGGCTGACTTCCCTTATCAACAGTAATCGTCTGCCCTATCGGTGCATATGTATCAGACGCATTTCCATAATTTACCACCACCATGACTATATCATTGGAGCCATCTGCATAGGTAACAACTACACTGACATTTTTATTCGTTCCTTCTGTTGGAATCGTTCCTGTCACTTCGATAGATTGCACTTTCTCTTTTGGTGCATCTGTTGTTACCACCGCAACAATTTCCTCTGCCGTGGCTGTCTCACCATACGGTTTGTTGACAGTGCCTCCTTCGGCTTCATATTTTTCTGCATCAGTTCTGTTATCCACAACGGTAACCTTTACTTCTACTTCATCTGTTGTTCCATCCGGATACTTCACTACTACTGTTCCCGTCTGCTCTCCTGCTTTACTTGTGTCAATCGGTGTCTTCCAGTCATACTCTGTATCTTTCGGCAGATCTTTCTTGTTTGCTATCGCATCGGATGCATTTGCCTTGCTATCCTTATCTACTGTGATATCCTGGCCCTGAGCTTCATATTTTTCTGCATCAGTTCTGTTATCCACAACAGTAACCTTTACTTCCACTTCATCTGTTGTTCCATCCGGATACTTCACTACTACTGTTCCCGTCTGCTCTCCTGCTTTACTTGTGTCAATCGG
>JAJBSL010000018.1 GCA_020540725.1 Lachnospiraceae bacterium EP-SM-12S-S03
GTGTGAGGGAGAACCTCATGCACGGTTTGATGAGGGGAAAGAGGGCAGAAGCCCTCTAACCTACTCTACATAGGAAAGTTCTGATTTTAATCTGCAATGGCTTTCAATGCCTTTCTGAACTGGAATGTAAAAAGGATTGCAGTAAATGTAACAGCCAGAATATCAGCAATCGGTTCTGCCATATAGACTGCCATGGTCTGGTTGGATTTCAAAATCTGCGGCATGATGTAGATCAATGGAATGAGGAGGATGAACTTTCTCATAACTGCCACTGTAATGGAGGCTGCCGCTTTACCCAGAGAGGTAAAGGTCATCTGGCATGCCATCTGGATTCCGAAAATTACAAGTACTGCGAAGTAAATACGGAGTGCAGATCCTGTGTAATCTAAAAGTGCCGGATCTGTTGTGAACATTGCCGCAAATGCCTTCGGGAATAAAAGCACGGTAAGCCAAAGGACGGCTGCGTAAAGAAGATCTACTTTTAGCAGAAGTTTAAAGGCAGATTTTACACGGGATGCATTTTTGGCACCGTAGTTATAACTGATGATCGGCTGCGCACCTTGCCCAAGTCCTTGAAGCGGAAGCATAGCAAATTGCATGACGCTTGTAAGGATTGTCATTGCGCCGACAGCAATATCTCCACCGTATTTCAAAAGTGAAGAGTTAAAGCATACGGAGATGATACTTTCACTTGCCTGCATAATAAATGTAGCCAGTCCGAGAGCCAGTGTCGGAAGGAATATGGACGGTTTTAACCATAAATATTTTCTCTGAATGCGGAGTGTTGTTTTCTTTCCGAATAGGAAAGCAAGTACCCAGATACAAGAACACGTTTGGGAGATAATTGTTGCCAAAGCAGCTCCTTTTACGCCCATATCAAATCCAAAGATTAAAATCGGATCCAAAACAATATTGATCACAGCTCCGATGAGGACAGAAAACATTCCTGTTTTTGCAAAACCCTGGGCGGTGATAAATGCGTTCATACCTAAGGTGAGTTGTACGAAAATGGTTCCGATGGCGTAAATGTTCATGTAATCTACAGCATATTGGATTGTATTTTCACTTGCACCGAAAGCCATAAGAAACGAACGGTTCCAAATGAGGAGAACAGCGGTGAGGATGACGGATACAATAATCTGCATAGAGAAACAGTTACCGAGGATATTTTCCGCAGATTCCTTATCACCTTTGCCCATTGCGATGGATGCCCTTGGTGCACCGCCGGTACTTACGAGGGCGGCGAATGCAGATACGATCATAATGATGGGCATGCATACGCCCACACCTGTAAGGGCAAGAGAACCTACTTTCGGGATATGGCCGATATAAATACGGTCTACAATGTTGTAAAGCATGTTGATCAGTTGGGCGGCAACTGTCGGAAGAGCAAGCTTTAGCAAAAGTTTTCCCACAGGTTCCGTACCTAAAAAGTCATTTTCATGATTCATGTGTTATTACTTCCTTTCTGCTATTATTTTTAACGCGTTTATGCTCATACGCTCGTTCAAAGTTTCTAGAAGGTCGATTTCCTCTTGGGTAAATCCGTCAAAAAGAAGATTGCGAAAATGAAGTTTGGCCGCTTCGATTTCATGGATAAGAGGACTTGCTTCTTCGAGAAGAGAGAGATGGATTTTTCTACGATCCGTATCGTCAGGGGTACGTGCCAGATAATTTTTCTGAATCAAGGATTCCACACCTTGGGATACGTTTCCTTTTGGGATCATGCGGAGTGTGGAAATATCTCCTGCCGTATCTCTCCCCGGATTGTTGCTGAGAAAGCTGATAATGGTGACTTCCACTTGAGTCAGATGGTATTTCTTACGAAGATCATCTAGAAATAAGTCGTACATCTTGATCATTTGCCGCATATTCAGAAAAATGTTTTTATTAAAGTTCATTCAAATTCCTTCTTTCTGATTGCAAATAGTTTTAAAAAGAACTGTTTTATTCCAAACTTATTATAGGGTGGATTATTAGAAAAGTCAATTAAAAAAATTGGTTAAAGTTTTGTAAAATAAAACTCTTCTATATTAAAAAACAGTGTGATGTGGTATATTTGAAATGAAAATACATATAAGGAGGTAACTAATATGCCGGCAATTTATGCACACAATCAATTTGGAAATAGAGTATTACAGAAAGTAGACATGGAAAGGCGCGTTATGATCTTGAAATATTTGCGCCAGTTCCGTATAGGACTTCAAGGACCGGATTATCTGTTTTTTTATAAACCGTTGTTTCGTAATCCGGTGAGCCAGATTGGATTTCAGATCCATGAAAGGCCTGCCAGAGAATTTATGGAGCATGCGAAAGAAGTAATCAAGAAATGCGGAACGGATTCTCCGGAATACGGATATATTATGGGATTTATCTGTCATTTTACATTGGATAGTGAATGTCATCCGTTTGTGGCGGCAGAGATTGAACGTACCGGGGTGGGACACATTGAGATTGAAAGTGAGTTTGAGAAATTCATGATGAGAAAGAACGGGGAAGAGCCTTTATCCTATCCGGTAGGGAAAACATTTCCAACGGATATGGCAACTGCGGAGTGCATCGTGAAATTTTATGAAGGAGTAGAGGCGAAAGAAGCAAGATATGCGCTGAAATCCATGAAGAATTATAAATCATTTCTTGTAGCTCCGGGGAAAGTAAAATATACATGTATTGATACAGCAATGAAGCTGACAGGGCACTATGATGAATTGCAGGGACATCTTTTAAAGCCTGTAGATAATCCGAAATGCAGGGAGAGCAATGAAGGGTTGTATGAGCGGTTGGTAAAAGCGGTCCCTGTAGCAGAGCAGTTGATGAAGGATTTTGACGCTTATCTTGACGGAGCGAAGTTGAGTGAGCGATTCGACCGGAACTTTGAATAGCGATGGGGGATATACGAATGAATGAGAAAAAGCTGACGAAACTTGAGAAATACTGGATACTTTATGATGTGGGGAATTCTGCATTTACCCTTTTGGTAGCAACAATCCTTCCGATTTACTTTAACGCCCTTGCAGGCGGGGAGGGGTTGTCGGAAGTGCAGTATCTTGCGTATTGGGGATATGCTGCATCTGTTTCTACATTAATCGTTGCATTGATCGGACCCATATGCGGAACCATTGCAGATACGAAGGGGTATAAGAAACCCATTTTTATTGTAAGCATGATGGTAGGTGTACTTGGTTGTGCTGCTCTTTCTGTTCCGACGTCCTGGGTGATTTTCCTTGCAGTATTTGTCATTGCAAAGGTGGGATACTCTTCCAGTCTGATTTTTTGTGATTCTATGCTATCAGATGTGACAACACCGGACAGGATGGATATGGTATCATCTCATGGATATGCATGGGGATATATCGGAAGCTGCATTCCGTTTGTAATCAGTCTTCTGTTTGTATTAGGAAATGAAACCATTGGAATCAGTATGGGAACAGCAATGACAATTGCATTTTTCTTAAATGCGGGATGGTGGTTTGTAGTGACGATTCCGCTTCTTAAAAATTATGAGCAGAAGAATTATGTAGAAAAACAGGACCATGTAATACGCTCTAGTTTTGGAAGACTTGCAGGTACATTTAAAGAGATGAAAAAGCATAAGAAGATTTTTATTTTCTTATTGGCGTTCTTCTTTTACATTGACGGTGTTTATACGATCATTGAGATGGCAACTGCTTACGGAAGCGCTCTAGGATTAGACTCTACGGGCTTGCTGCTGGCGCTCTTGGTAACACAGATTGTAGCGTTCCCGTTTGCTTTGTTATTCGGAAGGCTGGCAAAACAATATGAGACCGGAAAGTTGATCAAGCTATGTATTGCTGCATACACTTGTATTGCTCTTTTTGCAATTCAGCTTGATAAGCAGTGGGAGTTTTGGGTACTTGCCGTATGTGTCGGAATGTTCCAGGGGGCAGTGCAGGCACTTTCCCGTTCCTATTTTGCGAAGATTATTCCGCCGGAGAAGTCAGGAGAATTCTTTGGAATCTTTGATATCTGTGGAAAAGGAGCGTCTTTCATGGGAACCGCCCTGATGGGGCTTTTTGCGCAGGTTACGGGAAGCCCGAATGGCGGGGTTGCCATACTTGCAGTGATGTTTGTGATCGGATTCATGTTATTCGGAAAAGCGGAGAAAATAGAGGAGTAAAAAGGTATATAAAACCTTCTTGGATTGTTACGATTATAGATTAGCAATTCAAGAAGGTTTTATTTGATACCATTTATAAATTCATCTCCTGCAGTTTTTCCACGATCTCGTTAAACTTCATGCTGTTGGAGGCTTTGACGAGCACCGTGTCGCCTCGGTTGATAAGTTTATCGATCTGTCCAAGGAAGTGTTCTTTCGTTTCAAAGTACAGTACGATCTGTTCCTCACTGAAATCCCGGGACTCTTTTGCTTCTCTAGCGCCCTCTGCCATGTACTTAGCAAGAGGACCGATACAACAGATGATGTTTACCCCTTTCTCTGCGGCATACATTCCGGTTTCAAAATGCAGTGTGTTCTCATTCTCGCCAAGTTCTTTCATATCGCCAATGACGGCAACGGAGCGTCCAAGAGCATTGGTCAGTACATCAATAGATGCCTTCATCGACACCGGATTGGCGTTGTAGCAATCATCAATAACAGTCAGACAATTGGTTTTGATCAAGTTGTTACGTCCGGCTACCGGTATAAGATTTGCGATACCGGATTTGATTTCTGTGCGGGTAAGACCCAGGGCGTATCCGGCAGCAGCTCCGGCAAGAGCATTGTATACCATGTGATTTCCGGGAATATGTATCTCGGCTGTGAGTGTCTCACCATCTGGAAGATGCAAGGTACATTTTGTTCCGTTTAATCCGAGTGATTTGACATCAGAAGCATAGTAGTCATTTTCTTTGGAGAGACCAAAGAACACTGGTTTCTGTCCATTTACTTCTTTTACGGTAATAAGTTTGTCATCATCTCCATTTAGGATGATGACCGGATTCTCGTTCATGTAATCGAACATTTCTGTTTTTGCTTTCAACACACCGTCACGATCACCCAGTGCCTCCAGATGGCAGTAGCCGATATTGGTGATCACGCAGATGTCCGGACGGGCAATCTTCGCAAGGCAGTGCATCTGTTCAAATCCATCGATTCCCATTTCAAGAATTGCCACTTCGTGTTCCTCGCGGATATTGAAAATCGTAAGAGGAAGTCCAATCTCGTTGTTGAAGTTTCCCGCTGTTTTTAACACCGAATATTTCTGTTCCAACACGGAAGCAATCATTTCTTTTGTACTTGTTTTCCCGACGCTTCCGGTAATTCCAACTACCTTGATGTCAAGAGAACGACGGTAGTATCCTGCAATATCCTGCAGAGCCTGTACTGTAGACTTTACAAGGATATACGGATAATCTGTGTCTGGAAGTTCCTGTTCAGAAAGTGTACATAATGCACCGTTTTCCATGACTTGAGGAATAAAAGTATGACCATCTACACGTTCCCCTTTGATCGGCACGAAAAGGAAGTCTTTTTCAATTTTGCGGCTGTCGATTGCCACACCGCTTACTTCCAATCTTTTTTTCGATTCGTCACCGTAGTAAGTGCCGCCGCAGGCACAGGCAATCTGCTCCAATGACATATGTTTCATAGGAACGCCTCCTTTCTAATTGTCCTTTACACTCATTCGATTGAGTAATTTCTGTTTCACATCATAAAGTTTCTGTGAGAGATCCACATATACTTTGTGTGGGTAGAAGAGACGTTTTGTCTCGTCCCAAAGCGTTTCTTTTTCTTTTGCACAATATTCCGCAATTTCCATTACCGATGGAGAGTGGTAGACGCATTCGCCGTTAATGAATACCGGGGCAAGAAGCTCGCGTACTTCGTATGTGCCGCCTTCCAGCAATGTTTTCTTCCATGTATCCACCGGATCAAATAAGAGAAGATCTTCTTCCGGATTGATGACTTCGTCTGCAAAACTGATGAGATCTGCCTTGATCTTGCCGGTTTCTTTCTCATAAATACGGAAAATTGTTTTGTTGCCCGGATTGGTGATTTTCTCTGTGTTCTCGGACAATTTGATTTTTGGAATAAATTTGCCATTCTCATCTGCAATGGCAGCTAATTTGTATACTCCACCAAAAGATGGACAGTCCTTGGAGGTGATTAAGTGAGTACCAACGCCCCAGGCAGTGATCTTGGCGCCCTGCATCTTAAGGTCATGGATCAGATATTCATCCAGATCGTTGGATGCGGAGATGTAAGCATCTTCAAATCCGGCTGCATCTAACATTTTACGTGCTTTCTTCGATAAATATGCAAGGTCACCACTGTCCAGACGGATTCCGTAATTTTTCAATTCGATACCGGACTCTCGCATTTCTGTAAAGACACGGATTGCATTTGGAACACCGGATTTCAACGTATCATATGTGTCCACAAGCAGGCAGCAGGATTTCGGATAGAGTTCAGAATATTTTTTAAATGCAGTATATTCATCCGGGAAGCTCATGATCCAGCTATGAGCATGAGTTCCGCTGATCGGCACATTGAATTCTGCACCAGCCAGTACGTTAGAAGTTGCGGCACATCCGCCGATTATTGCAGCTCTCGCACCGTAGAGCCCTGCATCAGGACCCTGAGCGCGGCGCAGTCCAAATTCCAGAACACGGTCTTCCCCTGCGGCGAATACGACGCGGGCGGTTTTCGTTGCAATAAGAGACTGGTGGTTGATGATATTTAAAATGGCAGTTTCTACAAGTTGTGCTTCCATGATCGGAGCAATGACTTTAATGAGGGGCTCTTTCGGGAATACCACGGTTCCTTCCGGAATGGCGTAGATGCTTCCGCTGAAATGAAAGCCGCTGATGTAATGAAGAAATTCTTCGCTGAACATGCCGAGACTTCTCAGATAATCCACATCCTCATAAGAGAAGTTTAAGTTTTTGATATAATCAATGACCTGATCAAGTCCGGCGGCGATAGAATAACCGTTGTTACATGGATTGGATCTGAAAAAGACATCAAACACAACAAGATCATTTTCGTTATTTTGGAAATAGCCCTGCATCATGGTAAGTTCATAAAAGTCGGTCAATAAAGTTAAGTTTCTGCTGTTCATATTTTCATCCTCTTTCGAGCTGTGCTTAAAGCATAGCGGAATTCTTGTTGATGGTTTCCTGGATAATATTCTGACAGTAAGCACCGAAGTGTTTCTGCGTTTCTTTATCCAATTCTTTATAGTAGATTGGTTTGCCGTATTCCAAAATGACATGCGTCTTTTTGATTTTCGGAAAATGATTTTCAAAAATCTCGGCGGTATTGTTCAGCGAGATTGGGACGACAGCGCATCCGGTTTTGGTAGCAATTTTGAAAGAGCCTTCCTTAAATGGAAGCATGGAAAGCTCATCCCCTTTATTTCGCGTACCTTCCGGGAAAATACAGATGGAAATTCCCTTCTTAATATAATCAATGGCTGTCAGGATTGTTTTGAGTCCTTCTTTTGGATTTTCTCTGTCTAAAAACAGACAATAGAGATTTCGCATCCAGTTATTGAGGAGTGGGAAACGATCCATCTCTTTTTTGGCAATGTATCCGGTCAGCCGTTTGCATCTGGAATAGGTCAGAAGAATGTCGAAGAAACTTCTGTGGTTCCCAATAAAAAGAACGGCTTCATCCGGTACATTTTCTTCACCGATCACGGTCACTTTCACTCCGGTCATTTTCAATATCAGTTTGAATGCATTTTGCACAATCCGCAGGGAACTGTAGTCCTTTTTCTCTTTGTTCCATTTTCCGATAATCCATTCTGCCACAAGAACAGGGCTGAATAAGATCAGGAATAAAATTACGGTTGATGCAACAAATATAAAGCGTATCATAGTCCGTCCTCCTAATATCTCCCATATAAATGTGACAACTCAAGAAGAGTTGTGGCAAGGTCTTCTGTGAGAGCCCCTTTTCGGTAGCGCCATTCCCAGTTTCCTGAGGCAACTCCCGGTGTATTCATGCGTCCTTCTTTGCCTACGCCGAGAAGATCCTGAAGAGGAAATACGGCGTAGGAAGCAATAGTGCCCAGGCAGGTGCGAATGAAGTCCATATGCACTATACCACCGTCCGTGTTCATGTACCGGCGCACTTTGTCGCGGGATTTCTCGTTGACGGAGTCGTACCATCCACGGGTAGTATCGTTATCGTGTGTTCCGGTGTAACAGATACAGTTTGTTGTTGTGAACTGGTGTGGAAGAAAACTGCTTTCTCCGTCTGCCTCAAATGCAAACTGCAGGACTTTCATTCCCGGAAAACGAAACCGGTCGCGAAGTTTTTCCACTTCCGGGGTGATGACTCCCAAATCTTCCGCAATGATCGGAAGATCATTGCCAAGTGCTTTCTCAATGGCGAGGAACAGATCCTCGTTTGGGCCAGTTTTCCACTTTCCGTTTATTGCTGTTTCTTCCCCATAAGGAACCGCCCAGTAGGCTTCAAAGCCACGGAAATGGTCGATTCTCAAGTAATCCACAAGATCCAACTGGTTACGGATACGGGAAATCCACCAGCGGTATCCTTCCTTTTTATGTGCTGCCCAGTCATAGAGCGGGTTGCCCCAAAGCTGCCCGGTGGCAGAAAAATAATCAGGCGGAACGCCGGCTACCACAGTCGGGAATCCCTTGGAATCCAATTGGAACAGATGTTGGTTTGCCCAGACATCTGCACTGTCCATAGAGACAAAAATCGGAATATCTCCGATGATTTTCACATCTTTTTTGTTAGCATACTCTTTCAGCGCATACCATTCTTTAAAAAACATGAACTGAATGAACCGATAATAGTCCATGCTGTCTTTCAGTTCTGCCTTTAATTTGGTAAAAACGGCAGTGGAAGGTATCTTGTATTCTTTCGCCCATTCTGTCCAGGGAGCGCCGTTATGAACATCTTTGCATGCCATAAAAAGAGCATAATCCTCCAGCCAGAAGCTGTTATTTTCGCAGAAAGAATCGTATTCTTCCAGAAGCATCTTGTCGGATGTATGGCGGTAGTTTTCGTAAGCTTTTCTTAGGATGCCCGTTTTCCAAGGAATGATGCTTCCGTAGTCTACCCGGTCTTCATTGCCGGAAGGGCAGGAGTTCAGATCCCATGGTTCCAGAAGCCCCAATTCTGCAAGGTGCGCCGGGCTTATTAAAAGCGGCTGCCCTGCAAAAGCAGAGAAACTCTGATAAGGGGAGTCACCGAATCCGGTAGGAGTCAGAGGAAGAACCTGCCATAGATGTTGTCCGGATTTCTCCAGAAAGTCTATAAATTCATAAGCTTCTTTTCCAAGATCACCGATTCCGTAAGAAGATGGAAAAGAAGTCGGATGAAGTAAAATACCGGATACACGCGGTTCCGGTTCGTAAGTATTTTCTGCTGTTTCAAATTTCATAGGTTGTATCCCTTCCTTTTTGTAAGTTCCATTGATTATTATACTAGAGTGGACATAAAAACACAAGAAAGATAATAGGATATAGGGAGGATGCGACGTAGGAAATTGGTGTGAAAAAGGGGATTTTTTGTATAATATGCCTCGGGATTTTACTGACTGTTCCGGCATGCTCTGTCAGAAAGAAAAGTACAGAGAAGATTCAGGATGTGGATTTCACAGTTCTGGAAAAGGAAGAGATACCGAAGGAATTGGAAGAACGGATTGAAGAAAAGCAGATGGAGGAATTTAAGATCACCTATATGGATCAGGGAAGCCTTTATATTGCCAGAGGGTATGGCGGGAAGGAAACGGACGGATATAGTGTGGAGGTGAAGGCTTGTTATGAGACGGCAGACGGGATTTGTATCCACACGGAATTATTAGGTCCGTCCAAAGAGGAGAAGGTAGTGCACGAAGAGACCAATCCTTATGTGGTGGTGAAACTTTCCGCTGTGGATAAGTATGTAATTTTTCAATAGGAATTGTTGTCATAAGGAATATGGAGGGAAAATGTGTATGGAATTAATCAAAAAGCAGATTCACACAAACCGCGTAGGAAAATCAATCGTTGATCAGTTTTATATTGATGATGATATCAATGTACCGGATTCTAAAGATGACATCGGCAGAATTGTAATGGGGAAAGGAACAATTGCCGTAGAAGAAATGCAGCGTATGGAGAATTATATCCGGGTAACCGGAAAACTTCACTACGCAGTACTTTATGTAACAGATGGCGGAGATCCCCATCTTGCATCTTTAGAGGGGAAACATCCTTTTGAAGAAATGGTATATATAGAAGGAAGGGAAGGGGAACAGTATCTGCTTCGGAATTCTACGGTAGAGTTTTCTGCATCGTTGATTCATTCCAGAAAGATCAGTTTAAAAGCAATGGCAGAGATTGAGATCGGTTGGGAGAAGATGGAAGATGTATCTTTGCCGACAGATGTGGAAGAGGAAGCGCCTTTGTATAAGAAGACAAAAAACATGCAGATGCTTACGTTACAAACAACAAAGAAGGATACATACCGGATCAAAGAAGAAATGAAGCTCCCTGGAACAAAAGAAAATATCGGGACACTGCTGTGGACGGACGTGGAAAGCCGTAAACTGGATACAAAACTCGGAGAGGATGAACTGAATGTTTCCGGAGAATTGATGGTATTTTGTCTCTATGAATCTCCGGAAGGAAAAAATGACTGGATGGAGCAGATCATTCCTTACAATGGGCGAGTGGAATGTTCCGGTGCGGATGGCTCTATGTTCCACCATGTGCATGCAGCGTTGGAAGATGTGAATGTAGAAGTGAGAATGGATGAAGACGGGGAAATGCGTTCTCTTGGAATTGAGGGAACACTGGAACTTCAAATTGCCATTTATGAGGAAGAGGCGGTAGAGGTGCTGGAAGATACATATTCTATTGAGAAGGAATGTTCTATGGAACGGGAAAAAGTCTGTTGTGAAGAACTGTTGATCCAAAATCATTTTAAGTGTAAGTTGTCAGAGCAGCTTTCTCTTCCGGAATTGCGGGAAGATATTTTGCAGATTTGCTGCAATAGCGGCAGGCTGCAGATTGAAAAGATGGAAGCGGTAGAACACGGTATTCAAATTGAAGGTGTACTGCATCTGCGGATTCTGTATGTGAAGGAAAATGATGAGGTCCCATTTGCCGTATGGCAGGGAATGGTTCCGTTTGCTTATTTTCTGGAATGTGAAAATATGACAGAGGACGCAGTGTTTGAGATCCAGCATGTTTTGGAGCAGCTATCTGTTTCGCTGCTTGGAAGCGGAGAAGTAGAGGTGAAAGCAGTACTTGCATTTCACAGTCTTGTAAAAAGACCGGTAAGCGAAGAGGTGATGACAAGGCTTGATTTAGAAGATCCGGTTGTGGATGAAAATGCCAGAATACCGGGGATTATCGGCTATACGGTAAAAGAAGGAGAAGAGCTTTGGGATCTTGCAAAACGCTATCATACGACAATGGAGCGTGTGAAAGAGGTGAACGGACTGGAGACGGATGTAATAAAAGAAGGGGATCGGATATTGATTTTTAAAGAAAATATGAGTATACTCTAGGTATCATGTATACAAGATACAAAGGAGCGGATTATGGATAAATTAGAACTGAAGGCACTGGCAAAGATTAATTTAGGGCTTGATGTACTTGGGAGAAGAGAGAACGGATACCATGATGTGAGAATGGTGATGCAGACCATTTATCTCTATGATGATGTGATCCTGGAGAAAACAAAAGAACCGGGGATCCATCTGGAGACAAATCTTCCTTATCTTCCGGTGGATGAGAATAATATTGCCTATAAAGCGGCAAGAATACTAATGGATGAATTCGATATTCAGACCGGAATGAACATACGGCTTAGAAAATTCATTCCGGTGTCTGCAGGTATGGCAGGAGGAAGTACGAATGCAGCCGCGGTACTTTTCGGAATGAATCGGATGTTTGATCTCCAACTTTCCGAGCAGCAATTGAAAGACCGGGGTGTGAAACTGGGAGCGGATGTGCCGTACTGTATTATGCGGGGAACCGTGCTGGCAGAGGGAATCGGGGAGATCCTGACTCCCCTTTCTCCGATGCCGAAGTGCTATGTTCTGATTGCAAAGCCCGGAATCAGTGTATCCACAAAAACGGTATACGAGAAATTTGATGCATTGACAGAGGTGCCGCATCCGGATATTGATGGCCTCATCCAAGGATTGGATGTGGGAGATCTTCAACGGGTTGCCGCTTCTATGGGAAATGTACTGGAAGGGGTTACGATCGGGGAATATCCGGTTATTGAAGAAATCAAAAACGTGATGAAGCAGGAGGGAGCTCTGAATGCCATGATGAGTGGAAGCGGTCCAACGGTGTTCGGTATTTTTGCGGATAGAAGAACTGCAAAGAAGGCCTGCTATGCAATCCGGGAGAAGAAACTGGCCAGACAGATTTATCTGACCAATATACACAATACGAGAAGGAGATAACAGGAAGTATGGAAGCAAATTTTACTTTGAATATGAATGAATATCTGCCTCTTCGTGACGTGGTATTCCAAACACTTCGTCAAGCGATTTTAAGAGGAGAACTGAAGCCGGGAGAGCGGTTGATGGAGATCCAGCTTGCCAATAAGCTTGGGGTGAGCCGTACACCGATCCGCGAAGCGATCCGGAAGCTGGAACTGGAAGGACTTGTGCTTGTCATTCCAAGAAGAGGAGCCGAAGTGGCGGATATTACGGAGAAGAGTCTGCGGGATGTTCTGGAAGTGCGTAAAGCGCTGGAAGAGCTTGCAGTGAACCTTGCATGTGACCGAATGACAAAGGCACAGATCAAAGAACTCAAGGAAGCTGCCAAGGAATTTGAAGAGATATTGAAGATTGATGATGTGACGAAGATCGCAGAGGTGGATGTGAAATTTCACGATGTCATTTTCATGGCGACGGATAACGAACGTCTGATACAACTTCTGAACAATTTTAGGGAGCAGATGTATCGCTACCGTGTGGAACATTTAAAGAAAAAAGAGGTACATCCGACTCTGATCGCAGAGCATCAGGAGATTATAGAGAGTATTGAGAACCGTAGGAAGAAAGAAGCGGCAGAAGTAGTGTGCCGTCATATTGATAATCAGGTTGCAGCGGTGATCGATTCCATCCGCACAAAAAAATAAATTTTCTGTTTGCATAAACAGAGTCTTTTCGGTAACACTTTCTTTAAATGATAGAAGAGAGGGTTACATAATATGAGAGAATTATCAGAGAAGAATAAAATGCGGACAGGCATCTGTATCGCAATTGCCATTTTGATTGCAGGAGTATCCACCGGAATGCTGATGGAGCGAAGAATCTGGAAGGTAGAAGCGAAAATGGCGGCTACGCAGCAGAAACTGGCAGATGAGGTGCTTCGTTTTCATGTGTTGGCAAATAGTGACAGCGAAGAAGATCAGAAACTCAAAATGAAAGTGAAAGAGAGCGTCATTTCTTATATGAAGAAACAGCTTCCGGATGCGGGAAGTGTGGAGGAAACGAAACAGTGGACAGGCGATCACGTAAGGGAACTGGAAGCAGTCGCGCAGGAAGTGATAGAGAAAGAGGGATATGACTATTCTGTAGAGGCCAAACTTACAACAAGCTATTTCCCGGACAAGACTTACGGGGATGTTACATTTCCGGCAGGGAACTATGAGGCGCTTCGAATTGAAATCGGACAGGCGAAAGGGCAGAACTGGTGGTGTGTTCTTTACCCGAATCTGTGCTTTATAGATGCGGTACATGCAGTTGTGCCGGAAGAAGGAAAGCAGGAACTTGAGGCGGTACTTCAGGAAGATGAGTACGAGATGGTGACAGCCACATCAAAATTTAAGATAAAGTGGTTCTTTTTTGGAGAGGACATGGACTAGGAGGAACAGATATGTATGTGATAAAACAAAGAGTACGTTACAGCGAAGCAGACCATACAAAACATCTGACATTGACCGGGATTGTGAATTATTTTCAGGATTGCAGTACATTTCAATCGGAAGATATTGGATTGGAAATAGAATTTCTGGAGTCACATAAGAGGGGATGGGTACTTTCTTCCTGGCAGATCATAGTGAAACGTTATCCGAAAATCGGAGAGAATATTGAGGTGGGCACATGGCCGACAAGCTTTCACGGACTCTATGGAACGAGAAATTTTGTAATGAAAGATGAAAGCGGAGAGACTTTGGCATATGCCAATTCAATCTGGGTATTTATGGATATGGAGAAAGGCCGCCCGACAAAACCGACAGAAGAGGAAATCCGTGCCTATGTGCCGGAACCGGAACTTGCTATGGATTATGCGCCAAGAAAGATTGCTCTTCCAAAAGAATGGAAAGAGCTTTCCGCATTTTCGGTGCGGAAATCCCAGATTGATACAAATGGTCATGTGAATAACAGCAGGTACATAGAGATGGCATTGGAGATTCTTCCAAAAGAACTGTATCGGGGACAGATCCGTGTAGAATATAAGAAATCGGCAGTATACGGAGATATCATTTGGCCGATGATCCATGAAGAAGAAACAAAGACGATAGTGAAACTTTGCGATGAAGAGGGACATCTCTTCGCAGCAGTAGAATTTACAGGAGAAATAGTATGATGAAATTAGGAAAAAAACAGATGTTAATGGTAGTGAAGAAGGTGGACTTTGGTGTATACCTCGGTAATGAGGAGGAGCGTGTACTTCTTCCGAAAAAACAGGTACCGGAAGGGATTGAGATCGGAGACCCTGTGGAAGTGTTCTTATACAAAGATTCTGCAGACCGTTTGATTGCAACGACAAACGAGCCGAAACTTACACTCGGAGAACTGGCGGTTCTTACTGTGGCAGACACAGGGAAATACGGGGCTTTTCTTGACTGGGGTCTTGAAAAAGATCTGTTTCTTCCATTTAAGCAGCAGACTGCGAAAGTGGCGAAAGGGGACAAATGTCTTGTAACTCTTTATATTGATAAAAGTGAACGATTATGTGCGACTATGAAAGTATATGAACTTTTGCGCAAGGATTCTCCATATAAGAAAAATGACCATGTAAGTGGAATTATTTACGAAACCAGCCCGGAATTCGGAGTGTTTGTGGCAGTGGACAATCTTTATTCGGCGCTCATTCCGAAGAAAGAAGTGTACGGGAAACTCCATGTCGGACAGGTGGTAGAGGCCCGTGTGACAGATGTGAAGGAAGATGGGAAACTGGATTTAAGTGTTAGAGAGCGAATTCCGGAGCAGATGGATAAAGATGCGAAACTGATCTGGGAGAGATTGGAAGAGTATGGAGGAATCCTTCCATTCACAGATAAAGCAGATCCGGAAGTGATCAAAAGAGAATTCGGATTAAGCAAGAATGCATTTAAACGCGCAGTAGGCCGTCTTTTGAAAGAAGAAAAAATTGAAATTACGGAGAAAAGCATTGTTGTCAGAAAGAAATCTCTGATTTAGAAAAAGAGGAAAGCTATGAATTTTGCACATTTACACGTCCATACAGAGTACAGTCTCCTGGATGGGTCTAATAAGATAAAAGAATATGTTGCAAGAGTGAAAGAACTTGGGATGAACAGCGCGGCAATCACAGATCATGGAGTAATGTTTGGTGTGATTGATTTTTACCGTGCGGCAAAAGCAGAAGGAATCAAACCGATTCTCGGGTGTGAAGTGTATGTAGCTCCAGGTTCCCGATTTGAGAAGGAAGCGGGAACAAATGAGGACAGGTATTACCATCTTGTACTTCTTGCAGAGAATAATCAGGGATATGCCAATCTTGTAAAGATTGTATCCAAAGGATTTGTGGAGGGATATTACTACAAACCCCGCGTGGATCTGGAACTTTTGGAACAGTATCATGAGGGAATCATAGCGCTAAGTGCATGTCTTGCGGGAGAAGTACAGAGAAACCTTGCGAGAACTATGTATGAAGAGGCACAAAGAGCAGCAGAACGGTATGAAAATATCTTTGGTAAAGACAACTTTTTCCTGGAACTTCAGGATCATGGGATCCCGGAGCAGGGAATGGTAAACCAGCAGCTTTTAAGACTTTCCCAGGAGACGGGAATTGCCTTGGTTGCTACCAATGATGTCCACTATACATTTGCGGAAGATGAGAAACCACACGATATTCTTCTTTGTATTCAGACCGGGAAGAAACTGGATGATGAGAATAGAATGCGTTATGAAGGCGGCCAATATTATGTGAAATCACCGGAGGAGATGGCGGCCTTGTTTCCGTATGCTTTGCAGGCGCTTGAAAATACGCAAAAGATTGCGGACCGCTGCAATGTAGAAATTGAATTCGGTGTAACAAAGCTTCCAAGATATGATGTTCCGGAAGGTTACACTTCCTGGGAATATTTGAATAAGCTTTGTTTTGAAGGGCTGGAGTCAAGATATGTTCCGGTGACAGAGGAATTGAAGGAGAGACTGACGTATGAATTGGATGTGATCCGGACTATGGGATATGTGGACTATTTCCTCATTGTGTGGGACTTCATCAAATACGCCAGGGATCATGACATTATGGTAGGTCCGGGACGAGGAAGTGCGGCGGGAAGCATCGTTTCCTATACCCTTGGAATTACAGACATCGATCCGATCAAATATCAGCTTCTTTTTGAGCGTTTCTTAAATCCGGAACGTGTATCCATGCCGGATATTGATATTGATTTCTGCTTCGAGAGAAGACAGGAAGTCATTGACTATGTGGTGAGAAAATACGGGGCGGACAGGGTCGTACAGATTGTAACATTTGGTACTATGGCAGCCCGCGGTGTCATCCGGGATGTGGGACGCGTTATGGATCTTCCGTATGCGTTCGTGGACAGCATTGCGAAAATGATCCCGACGGAATTGAATATTACGCTTACAAAAGCGTTGAATATGAATCCGGAACTGAAGAATGTTTATGACAATGATCCTCAGGTAAAAGAATTGATTGATATGTCTCTGCGTCTGGAAGGTCTGCCGAGACATACCTCCATGCACGCAGCAGGAGTTGTCATCAGTCAGAAGTCAGTAGATGAATATGTGCCGTTGTCCCTTGGGGCAGATGGGGCGGTCACAACACAATTCACCATGACTACACTGGAAGAACTGGGACTTTTAAAAATGGATTTTCTTGGACTTCGTACATTGACGGTGATCCAGAATGCTACGAGGCTTGCGGAAAAAAGTGCGGGAAAAATCATCGATATGCATGCCATTGATTATAATGATAAGGCGGTGCTTGACTCCATCGGAACGGGGAAAACGGACGGTGTGTTCCAGTTGGAAAGCAATGGGATGAAGAGTTTCATGAAAGAGCTGAAACCACAGAATCTGGAAGATATTATAGCCGGAATTTCGTTGTATCGTCCGGGACCTATGGATTTTATTCCGCAGTACATCAAAGGAAAGAACGACAAGGATTCTATTACGTATGATTGTCCACAGCTTGAGGCGATCTTGAAGCCGACTTACGGATGTATCGTATATCAGGAACAGGTTATGCAGATTGTGCGTGACCTTGCCGGCTATACCCTTGGAAGAAGTGACTTGGTGCGTCGTGCCATGTCGAAGAAAAAAGGGGATGTCATGCAGAGGGAGCGGCAGAATTTCGTATACGGGAACGAAGAAGAAGGCGTGCCGGGGTGTATCGCAAATGGTATTTCCGAGCAGATTGCCAATAAAATCTATGATGAAATGATTGATTTTGCCAAATATGCTTTTAATAAATCCCATGCGGCAGCTTATGCGGTAGTGGCATATCAGACGGCGTATCTGAAATATTATTATCCGGTAGAGTTTATGGCGGCACTTATGACATCGGTTATTGATAATCCCGGAAAAGTTTCGGAATATATTTATGCGTGCCGGCAGATGGGGATTAAAATTCTTCCTCCGGATATCAATGAAGGAGAGGGAAATTTTTCCGTAGATGGGGGAAATATCCGTTATGGACTTGCGGCGATTAAAAGTATCGGGCGCCCTGTGATCGAGTCGATCATAAAAGAACGGGAAATCGGAGGACGGTATACGACGCTTAAGAATTTTATTGAGCGGCTAAGTTCCAAAGAGGTAAATAAACGAACAATAGAAAACTTTATCAAATCCGGTGCTTTTGACAGTCTTGCAGGAACAAGAAAACAGAAGATGATGATCTACATTCAGATTCTGGAGCAGGTGAACCAGGAGAAGAAGTATTCCATGAGTGGGCAGATGAGTTTGTTTGATCTCGTGGAGGAAGATCAAAAAAGTGATTTTGACATTCCACTTCCGGATGTGGGGGAATATGAAAAGGCGAACTTATTTGCTTTTGAAAAAGAAGTGCTTGGTGTTTATGTAAGCGGCCATCCTTTGGAGGAATATGAAGCCCGTTGGAGAAAGAGCATTTCTGCCACTACTTTGGATTTTCAGCCGGACGAAGATACGGGGCACTCCAAAGTGAGGGACGGTGCAAGAGAAGTAGTCGGGGGAATCATTGCGGCCAAGACGATCAAACATACAAAAACGAACAAAGTGATGGCTTTTCTGACACTGGAAGATTTGCTTGGAACAGTGGAGATTGTTGTGTTCCCGAAAGATTATGAGAAAAATAAATTATATTTAGAGGAAGATAACAAGGTCTTCGTAAGAGGCCGGGTTTCTGAGGAAGATGAAAGTGCAAGTAAACTGATTTGTGAAACGATCGTACCTTTTGATCAGGTAAAGAGAGAACTTTGGATTCAATATGAAGATAAAGCGGAATTTTTGCGGGAAGAACGGAATCTGTACCAGATGATAAATGCTTCCGAAGGTGAAGATACGGTGGTGATCTATTGTAAGGCAGAGAAAGCCATCAAACGTCTTCCGGCCAACAGGAATGTAGGAATTGACAATATTCTACTTGGCAGATTGACCAACTGTTATGGTGAGAAGCGGGTAAAAGTAGTGGAAAAATCCATTGAAAAACAATGATAGATAAGGTACAATATGCACAGAGTGCGTATTGTACCTTGCACATTTAGCGATTTCTGCGGAACCGCAGAAAGTCGTTGTGCATATTGTACTCAAAATATGGACAGAAGGAAATTATAACTTGATTTTACTCAGGGGATGGAGGAAAACAGATGGAGAACCAGATTAAGACAATCGGAGTTTTGACAAGCGGTGGAGATGCTCCGGGGATGAATGCTGCCATTCGTGCGGTAGTAAGAACAGCTTTAGGAAGAGGACTGAATGTACAGGGAATCAGAAGAGGATACCACGGACTTTTGAAAGAAGAGATCATAAGTATGAATGCCAGAGATGTATCGGATACGATTCAGAGAGGTGGAACAATTCTGCAGACAGCACGCTGCCAGGCGATGCGTACAGAAGAAGGTCAGAGAAAAGCAGCAGGCATCTTGAAGAAATACGGTATTGACGGTCTCGTAGTAATCGGTGGCGACGGTTCATTTGCGGGAGCGCAGAAGCTTTCCAATCTGGGAATCAACACAATCGGTATTCCGGGAACCATCGACCTTGATATAGATTGTACAGAATATACCATTGGTTTTGACACAGCAGTGAATACAGCCATGGAAGCAATCGATAAAGTACGTGATACATCGACATCCCACGAAAGATGCAGCATCATTGAAGTTATGGGTAGAGATGCAGGGTATCTTGCATTGTGGTGTGGAATTGCCAACGGTGCAGAACAGATCCTGATGCCAGAAGAGCATGACTATGATGAAGAGCAGATCATTGCCAATATCATGGAGAACAGAAAACGTGGCAAGAAGCACTACATTATTATCAATGCAGAAGGCATTGGCGATTCTATGAACATGGCAAAAAGAATTGAGGAAGCTACCGGAATGGAGACTCGCGCCACTATTTTAGGTCATATGCAGCGCGGCGGAAGCCCGACATGTAAGGACAGAGTATATGCTTCTATTATGGGAGCAAAAGCTGTTGAACTGCTTTGTGAAGGGAAAACAAACCGTGTTGTAGGATATAAACACGGAGAATATATGGATTTTGATATTGATGAAGCGTTGAGCATGAAAAAAGTAATTCCGGAATATCAGTATAAGATCGCAAAAGATTTATCAATTTAGTGATAAAGGAGACAGGGAATCTTGTGTAATAAAAGCAATGCACCGATCGGGGTGTTCGATTCGGGCGTGGGAGGATTGACAGTTGTAAGAGAAATCATGCGTCATCTTCCAAATGAAAATTTAATATACTTCGGAGATACGGCAAGAGTACCATATGGAAGTAAATCTAAGGACACAATCATCCGGTTTTCAAGGCAGATCATTCGGTTTCTTCGGACGAAGCATGTGAAAGCCATTGTGATCGCATGCAATACCGCAAGTGCCCTTGCTCTTGATATTGTAAGACAAGAAACGGATGTTCCGGTTATTGGCGTAGTTGTTCCGGGGGCGCGGGCCGCAGTTCGGGAGACAAGAAATAAGAAAATCGGTGTTCTGGGAACCGAAGCTACAATAAAGAGCGACATGTATACGAAACTGATGCAGCAGGAAGATTCGGAGGTATCTGTGAAAGGAAAGGCATGTCCGCTGTTTGTTCCGTTGATTGAAGAAGGATTTGCCAAACATAAGATCACAAAAGAAGTGATCGATATCTATTTGCATGATGTAAAACAATCCGGAATCGATACGCTTATTCTTGGGTGTACACATTATCCGCTTCTTCGTTCCAGTATCGGGGAATATATGGGAGAAGCGATACATATTGTAAATCCGGCATATGAGACGGCAATGGATTTGAAAAAGATATTAAAAGAAGGCAAAATGGAAAATCAAGAAGAGGGAGAAGCACATTACGAGTTTTATTCCAGTGACGCTCCTGTAAAATTTAAAAATTTTGCCAATGCCATTCTTCCGTGTAACATTAACTGGATTGAACATATTAATATAGAAGAGTATTAGGAGACAAAATGACAAAAGAGGTATTGATCACCATAGCAGGAATGCATACGGATGCCATTGATAAAGGAGAATTAAACGATGGGCCAATTGAAGTCGTTACTCCTGCTAGCTATTTCTGCAAAAACGGGAAGCATTATATCCTATATGACGAAGTTGCAGAGGGCATACCGGGAGTTACAAAAAATAAAATAAAAATCACCGGAGATAAGGTGGTTGAGATCATGAAAAGCGGGATCACCAACACACATATGGTTTTTGAAAAAGAAAAAGAACATCTCACCAATTACAAAACACCATATGGGCAGCTTATGATGGGCATTCATACGAAACATATTGAGATTTTGGAAGAAGAAGACCGGATTTTTGCGGAGATTCATTATAATCTGGATGTGAATGAAGAAGCCATTGCTGAGTGTGAGATACAGATCAATGTACAGCCGAAGAGTGTAGGACTTACCGTATAAAAACAAGAAAGAAACGGCATCGGATTTCCGATGCCGTTTCCTTTATTTGCTTTCTTTTTTAAATCTTGCAAAGAATCCTTTTTTCTTCTTTGGAGCTTCAAGTGCACCTCTTAAGCCCTTCACATTGGTAATGTAAATACCGCTTACAACAGCTTTTACTTCTTTCTTAACCGGAATCAGTGGGAAAATAGATTCTTCACACATAAGAGTCATAATCTTAGGTCCCACTTTCGCCTTTACCACAGGAACCTTGGAACCGCGGAGATATCTTGGAGTATTCTCCACCACCATTGCCGGGAAACCGGCTTCCTTAAGTTTCATTCGCTTTTTGTCAATAATGAGCATGGTTACATTCTGTGCAACTGCATCCAGCTTCTCCTGCTGTTCTGCCTGTTTCTTTTCCGCTTTCTTGCCAAAGAAATATAATACAACCAAAGCAATCAATAAAACAGCGGTAATCACAAGGAGTACGATTGTCCATGTTTTCACGATAAAATCCTCCTGAACATATACTATGTATTATTTTTTACACTTGTAATATTGTACCATTCTTTTTCATTGAGCGCAAGTCCTTTCCTTTTCCCCTGGGATATGATATAGTATGCAAAGGAATAAAAATATAAGAGGTAAAATCATGAAAAGAAAAAGTATAGTAGCACTGTTGCTTGCAGGCTGTATGTTGTTCACAGCAGGTTGTGGAGCGAATGGAAAAGGAACAAAAGGAATCTCTAATAAATATGTGAAAATCTCACAGTACAAAGGGATTGAAGTAGAGAAGGAAGAAGCCCAGAAAGTAACAGACGAGGAAGTGAACAATTATATAGAGTCTGTTCTGAACCAGCAGACAAAAGAAGTTACGGACCGCCCTTTAAAGGAGGGAGATATTGCACAGGTGGATTATAAAGGAAAATTAAAATCCACAGGAGAAGTATTCGATGAAGGAACTTTAAGCATCGGGAATGGAGAGACTTATGTAGATGGATTTGAAGAAGGTCTTTACGGGCATAAGCTGAATGAAACGTTCGATATAGAAGTAACATTTCCGGAAGGATATGGTGGAGAGAGCAAACCGGAATTGTCCAATGCGGATGTCATCTTCACGGCTACGATCACATCCATTCAGGAACGTGTGGAATCGGAACTTACGGATGAGCTGGTAAAGAAAATATCTGAGAAATCAGATACTGTCGATGAATACAAAAAGGAAGTTCGCAAAACTTTAGAGGAAAGCAATGAGCAGACAGCAGAAGGGACTATGACACAAGATGCATGGAATGCGGTTATGGATAATGTGAAAGTTGTCAAATATCCGGAAGACGAGCTGAAAGAAAAGGAAAAACAGCTTGACGAACAGATGAAGATGATTCTGGAACAGTCTTATCAGATTGAATTCGAAGATTATCTGGAGCAGGCCGGAATTACGGAAGAAGAGTATAATAAGCAGATTACAGAGATGGCGAAAGAATATTTGAAACAGAATCTTACCATAGAAGCAATTGCAAAGGAAGAGGGACTGGAACTTTCTGATAAGGAATATAAGAAGGAAATAAAGGTCTTTGCAAAAGAGAATGGATATTCGGATGAGAAAACGATGCTGGAGACATTAGGAGAAGATCAGGTAAAAGAAGCAATCCTCCAAAACAAAGTCATGGAGTGGATTGTAGACAACAGCAAGTTTGTGAAAGCAAAACAAGAGGATACTTCTACTAAGAATACAGAAGAGAAAACGGCAGAGTAGAATAGACAATCCGGTATATCACAACCATATAGTTTTTCGTTCAACTTTTTAAGGAGGAATGTACAGGATGATGCTGGAACAAAAAGCGACGGAATTTCTGGAAGTGTTGTCTTCTTCAGAACCGGTTCCCGGAGGCGGAGGTGCTTCCGCAGCGGTGGGGGCTTTTGCGGTAGCTCTCGGTATGATGGTGGCAAACTTAACCGTAGGGAAGAAGCGATACGCGGATGTGGAAGAGGAGATACTCGCAATGCGGGAGCATCTTGAGAAGCTTAGAGAGGATCTGATTGCACTGACAGATAAAGATGCGGAAAGTTTTGCTCCCCTGGCAAGGGTTTACTCCCTTCCGAAAGAAACGGAAGAACAAAGAGTGAAGAAAGAACGTGTGATGGAGGCTGCCCTCTATGAAGCGAGTATAGTGCCCCTTCACATTATGGAAAAAGTATTGGAATCTATGAAGATTTTGGAGATTCTTGGGGAAAAGGGAAGTAAACTGGCAGTCAGTGATGTAGGAGTCGGTATTTTGTTTGCGAGAGCAGCTTTGGAAGGAGCTTCACTGAATATCTTCATCAATACGAAAATGATGAAATGCCGGGAAAAGGCAGATGAACTGAATGAAAAAGCAGATGATCTGATTGCAGAGAGCAGAAAACTACAGGAAAGGGTCTATGCGGGAGTGCTGGCAAAGATCCGCTAGAGAAACAGGAAGAATGCAGACGGGAGGGGACATATGAGTGTATTGATGAAAGGCATGGATGTAGTCAATGCCATGAAAGAAACATTGATAACAAGAGCAGAAAAGCTAAAAGAAAAGGGAGTCACCCCTTGTCTTACGATCGTAAGAGTCGGTAGCCGTCCGGATGATCTCTCCTACGAACGCGGAGCGAAAAAGAGAATGGAGTCGGTTGGAATAACATGCCATGTCGTAGAACTTCCGGAAGATATTTCTCAGGAGAAGTTTGAACAGGAATTTCAAAGAGTGAATGATGATCCGGATGTTCACGGTATTCTGCTTTTCAGGCCGTTGCCGAAACATTTGGATGAGGAACCTGTTAAGAACATGCTGAATCCGCAAAAAGACATAGATTGTATGACTCCGGTTAATATTGCCAAGGTTTTCGCCGGAGATGAAAGTGGATATGCCCCTTGTACGGCAGAGGCAGTGATGGAGATGCTTTGCTATCATCAAATTGATCTGACAGGAAGAGAAGTTGTGGTGGTAGGGCGCAGTATGGTTGTAGGAAGGCCACTTTCCATGATGCTTCTGAAGAAGAATGCAACAGTCACTTTATGTCATACAAAGACGGTGGATCTGGAAGAAATCTGCAAAAAGGCAGAAGTTCTCATAGCGGCGGCAGGCAAGGCAGGAATGATCACAGAAAATATGGTTGGCGATCAAGCAGTCGTTGTAGATGTGGGAATTAATGTGGATCAAAATGGAAATCTCTGCGGAGATGTGGATTTTGAACATGTAGAACCCAAAGTATCTTATATCAGCCCGGTGCCGAGAGGAGTGGGAAGTATTACGACTTCGATTTTGGCAAAGCACGTAGTGCGGGCGGCTGAAAGCTTTGTGAGATGAGAAATTTCTTATAGGATTTTGTAGGACATAGGGATTCCTATGTCATACAAAATCATTCTTTTATCCATTTACTTCAAAATATCTAAGTATTATCACGATATCCGGTTCCGGATAGAATAGTAATCCCATTTATTTGTTTGTAAAATATATTCTAATGTAATAATTTGACCGTTTTTGCGCAAAAAGTCAAAGAATATGATTGAAAATGATTTTTTTGAAAAAATGTGACCGATATTGACTTGTTTTTCCTAGTTTTATATAATGATTTTATAAGAAACGGATGCAAGATATGCACCGTTTTCAAGCAGGATCAGTGGTCTTTGCTGTTATCAAATACCTGAATAAGCCGGGAGGCATGGTTACTGTCTTTGAAGTCCCGCAGTGTCTGTTTCAAAGTAGTATGTCGTATGCGATAGGTATTGCGAAGGAAATAGCCATAGGTAATTACCCAGAGGATCGGCCATAGCAGAAGGATCTTCCCAAGTTTTGGGAATCGCACATGCATCTGCAGATGTCCTTCCTTGAAGTAGGTACGCAGCGTGACTTTTTTGTAAGAGCCACCGTTTACAAGTGCACGGTCTTCATTGGTGCCCATATCACTGTCGGACAGAACTTTTTCCATAAAGTCTTTGCAGTCTTTTTTATTACAGTGGATCTCCGGGTCGATGGCAGGGGAAAGTCCGAGCCATAGACGGCAGGATTCCAGGATGATTTCGTATAAATGAAAGATGTGGGAATCCTTACACCAGGTATGAATTTGAGGAAAATCAATTTCTGTGTGGCGGGCTTTCACGTAAAATGCAAAGTCACACAAAAGCCGGATGCCGAAACCGCTGTATAAATAGTATTTGAGCATATGGTGGATCATATAAAAAGTATATTCTGTTGGCGGCAATACCTGATATGCTTTGTCGTGGATTGTTTGAATGTGTGAAGATAACGCATGTGCGTTATATACAGAATCCACAACTTGATTAGCTCTATCGTACTGATATTTTCCGACAATACGGAAGTGCAGCTCCAAAATGTATGTACGTCCGGTTTTCGGGAATGTATAGGTATAAGTTATATGGTGATCGCTGACTTCTGGATCCAGAATATAACCATTGATTTCCAATAACTTCCTGGCTTCGGCAACTTTATCCGGATCCGGTATGTAGAGATCCAGATCTCCGAGTTTACGGTGTTCCGGTAACGGATAATAAGCAGCCAGACTAATTCCTTTTAATAGGAAATAAGGGATGTTCTGTTTTTCCAAAAGACAGACGGTTATATTTGTAAAATGTTCAATCTGGTAATAGTGGAACATCATCATTTTCGTCTGGTACTTCAAATCCTGAAAAGAAGCGCCGCTGTCCAGATAAGGCAGTAAAAATGGCGCGGTAAAATGTTTTCGGGCAAGATCGAAAAGCGCTGCTTCGTCTTGTGATTGTATTTTTCCTTCAAAAGTATGCTCTATCATTTGCAGATAGGTGTGGTATATGTGATGCATAGAATACTCCTTATTTAAAACGTATGACTATCCAAATAGCAATCTAAGTATATCACAAAATACGAGAAAGAAAAGAAGGTTTACAATCGGGGCGGAAAAAGACTATACTATTGGCGAAATAAGTTTTAAGGGAGAGAGAATTGAAAAAGACAAATCATTTTGTACTGCGTAAACTGGGAGATGAGACGGTATTGATCCCAAGAGGCAGAATGGCGGAAGAGATAAATGGAGTGATTACATTAAGCGACACGGCGGCGTTCATTTACAATATGGCGGCTAAAGCAGCAGATTTTGAAGAACTGGCCATGTGGTTAAGCGATAAATATGGAGTAACACCGGAAGAGAGCCGTGAAGATTTGCGTGAAACTTTAGAACAAATGAAAAAGAATGGAATGTTAGAAGAGGCGAATAAAGAAAAATTATGGTAGTATTGTTGGTTGGCGGAGAAAGCAATTTTATGGATATGCTCATTCACAAATTGAGTAAAGAAAGCATAGAGTCTATCTGCTTACAGGAAATAGACATAGTAGGGGAGCATATCCGCATGTGTTTGAAAAATTTAATTTTTCATATGATAGTGGCAGTGTAGGAGAGATATTTGCCAGTATAGATTCGGATGTGACGATTTTCTTCGGAGCATTTGATACAAATTTCAACTGGACGGATGAGAGGAAAGAGTCGGTTCGCTATACTGCATGTTTGTCCAATATTTTGTCGGCACAGTCATCAAATAAAAGGGGACGTTTTTTGTATTTTTCATCCCAGGAAGTATACGGAAAGAATTATCCGGAAGATATATCAGAAGATACTCGGGTGTCTACAAACAATTTCCGGGCGATGGCAGTGGCCCAGGGAGAAGAAATCTGCCATAGTTATCGGGAGACAAGCGGAGTGGATGCAGTGGTTTTAAGATATGACCATCTTTACGGCATACCGAAGAAAGGACAGCAGGAAGAAAATCCATGTTTTCAGATGATATTGGAAGCGCTTAGGAGCCAAAAAATCTCTGCAAACAGCAGGCATGAGTATTCATTGTTGTATTTAAGTGATGCTGTGGAATTTACTTACCGGGATCATTCGGGAGTGTATGGGAAAAGAGGTGGAGTGTCGGACCATACGGTAGGAGAGAAGTACAGAAAGGTGTTGAGTTCTTCACGTTATGAAGAAGAGTTTCCCCATACTGTTTTTGTAACGGCTCAGAAAGGCGTGAAAAAAACAGTACAATATATGCAAAAGCATAGCAGCCTTTTTCTGAAAAAGGAGGAAAAGGAAGGAATTGGAAGTAAAACCTGGCGTACGATAAAAACGATCTTCGTTTGCCTGATCCCATATATTGAAAATCTGATTTGTTTTATTCCGTTTTTTATGTTAAATAATCGGGCGGTGTCAAGCCAGTATTATAATAAATTGGATTTTTATTTATTGTATGTGCTGCTATTTGCCATTGTATACGGACAGCAGCAGGCGGTGTTTTCTTCGGTACTGGCTGTTTTGGGATATTGCTTCCGGCAAATGTATACGAAAAGCGGATTTGAGGTTTTGCTGGATTATGGAACCTATATCTGGATCGCGCAATTATTTATATTAGGAATGGTAGTCGGTTATATGCGGGATCAGATACAACATATCAGGCAGGAAGATAAAGAAGCGATTCAATATCTGAACGGGCAGCTTGAAGATATGACAGATATCAACGACAGCAATGTCCGGATGAAACATATGTTTGAACGCCAGCTTGTTAATCAAAAGGATAGTCTTGGAAAGATCTATTCCATTACGTCAGAGTTGGATCAGTATGGCCCGGAGGAAATCATCGAAGATGGAGAAATGGTTTCTTAATTCCGGCATTTGATTTACAGCAAATGCCGGAGAAGATAGAACTTCTGATAGAGGATCACTTTTTGCGGCAGGAATTTTCAAACAATACAGCAAAAAATAAAGAAAAATTTGACTTACATGGAATTACAGATCAGTGGGAAGTACTTTTAGAGAAGATGTTTTCGGGAAAACGGGGGAATAGGCGAAAATAGAGTGGACATTCAGTTGTTTGTGAAATATACTTGAACTAAATGATTTAAAAAGAATGGAAATCCGTGATGCCTGATGTGAAATATAAGGAGAACGATATGACATTGGAAGAATGCTATAGATTGATAGATGGAGACTATGAAGGAACGGTGAAAAGACTGTATAGTGAAAGTTTCCTGCAAAAAATGATTTTTAAGTTTTTAGAAGACTAGAGTTTTTGGAATTTAGCGGATGCCTTGCAACGAGAGGAAAGAGAGGAAGCATTTCGTGCGGTGTATACTTTAAAAGGGGTTTGTCAGAACTTAGGATTTACCCGCTTGTATGAATGGAGTGCAGAGTTGACAGAAGGATTGAGAGAGGAATGGAACGAAGAGGTGCCTTCACTATTTGATAAGGCAGAACTGGAATACAGAAGGATCATAGAAGTTATAAAAGCCTTTCAGGTGGAGACTTTAAATAGAGAGGTCGAAATATAGCATGTCCGGTTCAAGGATATATGTGGAGACATCTGGTAAAAGAGCGTGCAGAGAATTCAATGTGGGGGAGGAAAATGAGTATGAAGAATCAACCCAGGAATAGAGAAACGATTTTGATAGTGGATGATATGGAGATAAACCGGGATATTCTCGGAGAGATGCTAAGAAATGACTATCATCTTATCGAAGCTTCGGATGGCGAAGAGGCGCTTGCACTTTTGCATACGAATAGAACTAAGATAGACCTGATTCTTCTGGATCTTATCATGCCTAAGAAAGATGGTTTTGAAGTTCTGCAAGAGATGAATCAGAAGGGGTGGATCGAGCAGATTCCTGTGATTATGATCTCTTCCGAGACTTCTCCTGATTTTATGAAACGAGTATATGAATTGGGAGGGACGGATTATATTTTCCGGCCGTTTGACATGTCAGTCGTACAGCAGAGGGTAAAGAACACACTTATGTTGTATGCAAAAAAGAAAAGGTTGGAGCAGATGGTTGCTATACAGGTGTATGAAAGAGAAAAGCATAACGATATGAGATGCTCAGTATCTTCAGCAACATCGTAGAATTCAGAAATGGAGAGAGCGATCTTCATGTACTTCACATTCGCATGATTACAGAAATGCTTTGCAGATATCTGTCGGAAAGGACAAAACAGTTTCCGTTATCGCAGAAAGAGATTTCAGCCATTACGACGGCTTCGTCCCTTCATGATATCGGGAAAATCGCAATTGCAGAAGAAATTCTGAATAAGCCGGGGAAATTAACCGAAGAAGAATTTGAAATTATGAAAACACATGCTGCAATCGGTGCAGCTATGATAGAAAATCTGAAACAATACCGGGGGGAACCGCTGATAAAACTGGCTCATGATATCTGTCGGTGGCATCATGAACGGTGGGATGGCAAAGGCTACCCGGATGGTCTGAAAGGAAACGAAATTCCGATCGCAGCGCAAATTGTTGCATTAGCAGATGTGTATGATGCATTGACCAGTGAACGGGTATATAAGAAGGCATTTTCGGCAGAAGAGGCAGTTGCTATGATCTTAGAAGGCAAATGCGGGGCATTTAATCCGGTTTTGTTAGATGCATTGAAAGAATTGCAACAAGAGATTGATGAGAATTTGCGAAAAGGAGATGCCGGGGACGGTGAGAGAGTTTTCGGTTCGGTCAAAGAAATTGTACGCGAACTGGAAATAAATTATTAAACTATAAGAAAGGGGGTTAGACGTAAGGGGGAAGACAATATGATAATTTGTGCCAAAACAATCATTACAGGAGACGGAGAGATTGTGTTAAAAGACGCGGCGGTGATGGTGGATGGATCAGGAAAGATTCAGAAAGTCGGAGCGAAAGATGAAGTTGTACAGGCATATCCGCAGGAAGAAGTTACAGACTATGGAGAGGCAACTATTTTTCCGGGAATGTTTGATATGCACTGCCACCTCGGATATTGGTATAGCCAGCCGGACAGCTTTAACTATAATGACCAGATGATTATGATGTACGCACTGCAACATGCGCAGGCTGCATTTACAAAAGGTATTACAAGTGTGCGTGATTGCTATTCTCCGGAAGGAGTATGCAAGACTTTGAAGCTTGCAGAAGAGAAAGGATTTGTTACAATCCCGAGAATTACCCATGTAAATGCGGGAATGTGTATGACAGGAGGGCATTGTTGGGATGAAGTTATTGAAGTGGACGGGCCATGGGCGATTCGAAAAGAAATTCGTCGTCAGGTAAGAGACGGAGCTGAGTGGGTGAAAATACTTACAAGCCATCGTTCACATATTCCGGAGTATACACAGGAAGAATTGGATGCGGCGGTAGATGAGTGTCATAGAAGAGGAATCAAATGTGTGGTGCATGCAGGTACCCACCCATCCATTCAGATGTGTATCGATGCCGGTTTTGATACGATTGAGCATGGAACATTCCTTACGGTTGAACAGGCGCAGCAGATGAAAGAAAAAGGGATCGCATGGACACCGACAATTATGGCATACACTTATCTGTATGAAGTGTGCAAGAAAAATATAGAAGAGGGAAATGCAGATGTATTCAATGATCCGGTAGCAGCAAAAGAACAGAGAGATTATGCATATTATGAGCCGGCTTACAAAGCATACAGAGACAACTTCAAGAAATTATATGATACAGGCGTTACAGTTTGTACAGGAAGTGATATGGTAATGTACGGTTCTCCGGTTCTTCCGGTTCAGCAGGAACTGAATTACATGGTAGAGTATGGAATTACTCCGGTTCAGGCAATTCAGACAGCAACTTCTAATCCGGCAAAAGTACTTGGAAAAGAAAATGAACTGGGATTGATTCAGGAAGGATTCATTGGAGATATTGCTATCGTAGACGGCGACCTCAGTGAAGACATTAAAAATATCTATAATATTCATACTGTATATTTGAATGGAAAGAAAGTATACGATGAAGGGGTAAGATACGTATAAAGATACATAGAAAAGGGATATTCTAATTTAAATTTGGAATATCCCTTGATCACTTTTGAAACCATTTGTAACTTTTTGTAACTGGTATATTATAGTTCTTCCAGATAAAAGTTCAATATAAAAAACCATTGAACAACTAGGAAGGAGAGGCAATTATGAATGGTTTTAATGAGGTGATTTTGGCAATCCAGGATCTGCTGGCAGGAAAGGTTCTGCTGGTTGTCCTTGTGGGAGCAGGGCTTTGGTTTACGTTTCAGACTGGTTTTGTACGATCAGAGAATTTGGAAATGGCTGGAAACGCTTGGCGGGAGGTCTTTTTGGAGGAAAGAAAAAAGGCGGAAAAAGTGAAGAAGGTGGTTTGTCTCCCTTTCAGGCTGTTACAACTGCGATTGCAGGACAGGTGGGTACAGGAAATATAGCAGGTGTTGCAACCGCAATTGCAGCAGGTGGACCGGGAGCTATTTTCTGGATGTGGGTATCCGCATTCTTGGGAATGGCAACAATTTTCTGTGAAGCAGTACTTGCTCAAGTCTATAGAAAAGAAGCAGAAGACGGCACATATGTGGGAGGCCCTGTATATTATATCAAGGCGGCGTTCAAAGGAACGTTTGGAAAGGTATTGGCAGCAATTTTTGCCATTCTTATTACATTGGCTTTGGGACTTTGTGGTAATGCCGTACAGGCAAACTCAATCAGTGATGCGTTCCATACGGCTTTCTTCAGTAATTTTAATGCCGGTTTTGAACTGATGGGGCAGCATGTTACATGGGACAGACTGCTTTGCGGTATTTTGATCGCAGCTCTTGCATGGATTATTTTTGCAGGGGGTGTTAAGAGAATCGGTTCTGTTACAGAGAAACTCGTTCCGATCATGGCAATTTTTTACTTGATCGGTGGACTGATCATTGTTCTTGTGAACATTAAAGAAGTTCCATATGTATTTGTCATGATCTTCAAAGGTGCTTTCACACCGGAAGGAATTGCAGGTGGTATTTTTGGTATTTCCGTAAAAGAAGCAGTAAAACTTGGTATTGCAAGAGGATTGTTTAATAACGAGGCAGGTCTTGGTTCTACTCCGAATGCCCATGCGCAGGCGAGAGTTGATCATCCAGTACAGCAGGGACAGCTTGCAGTTGTATCTGTATTTATCTGTACAATGGTACTTACAACTTTAACAGCAATCGTTATTATCATTACAGGAATGTGTGAACCGGGATCTATCGGACGCGACAGTTCCGGAGCGCTCTATCAAGGTGTGAAACTGACACAGATTGCGTTCAGTACTTTATATGGTAATTTCGGTAACATATTTATTGCGATTGCAATGTTCTTCTTTGCATTTTCTACTGTACTTGGATGGTATTTTTACGGAGAGTCCAATGTGAGATACCTTTTTGGTAAAAAAGGTGTGAAACCGTATCTGATCGTTGTATGTGTGATCATTATTATTGGATCTCTTGTACAGGTAGAGACTGTATGGAATCTCGCGGACTGCTTTAACTCTTTGATGGTACTGCCGAATATTGTGGGCGTGCTTGCATTGACGGGAGTTGTGAAAAAGTATTATAAAGACTACAAAGAGAATTTCCTGCCGAACCATCCGGAGGATGTAGCAAGTAAAAAATAATAAGGTGAGCTTTTCGCGGAGGTAAAGAAGTAGAGAAACAACCCGCATATTGACTTATTCCCCTGCATAAACTGTAAAAACAGTGAATGTAGGGGATTTTTATGAAAGATTATATCGAAGAGCGCGCGGTGGAGATTGCGAATTATATTATTGAGAATCAGGCGACAGTTCGGCAGACGGCAAAACAGTTTGGAGTGTCTAAGAGTACGATACATATGGATGTAACAAAAGAGATGGTTTTGTGAAGGTTGTTTATGAGGTGAGGTGAAGATAGGAAAAGGATATTGTATATAAGGAGTATTTGGTTTTGGGATAAGTATTTACAGAATCAAATGTATGGTGCAAAAGCTCGGTGATGACCGGGCTTTTCATATGTGGAAATAAGTAAGAGTAGAAAAGTATGGTTGTGAGTGAAAATGTTGTAGTGAGTCTTTTATTTATAAGTGATATTTTGTTAGGAAGAATTGTGGTATAATCTAATTGATTATTATCAGGTTTAGGTAGATAAATAAGATTTTTCGCAAATTCTACAAAGGATATTAAGAATAATATTGGGGGAGGGCCTATGAGTGATATAATAAAATTTAATTCTGACAGAGAAATAGTTACAGAACAGAATGGTGAAATCGTAAGAGAATGCAATGATTTAGCCGAGATGACAGAAGAAATGTTGCTGGATGCACGAAAAGAAATTGCAAATACTAAAACACTTAGTGTGCCGATTGCTGAACTGGCTTTATTAGGAACTGGAGTAGCGTCTTTAATCCCGGCTTTAAGGAAAGTAACACAAACAACAACATTTAATACTCAGGGATTATATCAGCTTGCAAATGCAGGAGTAGGAGACACTTTAAAGATAGCAAAGAATGGCAATTTTTGGGGAGCATTCAAAACTGCAGATGGGTCATCGAAATTTGCACAGCTTCAAGCGGCAGAGCCTCTTTCAACTACCAGTACTGCGGTAATGCCTATTGATCCGGCAACAATGATGATGGCAGTAGCGTTGTTTGCAATAGAGCAACAGTTAAAAGGTATAGAGGAAAAACAGAAGCAGATTCTGTCATTCCTTGAAATTGAGAAAGAATCAGAGACTGAAGCAGATGTAGAGATTCTGTCAAAGATGATTACTACATATAAGCATAATTGGAATAATGAGCATTTTATTGCAAGCAATCATAAGATGGTGTTGGATATTCAAAGAACAGCCAGAAAGAATATGCTTTCATATAAAAAGAAGGTTGCAGAACTACTAGATTCAAAAAAAATGATTGTTGCTCAGGCAAAAGTAAAATCAACTTTGAGCGATTTACAGAAGAAATTCAAATATTACAGATTGTCACTATATACTTTTTCTATGGCTTCATTGATTGAAATTATGCTTAGTGGTAATTTCAAAGAGGCATATATTTCTGAGATAAAGACAGAAATTAAGAAATTTTCATTGGAATACAGAGATTTATTTACAGAATGTTCCATGTATCTTGAGAAAATGGCTTCAGTATCTGTAGAAGCAAATGTTATGAAAGGTATTGGTATTGCAAGTAAGGCAGTAGGAAAGTTTATAGGAAGTATTCCAGTTGTAAAAGAAAAGCAAGTGGACGAGTTCTTACAAGATGGAGGTGCACATTTGAAAGAAAATGCCCAGGATATGCAGAAGAATATATTAGAATCACTTGCAACCCTTCATAATCCGGGAACTGGTGTCTTTATGGACAAAATGGAGGATATGATTCGAATCTATAATCATACTGACAGAATTTGTTTTGATGATAAGAAGATCTATCTTATTGCAGGATAAGATAAGGAGAAATTCGAACAAGAAGGAGCAAAATGTGGAGAAGTTTTCAGAGAAAAGTTTATTATCGCTTGGAGACTATTATGTCTATGGTCTGATTGATCCTAGAAATAGGAAAATATTTTATATTGGCAAGGGAACCGGAAATCGGATTTTTGAACATGAATTGGAAAGTCAGGGAAATCCTGAGAGCGAAAAATCGAAGTTAAAGATGATAGCAGAGATTAAAGCAGCTGGTTTGGAAGTTGAAAAAGTTATGATTAACTGCAATCTGACAGAAGCGGAAGCATTTGCAGTAGAAGCGGCACTAATTAATGCGTTTAATTATGTTGAAGATACCTGTTTGACAAACATTGTTGCAGGACATCATTCGGTGGAGGCTTTGACAGTAGATGATTTTGAAAAGATATATGGAGCAGAAGAGTTACAGGAATCAGATATCCGACACAAGATAATGATTATCAAGATAAATAAACTTTATCAAAAAGGAATGACGGAAGAAGCTCTGTATGATTCGGTACGTGGTATTTGGCGAGCATCACTAGAACGCGTGAAGACAGTGGAATATGTTTTTGGGGTTTACAATTCGTTAATAGTTGCGGTATATAAACCGACAACGTGGTATGTCTGTAAAGAAGCGTTAGAAAAGTTACCAAGTCATGTTACACAGTTGACTTCGAAAACGGAGAACAGAGTATTTTTTATAGATGAAGGATTTGAGAATCACGGATTGTTGGATGAAGCAGGGAAGTTTTATTTGTATAAATCCATTGCTGGTTTGAAAGTAAATCAAAGCGCACAGAATCCAATTACATATTTAGGAATTAAGGAATAGAGCAAGATCCACTCCGGTATTACCATATTGCAATTATTTGCATATGGATACGTGGAGTAATCTTATTGTGGGGAACATCCCCATCCCCGTTGTTTGGCTTTCGCAGAGAAAAACAGAATATGATTTTACAGAGCATCTGACAGAAGTTGGGTGCTCTTATTTTGCCTCAAAAAGATGATTTCCACGAAGTGTTGCGATTACATTTGTAAAAGCCAAATAAAATATCAGGGTATGGGGAAATGTAATCCCCATCAAGAAGACATAGGTTTGGCATTGAGGAAATTCGATAATGTTAAACACAGGTGGATCTTGCTCTAGTGAAAAACAATGAAAAATGCATTTCAAATTTGGTTAAAATATATAAAAAATATTTTTTGGAGGAAATTACCCTGTAAAATGCCGTTTCGTCCTTTCGTTATATAGAAGGGGAAATATCAAAAGTGAAAATTTTTGATTTAATAAAACTCTTCTAAACAAAGCAGAGGAGGTACAGATGCATGAAATTTTCTTATATGAAAGAAAGTGAAGAACAAATCCAATATTATCAGTTTCCTAAAATATTATTAAGAATGAAATTGAGCCAAAATGCTCGGATTATTTACATGCTTTTATATGATCGTTCCAGGATTTCTCAAAAGAATAAATGGTTGGATGAAGAAAAACGAGTATTTGCTATATTTCCGCTTGATAAGTTATCGAAAGAATCTGGGATTTGTCAAACATCTACGAAGAAAGCGTTGAAGGAGTTATCGGAGAATGGATTATTAATTCGTAAATCTGTTGGATTTTCGAAACCAAAGCATTTATATGTTCTTCTTCCTGATGAAGAGTCTTATATAAGAGGCGAAAATGAGACGGATGAGAATAAGGCTGCCATAAAGTCTGAATCCCAACTTTCAGATAGTCGAGATGATGACTGTATGAAAGTCGCAAAAGAGGCATCTAGTAAAGTAATAGAAAAAGAAAATATAAATAATAACAATAGAGTAATTGGCGGAAAGGGAAAACGGAAGAAAGAATACTCGAAGGAAGTGGATTATTCTTGCGAGGAAGGTGAAAGTTTATGATGAATGAGAAGAGTACATTTTTAGGAGAAGATGGATTGATTTATTGCTCTGTTTGCAAAGAATCCAAGGAGGCTTTTTATCCATCAGACTTTCTGTTTGGATTGAAAAAACATCCAAGGCAATGTGCGTGTGACAGAAAAGAACGAGAAGAAATGGAAAGATATTTTAGAGAAAAAGAACGAAAACAGTTGATTGAGCGAAATCGGAAAAATTGCTTTGAGGAACTGGAAATGCTTCAGTGCACATTTCAGAATTCAACGGAAGATAATTTTGCATTTCAAACAGCGAAGAAGTATGTTTCAAATTGGAAAGAAATGAAGAAAAAACGAATGGGTTATTTGCTATGGGGACCGGTTGGAACTGGAAAAAGTTATTTGGCGAGGTGTGTCGCAAATGCTTTATTGGATTGCGGGGTAACCGTGAAGATGATGAATTTCAGCGGGATTCTAAATGATCTATTTGCTGCTGAAGATAAGACGGAATATATAAGATGCCTGATGAAATATGATCTTTTAATAATTGATGATCTTGGAGCAGAACGAAATAGCGAATATGCTACTGAAATTGTATTTAGTGTAGTAGATGCCAGGTATCGCTCAGGGAAACCATTAATTATAACGACAAACTTATCGTTGGTGAAAATGAAATCAGAGACAGATGCAGGAAAATGTCGGATTTATGATCGGATATTGGAAATGTGTGTTCCGATGAAAATGGATGGCGATAGTAAAAGAGAAAAACTTGCGACGAATAAAATGCACGACATGAAAGAAATTTTGAATCTATAGGACTATTTATTCAGAAAAATTCATAGACATGGACAAAGAGTACAGGAAGAGAGGTAGTTTGTTTATCGTGGCAAGAAAAAAATTGAACTATCGGTTTCATAATCCGAATACGGTAGAAACTACCGCCGATTACATATTGAAGGTTTTTATGGAAGTGAATGAAAAGAAGGTGGAGCGGGCAATGCAGGAGGCGGCCGAGAATGTTTGGGAAGAAAATGACTATGGCGAAAAACGAGAGATTTTGGACTAGAAGTCCACTTGTGCTGTTGGAAAAAACAAGGTAAAATTAGGTGCAGATACTAATATAAAAGTTATGGTTACATTTTTAAATGGGATGGTGCTTTATTGTGAGAAAAGAATTTGATATTTCACAGTTCGATAAATATAGAGAAGATAACAGAAGAGAAGTGAAGAAAGCAAACGGAGGATTGCCGGTTTCGTTATGGGACACATATTCTTCTTTTGCAAACTGTTATGGCGGTGTCATTATTTTAGGGATTAAAGAGGAAAAAGATGGAAGTTGGCGAACAACTGGATTGCAAAATGAATCGAAATTGCGTAAAGATTTTTGGGATACGATTAATAATCCGAAGAAAGTAAACCTCAATTTATTAACGGATGACGATATAGAGACCTATACAATAGGTGAAAGAAAAGATGTCATCATGGTGATATATGTTCCTATGGCAAAGAGAGAGCAAAAGCCGATTTATATTAATAATGATATTTTTAACGGAACGTTCCGTAGAAACTATGAAGGAGATTACCATTGTACCAGATTGCAAGTAAAAGCAATGCTTCGCGATCAGACAGAGAGAACGATGGACATGGAGATTTTGGACAAGGTTCCTATGGAAGATTTGAATTATGATACAATTCATGGGTATCGTAACAGCCATAGAACTTTGAAGGAAGGGCATCCTTTTGAACGACTGAACGATCATGAGTATTTAAGAAGTATTGGAGCGGCAGCTGTTTCTGAAGAAGATGGGAAATTGCATCCAACAGCAGCGGGTATGCTTATGTTTGGAAATGAATATGATATTGTGCGGCATTTTCCGGAGTACTTCTTGGATTATAGAGAAGAAATGGATTCTGCAATTCGTTGGACTGACAGATTACAATCCAGTTCAGGCGAGTGGTCGGGTAATGTTTGTGATTTTTATTTCAGAGTTTATAATAAGATAATCAAGGATATCAAAGTACCGTTTAAAATGGTCGGAGGAGAACGTGTGGACGATACGCCGGTTCATAAAGCACTCCGCGAGGCTTTGGCAAATTGTTTGATTAATGCGGATTATCATGGTGTTCGAGGTGTGGTAATCAGGAAAGAGACGGATAAAATTACTTTTGCAAATCCAGGCTATGTCCGAACCGGTAAAAAACAGATGCGTTTAGGCGGAGAATCTGATCCGCGGAATAAATCTCTCATGAAAATGTTTAACTTGATTAATATAGGTGAACGTGCCGGAAGTGGAGTCCCGAATATTTTCAATGTATGGAATGATGAAGGATTTGTTGAACCAGAGATAGAAGAAAGATTCGATCCGGACAGAACAATTTTGACGCTTTCTTTTGCGAAAAAAGCGACGAAAAAAAGCGACGAAAAAAAAGCGACGAAAAAAAGCGACGGAAAAAGAGTGACGAAAAAGCGACAAGAGCAGTATGAAAAAATCCTTACTTTTATGCAGCCTGATGTATGGTACAAAGCAAGTGATTTAATGAATGTGTTGGGAGTGAAAGAAACAAGAACAAAAGAATTGTTGCGAGCGTTAATTATTGCTGAAAAACTTGTAGATGACGGAGCAACAAAAGGAAAACGATATAAAAGAGTCGATTAATATAATTAGATAAAATTTTATTCGAGGTTATTCAAGAATTTATCCAAACTTAGGCAAGGTATTATTGAGTTTATCAGTAATATCTTGTTTTTCTGTTTACGAATCTTTATTTTGATATATAATATAGATGTAACAGAAAAGGAATTTGATACAGAAAGGATAATCCTATGAAGATAGCAGCCTATTGTCGTGTTTCTACCGATAAAGCCGATCAGCTCAACAGTTTAGAATCCCAAAAGGAATTTTTCTCCGAATATACGCAGCGTACCGGAGATGTTTTAGTGAAATTATATGCAGATGAAGGGATTTCCGGAACAAAAATCAAAAATCGTAAAGAATTTCTTCGTATGATGTCCGATGCAGAAAAGGGAATGTTTGATATGGTCGTTGTAAAGGATATTTCTCGTTTTGCCAGAAATACCGTAGATCTTTTACAGAATGTTCGTAAGTTGAAAGCCTTAGGTATAGAGACACAATTCCTTACAGCGAATATGACGAGCATGGGAAACAGTGAGTTTGTTCTTACTATTTTTGGTGCGTTGGCTCAGGAAGAAAGCGCTAATACATCTAAGCGAGTGAAATTTGGAAAGAAACTGAATGCAGAAAAGGGACGAGTTCCTAATATTGTGTACGGTTATGATAAAACGATCGGGGATTATTTTAACCTTGAGATTAACAAAGAAGAATCAAAGGTTGTCAAACAAATTTACAAGTGGTACACAGAAGAAGGTTACGGTGCTGCCAAGATTTCTAATATGCTGAATGAAAAGGGGTATCGAACAAAGCGAAATTGCAAGTGGAGTCAGAATGCAATTTGCCGGATTCTGACGAATGAGATTTATACCGGGAAGATTATCAATGGAAAACAGGAAATCAGCGATTTTCTGACCGGGCAGAGAAGAGAGAAAGATGAAACGGAATGGCTTGTTGTGGAACGTCCGGAACTTCGAATTATTGAAGATGAAGTATTTGAAAATGCACAGGAAATTCTTCATGGAAGAAACGATGCTTTTAACCTGAATCATGAACGTCAAAGCAACAAATATTTGTTTTCTACATTGATTAAATGTAAAGAATGTGGTTGGTCGTTTAGAAGAACGGTCCGCACTTACAAAAATACGTATGTGCGTTGGGTTTGCTCTGGAAGAAACGGAAAAGGAGCAGATAGCTGTCCAAATAAAACTGTCGTGGATGAAGAGGAATTAATCCAGGTTTTACAGGGATATTTCAATCGGATTCTACAGCAAAAAAATAAAGTGATTGACTATGTAGTGAAAGAATTTCAAAGAGTGTACAAAGCAAAAGATGAAAATGCAGAGTACGAAAAGGAATTAAACTTACAAGTTGCCAGATTACAGAGAATGAGACAGAAATACATGGATATGTACACCGATGATTTGATTTCCAGAGAAGAATTGAATGATAAAGTAGGTGGCACACGGCAAGAATTGGAGCGTCTGGAAAATGAGTTGAAAATGGTATCCAGCAATTTGACAAAGGGGGATCAGATGGAAAAAATTCTAAACGATACCTTTAAGCAGATTGAGGATATTACCGATGTTCATGAAATGACTAATGTGCAGTTAAAGCGACTAATCAAGAAAATCGAAGTGGACAAGGATGGAAATGTGGATATTTACCTTCGTTTGTTAGGTGATTTGGGATTAAATGAAAGTATTTTAGTGGCAGATGAATGTGAAAATCGAAAAAACTCTAAATAGTAACGACCAAACATAAAGATGTTACAGAACGTTTGCAACAAATCAATCCACCACTTGCAGGTCAGGCAAGAAAAGTACTTGATATGAATAAAGCAGAGCGCCATATAAGAGGCGGAATGGCAACGCGAGAAAAATATTTACATCAACATGAATGTTAAGGAAAAAGAATCTGTCCAGGAGGGCAGATTCTTTTTGCGTGAGAAAAATAAAACAATGTTTTCTATTCCAAGTATTTTTGTTTTAATTCAGCACGATATTTTGCAGGAGACTTTTGATAAAAAGATTTAAATTGTTTAATGAAATAGGAGCAAGAAGTAAATCCTGTCATTTCACTAATTTCTTGAATACTGGCTGTAGAAGTTGTAAGCAATTCTTTGGCTTTTTCCATTCGAATAGTAGTCAAAGCCTGAACCGGTGTTACATGATATGAGTTTTTCATACACCGAATAATATGGACTGGATGAAAATTATAAAGTTTGGCCAGATCTTGAATTGTAAAGTTTTTGTCATAGTTATTTTGCAGGTATTGCATAATTTCTGATGCAAGAGTATCTGGTGCATTACTGAATTTGGAATCCAGATTCAATATATTAAGTATATTTAAAAAGCGTTGTTGCAGCATAAGAGGGTTGAGAGTTGTGTGAAGTTTTTTTGTCTGATTTTCGTATTTGTTAATATAAAACATCAATAAAGGTTCTATATAGTTACACAGCTTTATTCCCTCCTCTTCCGAAAGTTGCGTATATTTAGGGATAGAGATATAAAATGGGGCATCGCGAAAAAGAGACTTATTAAAAACGCGATTTACAGGATGAATATGTTCTGATTCGTGATATGCACCGGTGAATCCCATATGTATCCAATAAAAACTAGTTTCTCGATCACAAACGCGGTAACTGCTATGCGTTTTGTCAGGAGACAGAATAAGTAGTTGATTTTCACTTATAGTATAATGTTCATTTTCTTCTACTATATATAAGCTTCCGGAAAGGACATACAGTATGTCAAATACACCAATATTCGATCTTTTAGTATGCCTATCTCCCTTTCTATATAGCGCTTTACCGGCTGCTATGAAATGTGGTGTCGGTGGACTTTCAAAATGCAAATAAATCATGGTGTTCATCCTTTCTTATAAATAATGTTAAAAATATACAATTTTTAAAGAGAAAAAATGATAAATTTATTATATTTTCCTGTTAATAGTGTATCTTGAAGTGAAGAAATATGCAAGATATAATTTGACTATAAAGTAACCGAACAAGAAATTTTATGAAAATTTCGACAATCACAATGAGAAGGAGGAAAAGTATGAGAAAGAGAAGGACAAGGTTGATAGCAGCAGGGCTTAGTCTGGTGATGTTGGGTTCTTGCGTAGGCTGTGGAGAGAGAAAAAGTGACAAGAAATCTGGTGAAGATGGTAAAACAGAACTTACCATTTGGGTGCGTGAACAGATGGAAGATCCGATTATGGCGGCGGTAAAACAGTATAATGAAAAACAAGATAAAGTAAAAGTGAATGCAGTTGTATATCCCGATAATGAGTTGACGGATCAACTTACACTTGCATTGTCCTCTGGAGATGTACCTGATATGGTTTCATTAGATGATATTTTAGCCCCATATTACAATTCGCAAAAAGCATTGGCTGATGTTACGGAGAAATTTAATGATTTGGAATTTAAGGATGCTTTTAGCAAGGGAATGGTTGAACTGGGAACGTATGAGGGAAAACAATATGCCATTCCATTCGCTCCGGATGTATCTGTACTTTTTTATAACAAGGAGCATTTTAGACAAGCAGGATTGGATCCTGAAAAAGGACCAGAAACATGGACGGATCTGATAGAGTATTCCAAAAAGTTGACAACAGATGAGCACTACGGATACACATATAACGGTGGCGGTGGACAGATGTTTACATTTGTTCCGTTTATTTGGAGTAATGGTGGGGATCTTCTTTCAGAAGATGGAAAGAAATGTCTTCTTGATCAGCCAGAGGCAGTAGAGGCATTGCAACTTTATGATGATTTGACAAATAAATATAAAGTAACTCCGGAAGGTGTTACGACATATTCGTGGTCAGAATCGCAGGATGCATTCCTTTCCGGAAAGGCAAGTATGACAATACTTGGAAACTCGCAACTGTATACATTTAAAACAGAATATCCGGATTTTGATTTTGGTGTAAGTCTGATTTCGAAAAAGGATGGAAAGGAACATTCCTCATTCGGTGGGGGAGATTTGATTGCAATTATGGAACAGTCTAAAAATAAAGAAGCAGCATGGGACTTTGTCGAGTATGTTTTGAGTGAAGAGGTTCAAGTGGAATTATTTGCTAAAAATGGTTTATTACCGGCCAGAACAGATTTGTTCGATAACGAATATTTTAATGAAGATAATAAATATCAGGTAATGCAACAGGCATTAGAGGTTTCCCGGGCATCTTGGTCAGAAAAATATAATGAAATGAATCAACCGCTCGTAAATGCTACACAGAGTTGTTTAATGCAGAAACAGACAGCTGAGGAAGCATTTAAGACAGCAACAGAAGAGATTAATCGGATTATGAACTGATAAACAAAAGAAGATTGCCCGCAGAGTTTCAGAAATGATACGTTTGCGGGCATGCTAAATAATAGAAAAGGACATAGTTATATGAAAAATAACACAATAAGAAAAATAAAAAAATTAGTGGTACCGTTTATGTTTATTGCACCGGTTTTGATCATTAATATCTTGTTCTTTTGTCTTCCGTTTTTGCAGTCGCTTTTAATGTCCTTTTTTGAGTGGCCGCTTCTTGGAGAAAAGACATTTATAGGTTTTGAAAACTATAAACAACTATTTTTAGATGAACAATTTCGTGTATCACTTATATTTACATTAAAATATACACTTCTCGTCACACCGGCACTTTTTCTTGTAGCGTTTGTTTTAGCGCTCTTGATTGATGGAAGATTTAAAGGAGCTACATTATTTCGGAGTATTTATTTTTCGCCGGTTGTAATTTCAATGACTTCTTGTAGTTTGATATGGCTTTGGATCTATAATGATTTATATGGTATTTTAAATTATATTTTGCTGAAGTTTCATATCATTGACGAATCCATTTTGTGGATGGGAGAAGAAAAAACATCCTTGCCGGCAATTGTTTTTATGATAACTTGGAAGATGGCAGGATTTTCGATGCTGATTATTTTGGCGGCATTTCAATCTGTGGATACGCAGGTATATGAATCAGCCAGCATAGATGGGGCATCAAAGTTGAAACAGTTTTTTCACATAACGCTTCCAATCATACGCCCTCAAGTCGGGCTTGCGCTGATCATGTCGGTCATAGGTTCGGTTCTCGCTTTTGAACAATTCTTGATCATGACAAAGGGGGGACCTACGGAAACAACGACAACGCTTGTACATTATATTTATAACACATCGTTTAAATATTATAACTTTGGATATGGTTCTGCTATGACAATGATTCTCTTAATCATTATGCTGGTTTTGAGCGTGGCGCAAATGCGGTTGCTAAAAGATCCGACAGAGTAGGAGGGAACATATGGGAAAAGAAAAAACACATATTGGAAGAATTGTGACAAATAGTATATTGGCTATTATTATGTTGCTTCCGATTTATTGGACATTGATTACATCCTTAAAAGGGAAACAGGAAATATATGAACAACCTCCTTCTTTTTTCCCGAAGGCGGTAAGTTTAGACAATTTTAAAGAAATACTATTGCGTAATGATGGAGTGTTTCTTACCTATTTAAAAAACTCTATTTTAACTACGATTATTACAATGATATTTGTTGCGGCTATTAGTTTGATGGCAGGGTATGCATTTTCAAAGATGAAAATAAAAGGGAAAAAATTTTTAATGATGCTGATTATTGCAGCCTTGATGATACCATTTCAGACATTGATGATACCACTTTATTCAATTATGTCAGGATTGCATCTAACAAACACAAGGCTAGCAATGATTTTAATATATGCAACATTTCAAACTCCGTTTGCTGTTTATATGATGAAAAATGCGTTTGATATGATACCAAATGAACTCCGTGAGGCAGCTAAGATTGATGGGGCAGGAGAAGGGAAAATCTTTTGGCGAGTGATGCTTCCAATTACGTGGTCCTCTATTGCAACAATTTTTATCTATTCTGCTTATACGACATGGAATGACTATTTGATTGCGGTAGTATTTGCAAATAACGATGCGATAAAAACATTTAATGTTGGGTTAACGAATATGGCTATCGGACAGTATGGAACAGAATGGGGATTATTGACGGCGGGATCGCTCATAGGCTTGTTGCCAATTATGATCCTATTTGTTTTTATGCAGAAATATTTTATAAAAGGAATGCTTGGCGGAGCAGTGAAGTAAAGGGGGAATTTTAAATGAGTAAAAAGAAATTTCAAATGCTTGAATTGACAGAAGTAACCCCATCCGGCTGGTTGAAAGAACAACTCAAGATACAGGCATCTGGTCTTTCCGGTATTCTTTATGATGTATGGGATAGTGTGGGAAGTTATAATGGATGGCTTGGAGGAACGGGAGATAATTGGGAAAGAGCACCATATTTTCTTGATGGAATTTTACCGTTGGCATATTATTTAAAAGATAAAAAGTTATGGGAAATAGCCCAAAAATACATAGACTGTATACTGGATAGCCAGGATGAAGAAGGTAATTTTGGACCACAAGATACAAAAGATGATTGGTGGTCGCGTATGGTTGCATTAAAAGTATTGGTTCAATATTATGAAATTACAAAAGAAGAAAGAGTACTTGATTTTATGCATCGTTATTATCATTTTCAGCAAAAGAAGTTACCGGAAAACCCATTGACGGAGTGGGGAAAAGCGAGATGTGCAGATCTTCTTTATTGTATAAAATGGCTATATGAGCGACAACCGCAAGTCTATTTGCTGGAGTTAGCGAATGTGATTGTAAAGCAAGGAGATAAATGGAATGAGTTATTTGAACGATTTCCTTTTGTATATCCAACAGAGTACTATTATGATTGGGGAATAATGGAAAATTATACAAGAAATGAGTTGTTAAAATTAATGAGATTCCATCATACTCATATTGTAAACGTAACTATGGCACTAAAATATCCGGCTATGACCACATGGCTAAAAGAGAATAATGATGAAAAAGTCTTGGAAGAAGCAATGAAGACTTTGAATAAGTATCATGGAGTTGCAACTGGAATGATTAATGGGGATGAGCATCTTGCAGGAAATAGCCCGAGCAGAGGAACCGAACTTTGTGCAGTTGTTGAATATATGTTTAGCCTACATCTTATCTTGGAAGTATTTGGAAAACCAGAATATGCAGATTTGTTAGAACGATTAACTTATAATGCATTTCCAGCGATGTTTTCGGAAGACTACATGGGGCATCAATATTTACAACAAGTAAATCAGATTAAAGCAACAAATGAGAAAAGGATATGGTATAACAATTTAAATGATTCTAATACATACGGATTAGAACCTAATTTTGGATGTTGTACAGCAAATATGCATCAAGGATGGCCGAAATTTGTAAGAAGTCTTTGGTATAAGGACGGGGGAGGAATTGTATCTACTGTATTTGCACCAAATGAATTGCATACAAGATTGAATGGAGAGGAATTATGGGTAGAAGAAAGAACAGAATATCCTTCGAAATTAGAGGTTCAGTATCATATTTATAAAGCACCGACTATGCCATTTACTTTTAGAATTAGAATTCCTAAATGGTGCAGGAGCTATATTTTGACTTCCGATGGTATGGAGATTCAGCACTCTCGAGAAGGCGGATATATTAAACTTTGTCAGAGATTTAGGGAGGGCCAGACAATAGTAATTCGATTTGAAGCGGAAGTAGAATTTTCAAAATGGTATCATGATAGTATTGCTGTAGAAAGGGGACCATTTATTTTTGTTCTTGATATGTCTGAAAAATGGAAAGAATATAAGGTGAGGGATTCGGTATCGGATTATGAGGTGATATCGGATACTCCTTGGAATTACGCTCTTATAAGAAATCAGACTCCGCACGTGGAAGAAAAAGATACAGAAATGCCATTTAGAAAAGAGGAACCACCAGTTATTATGACAATGAAAGCGCGTAGGGTTAAAGAATGGAAAGAAGAAAAAGGAAGTGCTGGAGATATTCCTCAAAGTCCTGTATCAACAAATCTTTCAGAAGAGATTATCCGTCTCGTTCCGTTTGGGTGTACACATTTGAGAATAGGTCAATTTCCATTTTGTGAAAAATAATCGGTTAAGGGGCCATTTCAGCCCCTTTATCTTTTCAAACATGTTTTCGCGATTTTAATAAAATCCAATGCGTAGGTGGATAGATAAGAATTTTTGCGGTAAGCAAGAACCAGCCGATTTACAATCGGCTTTTCTCCTACGGAACATATGGAAATTGGGAGCATGGAAGAACTATGAAGCGCATACGTTTCAGGCGCCAGACATACTCCTAAGTTTTCCGCGGTTAACTGGATACAAAGCTGGCTGTTCCTTGTGCGGAAAGGAACAGGAGGCTGAATATTGTATTGTTCAAAAAGTTGTTCAGAAGAACGCCCGGTATTTTGGTCAGGAAAATGCAAAATAAAAGGCGTGTCTGCCAATAACTTCAAGTCAATCCACGGATACCGAAAACCGTCACGATATACAGCTTTTTCAGTCAGCTCATGATTTTTCGGTAAGATCAGAACGATTTCTTCATCAATCAAATGTTCATAACTCAGATTAGGATGAGGCTGCCATTCACTGAAGATAGCAAAATCTAATTTGCCATCACTTAAAACAGAATCCTGAATATTATGTCCTTGTTCGTAAAAATTGATGTGAACAGCAGGGTGAAGTTTATGAAATTCAGGGAGAATCTGAGGAATGATACACATACTTCTCATCGGGGGAAATGAGATATTGAGTTCCCCTTTGAAAGAAGACCGCATATCAAGTAATTCTTTTTCCCAATCCTGGTTTAATGTAACAACTTTTTGGGCATAGGCAAGATAACGTTGACCTAAAAAGGTTAAGTTATAAGTATGTCCGTCTTTTCTGAAAAGTTTTCCGCCAAGATTTTTCTCCAGCTTTTGAAGAAATTTTGTGATAGTGGGTTGCGAAACATATAGTTCTTGTGCGGCTTTTGTCAGATTTTTGTGTTTGGCAATGGCAAGAAAATATTCTTGTTCCTGAAAATACATGGCAAATCCTTTCTAACTATTCCTAAAATGAATAGTTTTCATGATAAATATGAATTAGACAACAAGTTTATAACATAATACAATGAAAAGAAAGAAAAGACAAGAGATAAAGGAGAAAGGAAAAGTGAAGAAAAGACCAATTATTATTGATACAGATCCAGGTATTGATGATGCACTCGCGATTGCGATTGCACTATTTTCTGAAGAGTTGGATGTGAAGCTGATTACAACTGTGGCTGGAAATGTTTCTTTGGAAAATGTAACATTAAATACACTTCGCCTATTGAACTTTTTTGGAAAAGATGTTCCGGTAGCAAAAGGTGCAGAGAAACCGTTGATTGTGGAGTTTGTCGATGCTTCTAACGTGCATGGAAAGACTGGAATGGAAGGATACGATTTTCCTGAGCCTAAGGAGGAGTTACTTCTCTCTGAACATGCGGTAAATGCAATGAGAAGAGTGATTATGGAAAGTGAAGAACCGATTACGCTTGTGCCGATTGCAACACTGACAAATATTGCATTATTGTTTGCTATGTATCCGGAAGTAAAGAGCAACATCAAAGAGATTGTTATGATGGGAGGTTCTGCAGCAAGAGGAAACAAAGGAGTTATGTCGGAATTTAATATTGCCACTGACCCGGAGGCAGCGCAGATGGTATTCCAAAGTGGAGTGCCTATTGTGATGGCAGGTTTGGATGTAGGATTAAAAGCTCTTGTTATGCCGGAAGACAGCGAAGAAATCAAACAGATGGGAAAAGTCGGGGATATGGCATATCATTTATTCAAAAAGTATCGAGGAGGAAGTTTTTCTACCGGGCTTAAAATGTATGATAGCTGTGCCATTGCTTACCTTCTTTGTCCGGAACTTTACAATGTGGAAGAAACTTATGTAGGGGTGGAACTGCGTGGTACAATGACAACCGGATGTACGGTTGTAGATTTGAGAGGATACTTGAAACGTGAACCGAATGCAAAGGTTTGCATGGACATTGATGGCAAGAAATTCCGCGAATGGTTCAAAGAATCCATAGCGAAATGTATTTAAGGCTGAGAGAGGAGAAAAGAAATGTCTAACGTAATTATGTATGCAACAGCGCTTCTGGCGGTTCTTATTGTAGTCGTCATGCTGATTAAAAAAATGGATATAAAGATCACACTGTTTCTTATGGGAATTGTTTTGATGTTTGTTGGAGTTCTTCTGGGAAATCCGATCGGTGGAGAGGAATTTGTGTCTACCGGTATGGTTTGGCTGGATCCGTTGAAAGTGATCGCGGAACAGTTTAAAGAAACGATTTCCGGTGCAGGATTTATTATCTTGATTCTAGGTGGATATTCCGCTTATATGAACGCAATTAAAGCAAATAACGTTACGATCAGTGTGCTGACAAAACCGATTGGGAAAATCAAATCTGTTTATACGTTTGTACCGATCGTATTCTTGCTAGGAAACTTATTATCTCTCGTTGTTCCAAGTGCGTCGAATCTTGCAATTATTTTGCTTGCGACATTGTATCCGATCTTGATTCAATCTGGTATGAGCGCATTAACAGCCGGAGGAATTATTGCAACTACGGCAACAATCGTCCCGACACCACTTGGAAGTGATAATGTGGCGATTGCGGCAGAATTGGCAAAAACAACAGAATTTGCCGGTATGACAGCAACAGACTATGTATTCCGCTATCATGCCATTGTTTCTATTCCTACATTGATTCTTATTGCAGTAGTGCATTATTTTTGGCAGAAACATTGTGATAAAAAACTGACAAATGTACAGACGGAAATGAGTGATGTAAAACAGATGGAAGAAGTAACAGGTGGAAAATTATATCGCGCAGTATATGCCATTCTTCCGCTGTTACCAATTTTACTTTTGATCGGGGTATTTGCAGTTCAGAAAATTGCGGGAATCCAGGTGGAAATCAGTGTAGAAGTGGCAACATTATTCTCATTTATCATTGCAATTATTTGTGAATGGATTCGTAACAGAAACGGAAAAGCTACGTTAGATATGACGGAAACATTCTTCAAAGGCATGGGAAGTTCTATGCCGATCGTAGCACTTTTGGTAGCAGGAACAGTATTTGTAACCGGTTTAAAATCAATTGGATTGATTTCGGCATTACAGGGCGCTATGACCGGAATGCACAGCAGCGGGATGGGATTTGTATTGCCGTTAGTACTTGTAGGTCTTACCGCTTTGATCGTATTATTAAGCGGAAGTGGAACAGCATTATTCTTTGCGATGGTACCGCTTATGATTCCGCTTGCAGAAGCGGCAGGAATTTCAGTGTTGGCAGTTTCTATCCCGATGGGATTGGCAGGAAATCTGTTAAGAGCGGTTTCTCCGGTATCTGCAGTAGTGATGATTGTAGCAGGAAGCGTGAAAAAAGAACCATTGGAAATCGTAAAAAGAGCATCGGTTCCAATGATAGCAGGAACAATCTGTATGTTTATACTTTCTATGATCCTGTTTTTATAGTTAGATAGAAAGAAAAGCTTTTACTGAAGCGCGAAGAGCGTTTTGGTAAAAGCTTTTTATGATACGGGAAATCCCTTCATAATCCTATCTCGTAAAACACACATTTTGCGTAAGAGTGAACAGTCACAGTGCACAATCTTTTTTGAGGGATAAAAATATTGTAAGTTTTTGTGGATGGTTTTATAATAAGGTACGTGAAGGAGTGAGAATATGAAAGAAAAAAAAGACAGAAGTCACTATTTATTTGACAATAAGGCACTGACAGCATTGATTATTCCGCTTATTATCGAGCAATTTCTTGCGGTACTAGTAGGTATGGCAGATTCTATTATGATAGCCAATGTTGGGGAAGCGGCAGTATCCGGAGTCTCATTGGTAGATCAGGTTATGCTTCTTATCATTAATCTTTTTGGAGCGCTTGCTACCGGAGGAGCGGTAGTTGCCGGACAGTATTTAGGGCGGCAAAAGACGGAAGAGGCGGATAAGGCAGCCAATCAGCTCATTTGGTTTATCACCATTCTGGCAATCGGAGTCATGGTAGTCGTTTATATTGGAAAGGATTTTATTTTACATGGTATTTTTGGACAGATTGAAGAAGACGTTATGGGATATGCGAATACTTATCTTTTAATTGTTGCGGCATCCATCCCGTTTATTGCCCTTTATAATGGTGGGGCGGCAATCTTCCGTACTATGGGAAATTCTAAGATCACGATGACCGTTTCTTTGATTATGAATGCGATTAATGTGGTAGGCAATGCAATTCTAATCTATGGGTTTCAGTGTGGTGCGGAAGGTGTGGCAATTCCGACACTTGTCTCACGTATGACGGCGGCTGTTTTAATTACAGTTCTTCTGCTGAATGAGAAACAGGTCCTGCATTTACAGAAAACTTTAAAGTATCGTCCGGAAAAGGATACGATCAAAAGGATTCTCGGAATCGGAATTCCAAATGGCTTGGAAAACAGTATGTTTCAGCTCGGGAAAATTCTTGTATTAAGCCTTGTTTCCACATTCGGAACTTATGCGATCGCTGCAAATGCAGTGAGCAATGTGGTGGCATCATTCCAAATTCTTCCGGGAATGGCGATTTCACTGGCGGTAACGACGGTGATATCACGATGTGTGGGGGCAAAAGACTACGAACAGGTGTCTTACTATACAAAGAAATTGCTGGCCATTTCGTATGTCTGTATTTTTATTACAAACGCAATTATATATTTTGCTTTACCGACTATTATGAGAGCTTATCATCTATCTGCAAAAACAGCCAGGGTGACAGAAGATATTTTGGTGTTTCATAGTATCAGTTGTATGATTATTTGGACGATTGCGTTTACTCTGCCATCTGCACTGCGTGCAGCAGGGGATGCAAAAACGAGTATGATGATTTCCATTCCGTCCATGTGGATCTTCCGTATTGGATTCAGTTATATTTTAGGAAAATATTTTGGTATGGGCGTATTTGGTGTCTGGGTTGCTATGATTATTGACTGGGTTGTTCGTGCGGTTCTGTTTACTATCAGGTACTGTGGAGGAAAATGGAAAGAGATCCGAACAATTTAGAGAGAAGCAAAATAACGGGAGGCAAAAGCTATGGGAAAACCAGTGATTGGAATATTAGGAAATGTAGGATTTATAAACGAGCCGGAAATTCAGAATGCGCAATACAGGATGTATATGAATCAATCTTATGTGGAAAGTATAAAAAGAAGCGGAGGGAATCCGGTTGTTTTTCCACCAACGAAAGAATTTGACAAAGAAGCGCTTGAACAATTTTTGAAAATGACAGATGGAATTTTACTTCCGGGCGGCGATGATATTGCTCCTTGCTTCTACGGAGAAGAACCACATCCGAAAGTGGGATATTTTCTTTCGTGGATGGATATGGCGCATCTTGAGGCTGCGAAGATAGCAGCAGAATTAGGGAAACCAGTGCTTGGAATTTGCAGAGGAATGCAGATTCTTAATATTGCATTTGGGGGAAATCTATATCAGGATCTTCCTTCTCAAAAACAAGGAAGCATCCAACATGCACAGAAAGCACCGCGTTGCGAAGGCTCACATTATATTGAAGTCCAGGAAAATACATTCCTTAGAAAGTGGACACAAAAGACAAGAATATATGTAAATAGCCACCATCATCAGGCAGTGAAAAGTTTGGCGGAAAGATTTTACATTACGGCGGAATCAGCGGATGGTGTGATCGAGGCGATTGAGAGCACAGGAGAGACACCTATGATCGGAGTGCAATGGCACCCGGAGGCTTTGATGATGAGCGGAATAGAAGAGCAGAAGAGAATCTTTGAAGGATTTGTGGAAGTATGTGGAAGATAGAAATATCATCTGTTAATATTAGGTTTAGATACTTGTAAAGCAGATGAAATTATTTTATAATCTATAAATGAGCAAATTTGAAAAATTGCACAAAACTACACTGCGAATTTCATAAATGAATCAAAATCATTACTT
>JAJBSL010000019.1 GCA_020540725.1 Lachnospiraceae bacterium EP-SM-12S-S03
TGCTCTACCAGTTTCATCAGCTTATCTTGGTTTACGTTATCAAAGAACTTTTCAATATCTGCGTCTACTACATAATATCCCTTGTTGTTACATGCTTTCCTTACCACTTCCAGTGCTTGTTTTGCACTTCTTTTCGGTCGGAATCCGTAGGAACAGTCTCTAAAGTCAGATTCGAATACTGGCTCTATTCCTATTTTTGTAGCCATTTGCACGATTCTGTCCTTGACCGTTGGTATTCCAAGAGGTCTTTCACTTCCGTCTGGCTTTGGTATCATTACTCTTTTTACTGGGGATGGTTTATATTTCCCCTCCCTCAGTTCCGATTTGATTTCTGACAGGTATTTCTCAATTCCCATCTCTTCAACATCCCCGATTTTGATACCATCCACACCGCTGGAACCTTTGTTAGCTTTTACCCGTTTCCATGCCTCAAAAAGTACATCATCACGATATACCTTATCGTAAAGTGCATGGAATCTTCGGCTATCACACTTCTTGGCTGTCAGATATAGTTTGTTTTGAAGTTGTCGAACTTTTTCTTTGGAGTTGTTAGTCTGCATGACATTCTCTCACTCTTACCCTCTCTACAAACTTGAATGAAGTAAGGAACCTTCCCATAAACTGCGTTTTCTTGCACAATCATTATCGGTACTATGTCCCTCTCCGACTCCCTCCCATCAGAAATGCGATTTCGCTAAGCTTATACGCTTTCTCTTTACCTTTCGGTGATGGGTAGGGTCTCTCCAGTTCCGAACCACACTTGCTCTCCATGTATCTTGATAGAACAATAGCTACTACCGAATTGAAATATGCATTATAACCTTTTCCATTTGAACTTTTCTTTTTCCCGTTTATAACAATGTCCATATCAGCTTTGTCGAATATTACTGAAAGCAAATTATCATAATTACAATTTTCAAGAAACGATTTAATACCATTACTTAACTCGTTAATAAAACTATAATCAAGATGTTCTTTCACCTTGAACTTTAGTTCACTTTCTTCATCTGTGTCATTTTCAATCATATCAGCGGTCTTTTGCTCTGATAATTTCTTGAGAATATCTATTTCTTTTTGACATTCAATCGCATCTTTGTAGGTTGATAGTTTTTCTTTTAGATTAAACACCTGTGGCTTTAGCTCTTTTTCGATAAGTTCTTCAATTGATTTCTTTTTTGCCATCAGTGTACCAATTTCTTGTTCTAAACTGAGTTTTTCAGAACGTAGCTCTTTAGAAGCACTTTCCAAATCTTTTGCTTGTAATTTTATTTTTTTATAATCTGATTTTGCAGCATCAATATAGTTTTGATTTTTCTTAACAACTACTTCGCCATCACAAAACGGGCAATGAGTTGAAAAAGAAGTGTTTAAGTTCGCTTCGCCATCAACAATAAAATTAAGTCGTTTTAAATCTGCATCATACTGAGTAGTCAGTTCATCATACCTATTTAATAGCACATTGCATTCTGATAAATTCTCATTTTTCTCATATAATTGGGCAAGAATTTTTTGATTTTCTTCAATAGAACTATTTATTCGTTTCTCATTCGTGGAGATTTCCGCCATAATTTTTTCAATTTCTACAGCAATATCTATATTGGGATTTTCCTTTAATTGAGCCAGTAATTCTTGATTTCGTTCCGATAACCTAAACAATTCTTTATTTATATACGCTTTTACAGCATTCTTTTTTGCTTCTTTGATTTCCTTAGTGTCTTTAGTCTCTGTCTCTGCAAAATCTTGACCAGATAAAAGAAAAATTAAGGATGCAATTACAGCTGTATTTGATGTATCTCTACCAGATAGTATAGCTGAATACTCAGAAATAATTTTTGTTTCTGTAAGCATAAACATGTGGCTAAAGGTTCGCCAAGACAATATCTGCTTCTTATAATTTTCATTACTTATAACCAAATGCAAATCATTGATACCAATTAACGATAGCCATACGGAATTTATAGTTTTATCATAATTGGTTCTACTTGCTTTAGTAGCATATTTTCCTGAGGGGACATTATTATCGTTACTACTAACTTCAATTTTGTTTTCCCCGATTTTTCGACTCATTGTTATAGTACCGCATTGAGTCCTCACGATTATTTTTATATATTGATAACCTGTTGAAATATCAATCGGCTCCCGTTCTGAACCAAACATATAATCGATACATTTAACAATATATGTTTTTCCTGTATTTGATGGACCATATATAATGTTCACACCGTTCGATAACTCAATAATCGAATCCGTCTTTCCTGAACCTGTGACGATTATTTTTTCAATATAGAAACTCATGATTTTTCACCTCTCAACATAGCTATTGCATATTTATTTATACAATGGGTTAATTTTCTATCGGAATAGTCAAGAAACAACACATTAGCTTTTTTTACAATTTCAATAAAATCTTCTGCATATTTATCATTAAGAGATTCACAAAAAGCAACTCCTTCTTTTGATATACTATAATTAAAACCACTTTTATTGCAATGTGGAGTGATGTAACCTCTTAATACAAGTTCTTTTATTGCCTGGGATACGATTTCTCGCTTTGATGTATACTCACTAAATCTATAATCGTTATCTCCGTGCAAATTATATTCTGATACTCCAAAATCTTTCCCATATATTGCTATAAAATCCAAATCAGTGATTCGGTCAATAGATAATCTGGTCTGTACCGTATTCAAAATTATCAGTATTCTTAAGGATACTTCAAATGAAGTGTTAAAAATGTTATTCATTCTTCATTCACCTACCTCAATTTATTATCATTAACTAGCATATGGCAAACTCCCTTTCGTTCGCTATTTCCTATGCAATGCAGTTTGCTATCCAACATAGATTTGGATGTATTAGTTACAGCTGCTTGCTTTAAATCTTCTACCAAGCGTTTATACCCGCTATCGTATTCTTGCTCATGCGTATCAATTATTCCATTGTATATTTCTTCTTTCAATACATCAAATTGTTGAGAATCGGTCAAGGTATCTCTAACAAACCTGCGTATCGTTTCGGCAGAATAATAATCTTTTCTTTGTCTGTTTAAATGCTTAAAGTAGGAACTATATGCTTCTAAAGATTTTATAGTATCAATTTTAATATTCAATTCGTCCGAATATGCTTCTAACAAAGCAGAAATATAAGGTATCTCTTCACTCTCAACCGTGTCAGTTGGTGTTAGTGTCGTAGGAAGGCTGAGTCTACGTCCTCCAAAGCGAATATTACCATATATCGTATCTAAATATTCATCTATAACCTGTGCAATAGGATATGTTCTAATTATTGTAAAATCAAAAGACTTTATATAATCCAAAAATGACTTATCTAATGGAACTTCTTTGGTTTTAGTAATTTTTGTTTTACAGTATGTATCCCAATTCTTTATAAGGCTGGTCAGAAGGTCGGATGGCTTATCTATCAAGTCTTGCAGTGAAGAGCCTACATCGTTTGAAGCAATAATAAAATACTCCTTTGGTATGGGGATTTCTTTTTTATATGTATAATAACAGAGTTTACCTAATTCCAAATAATAATTCGTTGGAGCAAGTCCCGTATTGTAATGCTTGCATTGATAATAATCTACAGTACCATCACTATAATAACCAACAACATCTCGACCCTTATCTCCAGCACCTCCAATTCTTTTAATTGAGGAATACTTCGACTTTTTGCAGCCAAATAACCATTCCAATGTGAATTGCTCAAAAGAATCTTCATCCATAATATGAACTTTATCAATAGGTGCGATATTAGTATCCGTTCCATACAATTCGATGTCTATATGAGGTTTATCTAATTGAACAAATGATAACATATCCTCACCTCCATCCCTTTACTTTAGTTTCCCATATGTTTTGCCACTCTTTCTCATTCACTATCGCATCAAACACAGGCTCAAGGAAAGTCTGGATTTCTTCAATGACGAATGGAAACTCAAGTGTATTATCTTTTATGGTTTTCAAAAAGAATTTCCAACGCTTCTGCATATCTTCATCATCGGCAAGTGCAACAACACGCTTAAAACTGTCTCTGTCATAGGGAGTACCGCGCCTCTGTAAAGTTTCAAATATAGCTGCCTGCAATTTTGCACCATCAAAATCGAATGTCCTTGAAAGATAATAGATGTCATAAAAATCTTTCATTCTGCCTGTCAGCTCAAAGCGTTGCAGTATGGCATCAAACTTCTCGGCAATAGTACTTTCTAGGGAATATGTTTTGATTACAGGAGCTTCAAAATCAGGAAGCTGAGTGTTGATTGTACGTTCTTCAGCACGAGGAACTATAATATCACCCACACCTATATCAACATTAAACGGCACACGCACATTTTTTATTTGAGCAATAATCTGCGTACTGATACCGTGATATTTTCTTTGCGGAGAAATTTCCTCAAAGCCTTTTGCTCGCATTTCTATATAATCGTTACCTGTCGGTGTGTCGATGATTTTACAAATCAACTCTTTTACATCATCTATTGAATTAGAGTATCCACGGAGCAGGAAATCGACATCGATTGTTGCTCTACTTTCAAAATTAGTTAAAGTATAAATGAACAATCCACCTTTGAGTATTAGCGTATCCTCACACCCGGATTTTGATAGTTTTCTCAAAAATTCTTCCTGCACAAAAAGCTGCAAGCATTGCTGGTAGCTGATACCAGAAGCTTTTGCTTTATTTCTCAGCTTTGCCAGAACGGAAGCTGCAACATCTGCCATTACAACCACACTCCAATCAATTCTTTTACACGCGTTTGAACACGCAAAACTTTTGCATATTCTATAAGATTCGGTATATTCTTTTTCGGGTCTTTAACATAGCCCTGTACTGCTTTATTAAAAACCTCCTTATCCATCTTGTTCATATTTCGCAACACATCGCAAATAGTACGGTCACGGTCATAAATGCGGACTTTGTGGAAATCAATTTCACCTTCGGTTTCGCCTAGCGTAACCAACTCTGACTCTACACGATATGCCTTTATAAACGGATAATCGATTTTTGTACGCCGCTTAGAGACATTTTTATCTATTGCAAAGTTCCATTCAGCAGGATTTCTGTCACTGTATCTATAATAGAATAGAGCAGTCTCCATACAAAGCACTGCATCGGGAAACAATCGATTGATAATGACAACTTCGCTTTCTCCATAATCTTGAGTCCAGTGATAGTAACCTCGCCTGACTCTTTCAATCAATCCTTCGTCTAAAAGTTGTTTTATATCTGCATAGTATAACTTTGAAGCTGTAAGTTCAGCAGTAGTCATAACATAATTATGACTGCTAAACAACATTCTCAGTGTCTCAATATCTTTATTCTGAAGCATATCTTCACCTCTATTTAATCGCCCTTAATCAGACCAACGATTGGGCACTTTACTATATTATATTTGATTTTTCTCTTTCAGTCAACAATAGCAAAGTGAACGCTTTTAATTATATCAATCAGGCAATTTAGTATAAAATCTGCCCTCCACTTTTTTAACCAGATAAAATATTGGTCAGCGAAAAGACAAATAGGTAAAAAAATAAGCGTACCACTGTTTTATGATACGCTCATCATTATTAAATTACCTCAAAATGCTTCAATGCATCCTTTATCGCTTCCACTTTCTCCGCTGTCGGATGTTTCCTCGGCTGTTTCAATTCTTCTACCGCATTAGGAGCATCATACATTGGCAAGCCTAAATCTCTCTTTACCTCTGCGATATATGCGGTATGTACTTTGAAGCCGTATTTAGCTTCTATGTACTCCTTTATCATTTTGTAGGTCACTCGTTCTTTGGGCTTATAGCTTTCGGCTCTTTTAGCGATATTATCAAGCGGAACTTTTCCCTCACCCTCACCAAACTCAACTTTTACGTTGATATGTCCGTCTGGCTTTTTGTGGGAAAGCAGTACTACCGTCTCTATATGCACAGTATGCGGGAACATATCCACTGGCCTTACTTTCTGAATCCCATATCCATTTCCGCACAAGAATTTCAGATCTCTCGCAAGGGTTGCCGAATCGCAGCTTACATAGACGATTCGTTCCGGTTCCATATCTACCATTGTTTGCAAAAGAGATTCCTCGCATCCCTTTCGCGGCGGATCCACAACAATCACATCCGCATGAGCTTTTTCCCCGTATTTTTTCTCATACTCCGCATAGTATTCAGGCAACACTTCCTCTGCCTTCCCCACATAGAACTCAGCATTCTCAATCTGATTGATCTTCGCATTTAGCTTCGCGTCTTCAATAGCCTGAGGAATAATCTCCACCCCATATACTTTTTCCGCTTTTTGCGCAAGAAACAAAGAAATGGTTCCAATACCACAATAAAGATCCCAAACTGTTTCTTTCCCTTGCAAATCTGCATACTCAAGCGTAAGTCCGTATAATTTCTCCGTCTGAACCGGATTCACCTGGTAAAAAGATACTGGCGATATCTGATATTTTACATTTCCAATATAATCCGTAATATAACTCTGTCCCCAAAGCACCTTGATTTCACGTCCAAGAATTACATTCGTACGCTCCTTATTCACATTCAACGTAATACTTGTCATTTCCGGAATTTTCATAAGTTTTTCCACAAGTTTCTCGCTATGAGGGATTTTATCCCCATTTATCACAAAACAAACCATGATTTCCCCAGTACGGAATCCATAACGAATCAGCACATGCCTAAGAAGTCCTTTCCCTGTCACCTCATTATAGGCTGTCACATGATATGTGTTCATAAAATCTACAACTACATCCAGTATCTCTTTGTTCTGCTTTACTCCAAGACTACACTCTGTATTGGGGATAATCTGGTGCGTACGCCCTGCATAAAATCCGGTAATAATATTCCCTTCTTTATCCATTCCAAACGGAAACTGCGCCTTATTCCGATAGTAAAACGGATGCTCCATGCCGCACACCGGCTCCATGACCTCTTGCAGCATTTCGCTTGAAAATCCTCCAATCCGTTCCAGATTGCCTCTCACCTTTTTCTCTTTAAACTCCAGTTGTTTTTCATAAGAAAGTTCCTGAATCTGACACCCTCCGCACTGTCTTGCAACCGGACATTTCGCCTCCACTCTGTTTACAGACGGCTCCAATATTTTCATCAAACGTGCATACCCATAATTTTTCTTTGCTTTTGTAATTTTTGCCTCGATTCTGTCACCAATCACTGCATCTTTCACAAACAAAGTATAACCATCTATTTTCCCGATACCTTCGCCATTCACACCGATATCTTCTATTATAACTTGTACTAATTCATTCTTCTTCATTTCATGCTCCTTCTATCAGGGACACCCCTATTTGTAAAAAGGGACACACTAAAACTTAATTGGGGACGTAGCATTTTTGCATTTTACTACGTCCCCAATTAAGTTAAATGCTAGTCTTCCTCAAGTTTGATTCAAACAACCTATTATACCCTAGCCATTCTGTCCCTTCTTTATCCTTAAATATTTCTGTCAACGTCTGCAGTTTTGCATCTGTATTATCTGCAAAGTTTAATGCCAGTGCCTCTGCAAGTGCCGGTTTCTTCGGTGAACCATATTCGAGTTCTCCGTGATGCGCAATAATACAATGCTTCAGCTCACTTGCAAGTTTCTCCGGAAAACCGTCAATCGTACGAATCGCATCATGAATCATCTCCACACCGATGATGATATGTCCCAAAAGCTGTCCGTCATCCGTATAATCATTTTCCGGGAAAGAAGAAAGCTCTTTCGTCTTTCCAATATCATGGAAAATAGCTGCTGTATATAACAAATCTTTGTTTAAGATCGGATACGCACTTACATAATATTCACACAGTTTCACAATACTAAGCGTATGTTCCAGTAGTCCTCCTGCAAATCCGTGATGTACAGATTTCGCGGCAGAATGGCTTTTGAAGCTTTTGATAAATTCCTGATCCTTTACGAAATAATATTCCAGAAGTTTCCTGAGGTATACATTGGTTACCTGTCCGGCATACCCTATCAATTCTTTATACATCTCATCCACATTTTTCTCACTTGTCGGCATATAATCTTCTGCTGCATATTCATCGTCATAAGCTTTGCGGATCTGCCGGATATTTAACTGTAATGCGCCATTATAACTAATCACTTCCCCGAACACCTCGATGAAATCCATCTCTTCATAATCCGCGATTCCATTGGAATTCGGATCCCACACCTTACCGTCTAAAGTCCCCGTCTTATCCTGCAAAATCAAATTATCGTAAGGTTTCCCATTTCTTGTTTCCGCAGATCTTTTAACTTTACATAAATAAATATCTCTGACTGTATCACCCTCATGTAATGTTTTAATATATTTCATGTCTGTCCTCTTTCTCTCTTTTCTATTTATTCCCGGCTTCCAATTGTCACCTTAAACTCAATTTCCACATAGCCGTCATTGCCTTTTCTCTTCCCATGCAAAATTACTTCTTCACCGACTTCATATTCCATGATTTCCTTCTGATACGCATTCAGCGATGCGACCTTCGTTCGTCCGACACTTGTAACCACATCGCCGGACTGTATTCCCGCCGCCATAGCCGGAGACTCTGCATTCACATTTCTCACATAAACTCCTGTAGGAATTCCTTGTTCTTTTTCAATCTGTTCTGTCACATCTGTTCCGTAAATACCAATATATGGAACACTTCGATTATTAGAGAGAAGTTCAATAGTCGTTTTCAAATCAGAGATAGCCAAGGCATTGGTCACTGTCACATGTTCTCCACTCGTAATCCGATGCTGTATCAATCCAACCATTTCTCCGGATGTATTGACCAGCACTCCCGTTCCATTCTCACTGCCCGGAATATCCGTAAGAATCAATCCATAATCACCATCTGCCGGAGAAATACTTTCGTCAATGGAACTCACAGCGCCATATCCATAACTTCCGGCATACCCAAAAGGCTTCCCAAGAGCAATGACAATATCTCCCCTTCTCGTAACGTTAGAATTTCCAAGTACGATAGGTTTTACATAATTTAACGTTCCACTTTTCATGGACGATTTACTGATACTGAAAATGGCCAGCCCCAAATTCTTATCCTGCTTCTGTAACTGGATGTCATATGTACTGTTTTCATCAAATGTCACTGTAAAGCTCTCTGATTTCTCAACTATAGAATTATCTGCAAGAATGAAAAGATGCACTCCCGTATCGGCAATCACAACTCCGGATACACTATTTACCGTATCAAAATTCTCACGGATCCATCCTTCATTTCCGTGAATTCCTGTAATCTCTACTACACTATGCTCCGCTTCCCGCGCCACACCATAAAGAACCGCCTGCATCTTCTCCAGACTTTCCACCGTAAATTCCGGTATCACTGTTTCTTTCTCTTCTTCCTCCGTCTCTTTTTTCGCCTCTTCTTCCTCGTCCTTAGGAATCGTAACTTCGGCAGAGTCTTTCCAAAACGTCTTCTCTGCCCATGGCTTAAGCGCACAGAAACCTACACAAGCCATAATACCGAAAATCGCACCATATACAGCAACTTTCCCAAGGTGACTTGCAATTACTTTTCCTGTAACCGGTTCCTTTTTAATCGTTTCCTGAAGAAAAGAATATTCTTCCTGATTCTCTGGTTTTTCCGTTTCGCATTCTTTCGGATCTTTATTGGATTCCATAGATATTTCTCTCCTTAATCATCCTCTTTATAGTATACATGATTGCTCTTCATTGTTCAATCTTTTCCTTTTCATTCCCACTCAAATAGGATAAAATAGAGCTAGAGTAAATCAGATGTGAGATCACTCAAATTACACAGTGGAACTCACGCTCTAAAATTGAATAAAAATTCAGGTGGAAATATGAACGAAAAAACATTAACAAAATTAGAATACAATAAAATCATTGAATTACTTGCAGATCAGGCTTCTTCGCCTGCCGGGAAACAAAAATGTCAAAAGCTTGTTCCCATGATGGATCTGCATGAACTGAATCTTGCGCAGGAACAGACCGCCGCTGCATTCACAAGAATTGTCAAAAAAGGACGCCTCTCCTTTAGTGGCTGTTATCCGGTAGACGATTCGCTCATGCGTCTGGAAGTAGGCGCTGCCCTTACATGCAGTGAGCTTCTTAAGATTAGTAAACTTCTTCAGGTAGCCAACCGGGCCAAATCCTATGGGAGACATGACACAGTCGATGAACTGGAAGATTGTCTGGATGCTTATTTTCATCAGTTGGAACCTCTCACAGTCCTGACAAATGAGATTGCCCGCTGCATCATTGACGAAGATGAAATTGCTGATGATGCAAGCAGTACACTAAAAGCTATCCGTAGAAATATTATGGCAGTCAATGACAAGGTGCACTCTACCCTCACTTCTCTTGTAAATGGTTCCTTGAAGTCTTACCTTCAGGATGCACTCATTACAATGCGCGGTGACCGGTACTGCCTCCCAGTCAAAGCCGAATACCGTAACCAGGTTCCCGGCATGATCCACGATCAGTCTTCCACAGGCTCTACCTTATTCATTGAGCCGATGTCTGTTGTGAAACTAAACAACGACTTAAAAGAATTATATGGGAAAGAACAAGAAGAGATTCAGGTCATTCTTGCCAGATTAAGTGAAGAAGCCGCCGGATATATTTCCGAAATCCGTGGGAATTATCGAATTCTTACAGAACTCGATTTCATCTTTGCGAAAGGATCTCTTGCCCTTTCCATGCATGCAAGCCGACCTCTTTTTAACACAAATGGATATATCCATATTCGCGAAGGACGTCACCCGCTTCTTGACAAGAAAAAAGTGGTACCCATTACTTTGACTTTAGGCGGAAATTTCGATCTTCTGATCGTAACCGGACCCAATACAGGTGGTAAGACCGTCTCCCTAAAAACCGTAGGACTTTTCACACTGATGGGGCAGGCAGGGCTTCATATTCCGGCTCTTGATCGCTCTGAACTTGCTGTTTTTGAAAATGTATTTGCAGATATTGGAGACGAACAGAGCATTGAGCAGAGTTTAAGTACCTTTTCATCTCACATGACAAATATTGTATCTTTCTTAAAAGATGTGAACAAACATTCCCTTGTTCTTTTCGATGAATTGGGCGCCGGAACAGACCCAACAGAAGGTGCCGCACTGGCCATTGCCATTTTGTCCCATCTTCACGAACAAGGAATCCGCACTATGGCAACCACTCACTACAGTGAGCTCAAAGTGTTTGCTCTTTCTGAGCCGGGTGTAGAAAATGCCTGCTGCGAATTTGACGTGGAGACGCTTCGTCCTACCTATCGTCTCCTTCTTGGTATTCCGGGCAAAAGTAATGCCTTCGCCATCTCCAGCAAGTTAGGACTTCCGGATTATATCATTGAGAAAGCAAAAGAACAGCTTTCTGAACATGACGAATCTTTTGAAGACCTTCTGACAGATTTAGAAGACAGCCGCCGTACCATTGAGAAAGAACGTGCTGAGATTGCTTCCTACAAACGGGAGATTGAACTGTTAAAAAATAAATTTGAGCAAAAACAACTTCGTCTGGATGAACAAAAAGAACGTATCCTAAGGGAAGCCAACGAAAAAGCAAACTCCATTCTCCGGGATGCAAAGGAGTTTGCCGATGAGACCATGAAAAACTTCCGAAAATTCGGGAAAGAAAATATCTCCGCTGCCGACATGGAACGTGAAAGAGAGCGGATCCGCCAACGGCTTGCAAAAACGCAGGGCAGCTCCAGAATCGAAGTGAAAAAGCCGAAAAAAACTTATAAGGCAAGCGACTTTAAGCTCGGGGAATCTGTCAAAGTTTTAAGTATGAACTTAACCGGAACGGTCAGCTCTCTTCCGGATGCAAAAGGCAATCTTTTTGTCCAGATGGGAATTCTCCGTTCTCAGGTCAATATCTCAGATCTGGAGATTATTGAAGAACCAATGACCATTACCGCCAAACAGATGCGCCGCACCTCAAGCGGTAAAATGAAAATGGGGAAATCCATGAGCATCAGTCCGGAGATCAACCTCCTTGGAAAAACTGTGGACGAAGCCATTGCCGAACTTGATAAATATCTTGATGATGCCTATCTGGCGCATTTAAGCCCGGTCCGCATTGTCCACGGCAAAGGAACCGGAGCACTCCGCCAAGGTGTTCACAATTATTTAAAACGGCAAAAACATGTAAAATCCTACCGGCTTGGAGCCTTCGGTGAAGGCGATGCCGGCGTAACCATTGTAGAGTTCAAATAAAAGGAGACAGATATGGTAACCAAACAGAAAATTTTAATCGTAGATGATGACGAAAATATCGCAGAGCTCATTTCCCTCTACCTGACAAAAGAGTGCTTTGACACCATGATGGTACACGACGGAGAAGATGCCCTTACCGCCTTTGACACCTATCACCCGAATCTGATCCTTTTGGATCTCATGCTCCCGGGTATCGATGGATATCAGGTATGCCGCGAAATTCGTGCAAAATCTAACACTCCGATCATCATGCTTTCTGCCAAAGGTGAAGTCTTTGACAAAGTTCTGGGTTTGGAACTTGGAGCTGATGATTATATCTTAAAACCGTTTGACTCCAAGGAAATGGTTGCCCGCGTCCGGGCTGTTTTGAGACGTTATCAGCCATCCAAACCTGAAACACCTGCTATAGATAAAGGAAAGTATGTGTCCTATCCGGGAATCGAAATCAGTCTGACCAACTATTCCGTCACAGTAGACGATGTTCCGGTTGACATGCCTCCAAAAGAGCTTGAACTTCTTTACTTCCTTGCCTCTTCACCGAATCAGGTATTTACAAGGGAACAGCTCCTTGATCAGATCTGGGGTTATGAATATGTGGGCGATACCCGTACCGTAGACGTGCATATCAAACGTCTTCGTGAGAAGATCAAAGATCACCCAACCTGGCGGCTTAGCACAGTCTGGGGAATCGGATATAAATTTGAGGTAAAATAGTATGCGCAGCACACTCTATTTAAAATTTACATTTATCTATATTATTTTCGGTTTCTTGAGTATATTTACAGTGGCAACCTTAGGTTCAGAACTTGTTACCTCCCATTTGGAGCGTAATGTTGGTTCTGAACTTTATAAAGAAGCAAACCTCATTGCCTCCGATTATCTTCCAGCATATTTTACGGAATCACTGAGTGCTTCTGATGTTCAGGTGCAGTTAAATGGTATGCGGACCTATTTGGATGCAGATATTTGGTTTACAGATTCTGCCGGGAAAATGATACGAAGTTCCCAAAGAATTTCTTCCGTAGTCCATCCTTTAGAAATTGAGAACTTCAACCCGGCTGAGGTCGGAAGTTCTCAATTCCTTCTTGGAAATTATCATAATTATTTCCAAGAAGAGATGATTACGGTTATTGCTCCGGTAACGGAAGGCTTTGTAACCCGCGGATATCTTTTGATCCACAAACCATATCAGTATATCGCGGATGCAAAAGTGAACATTATACTCATTATGTATATGGTACTTCTTGTCATCTATATACTGTCCTTTTCCATTCTTTTTGGTGTACATTTCTTTGTGTACCGTCCGCTCCGAAAAATTACAGAAGCCGCCAAGCAATATGCATCCGGGAATTTGGAACACGAAATTCACATCAACACCGAAGACGAAATCGGATATCTGTCTGCTTCTTTAAACTACATGTCAAGCCAGATACGGGATATGAACGATTATGAGAAAAAATTCATTGCCAACGTATCCCATGACTTCCGTTCCCCGCTCACTTCTATTAAGGGCTATGTAAATGCAATGGCAGACGGAACCATTCCGGTGGAAATGTATGAAAAATATTTAAAGATTATTCTATTCGAGACAGAGCGTCTCACAGATCTGACACAAGACCTTCTGACCTTGAATGAATTTGATACAAAAGAACTTCTTCTCGATAAAAATAACTTTGATATACATGAAGTTATTCGAAATACAGCGGCATCCTTCGAAGGTACATGCACTGCAAAGAAAATTTCTATTGAACTCATTTTTGCCTCCAAAACATTGAATGTTTATGCGGATAAGCGAAAAATTCAACAGGTACTTTATAACCTTTTAGATAATGCCATCAAGTTCAGTAATCCAGACTCTATCGTTAGCGTTGAAACAACAGAACGTTTCGGCAAAATATTTATCTCCGTAAAAGATTCCGGCATCGGAATCCCGAAAAAGAGTCTGAATCAAATATGGGAACGTTTCTATAAAACAGACTTATCTCGCGGCAAAGACAAAAAAGGAACCGGACTCGGACTCGCGATTGTGAAAGAAATTATGAAAGCCCATGGTGAAAATATCAATGTCATCAGCACGGAAGGTGTTGGTAGCGAATTTATATTCTCTCTTCCTGCACAAAAATAAAATGGAAGCCAGATGCATAGGCAATGAAGCATCTGACTTCCATTTTATCTTAATACAGCATTCTGGCTATATTCTTATCTTTCATATTATCTTTTGTCACCCAAATAAATCCGGTATCAATGAAGGCTTCATTTCCCATACCAAGTGCAGCTCTTGCAGCGGATACAACGGCTGCATATCCCATACCATACGGATTCTGTACGATCAGACCATCTACCTTGCCTTCTTCTAAAGCTTTCATCTGCTCTTTTCCTCCGTCTACTGCTACAATCGGAATATCCTGATCCATCTTATCCAAAGCTTTCAAAAGTTCTTGAGATGCATTCACATTCGTAGCATAGCACCCTTTCACATCCGGATTTTTCTCCAACAAATATTGAATCACTTCCGTCTGCGTAATATCCTCGGCAAGCACATCCTTCTCGCCTTCCTTCTTTGCTGCATTCTTCTCCTTGGCAATGCTTTTCGCCATCTCTTCATAATCATCAAGATGATATACCAACGGTGTACTCATCTCCGGATATTTTGCTGCAATCTCATTTAAAAAAGCTTCTTCTCTTAACTTTGCACTTGTAGAAGCACTATCATGTACAAAAACTGCCACTTTACCCTTTTCTCCAATCAAGGATGCCAGTTGCAATGCCGCAGTCTTTCCAATCTCCTGATTATTGGCAGAACTCATTGCCTGAATATCTTTATAATCACTTCCGGAATCGAAAGCAACGATTGGAATGCCATTTTCTGCTGCAAGATCAAACTGCACCTCACACGCACTAGAATCAATAATGGCAATTCCAAGGGCCACTGGATTCCGAGCAAGTTCTTCATCAAGAATATTAATCTGATCTTCTACATTCTCTCCCTTCGAAGGACCGCTAAAATTCACTTTGATCTTATCTTCACCTTTATAACCTAACTTTTTATTTAAGTCCTCCCCTGCCTTCTTCGCTCCTTCTTCCACTTCTTTCCAAAATTCGCTTTCACTATTCTTTCCAATAATGGAAATATACGAACCCGGCTCCAACGCGATTCCCGACACATCACTGTATGCGGTAGGATTTAAAGCATCCAGATTCCCTTGTCTTGGATCTTCTTTTACATTCTGATTGGATGACGAATCCTTAGCCGGTTCTTCTGTCAGCGCACATCCGCCTAGCAACGCCGCAATACAAGCTGTACTCAATAATATCTGTATTTTTTTTCTCATAATCATATTCGCTCCTCAATACGAACTTTTTTAACTAACGTATATCATACACCAATTTCGTGAAAAAAGAATAAATATTTTCTTAATTTTTCCGATTTTCAAAATGAACCCACCGGACATTAGGTAAATATTACATCCTTTGTACTAAATTCAAAGCACATTTTTGCTTGTATCTTCCCGAAATTTGTATTAAAATAGAGTCATCAACGGTGAATACCGAATATAAAGGAGGATACATACTATGGCACACGTAATTAGTGATGAATGTGTAAGCTGTGGAGCTTGCGAAGCTGAATGTCCAGTTGGAGCAATCTCTCAGGGAGCTGACCACTACGAAATTGACGCTGACGCTTGTGTAGACTGTGGAGCTTGTGCAGCACAGTGCCCAACAGGTGCTATCTCTGCTCAATAATATAGAGTACAAAAGTGATCACGAAAGAGAAAAAGGAATCCATTCTGTGGGTTCCTTTTTTGTATGGAAAATTTCTGCAGACTTTTGCATAATAAATAAAATCCATGTCGGAATTTGCGGTCGATAGTTGCTAGCATGTCACACGTTTTATGGTATGATTAACATGTCTGAAAACACATGTAGAAAAAGCATGTACATAAAACAATCAATATGAGGAGGCGATCATATGGGCGAAGTCCGTTATATGATTTCGGAAGCAGCAAAACGCGTGAATGTAGAAACCCATGTTCTGCGTTATTGGGAAGAAGAGCTGGAACTTCCAATCGGCCGCACCGAAATGGGACACCGTTACTATACAGAAGAGAATCTGCAGTTATTTCGCTGCATCAAAGAACTAAAGGATCAAGGCATGTTTTTAAAAGATCTGAAAGACTTAATTCCCGACATGCTTCGGCTAAAAGAAAAAAAAGCAGCGCTTACTGTCGCAAAACCAGAAGTTGTGTTGAATAATGATTCAGACAGCGATCCGAAGCTTGAGCAGGTACAATCACTTCTGGGTCATGTGCTCCAGAACATTATTGAAGAAAACAATAAAGTACTGGAAATGAATGTTTCTAAAAATGTCAGTGAAAAAGTAGTCAAAGAAATGGATTATTTGCTTCGTGAAAAGGAACGCCATGAAGAGGAACGTTTCCGCAGACTAGATACCTATATCCGGCAACAGCAGAATTTCCGGAGAGAAGCTGCCAAATCTCCGACCAGAAAACTTCGCCGTCTCTTAGGCGCAACGGAATATATTTAATACAAAACCCCTCAGACAGCTTTTGCATCTGCATAGTCTGTCTAAGGGGAATCTTACTCTTTTTCTTATACTTCTTTCGTATAGTTTGCAAACTTCGTATAATTCGGGAGCCATGTCAGATTGACGGTTCCAATGGGACCGTTTCTCTGTTTTGCAATAATGATCTCTGCTACATTTTTCATTTCTGTGTCTTTGTTATAATAATCGTCACGGTAAATAAACATAACAACATCCGCATCCTGCTCGATTGCGCCTGACTCTCGAAGGTCAGACATCATCGGTCTGTGATCCGGACGTTGCTCTACCGCACGGCTTAACTGCGAAAGCGCAATCACCGGAACGTTCAGTTCCCTAGCAAGTCCTTTCAGCGAACGCGAAATATCAGAAATCTCCTGCTGCCTTGATTCACTTCTTCCTCCCACACGTCCCGTCATCAACTGTAAATAGTCAATGATGATCATATCAAGTCCTTGTTCCAACTTAAACTTCCTGCATTTGGAACGAAGCTCCGATATAGAAATACCAGGTGTGTCATCAATGATTAAATTCGACTTTCCAATCACACCGGCACCTTCGATTAATTTTTCCCAGTCTGCATCTTTTAAATTTCCTGTCCTGAGAAGCTGTGCATCTACTTGCGATTCCAAAGAGAACAAACGATTGACCAACTGTTCCTTAGACATCTCAAGACTAAAAATCGCTACCGCTTTGTTCGCTTTGAATGCTACATGTTGCGCAATATTCAAAACAAATGCGGTCTTACCCATGGAAGGTCTTGCCGCCACAAGGATGAGATCCGATGGCTGTAATCCCGACGTCTTATAGTCCAGATCCAGAAAACCTGTCGGAATTCCGGTAACTGTTCCCTTTGTCTTAGAAGCCATTTCAATCTTTTCAAGAGCATTTAACACAACTTGTCTAATTGGCACAAAGTCACCGGTATTTCTTCGCTGCACAAGCTCAAATACCTTTTTCTCCGTCATCTCAAGAATTCCCTCGAGGGGTTCTTTTGCAAGATAGCATGTATTGGCAATGTCTTCATTCAATTTAATCAAACGGCGCATCATGGATTTCTCTGCCACAATATCCGCATAATACTTTATATTAGCCGATGTCGGAACCGCCGTAACAAGATCTCTCACAAATTCCAGGCTTGCAATTTCTGACGGAACATCTTTTTCTTTCAGTCTCTCCTGCAGCGTAACAAGATCTACAGGCTTGCCCTCATTGAAAAGTTCCACTATAGAATCAAATATTACTCCGTATGCCGTCTGATAGAAATCCTCACCACTTACAATCTCAGCCGCTGTCATAATCGCATCTTTGTCCATTAACATGGCACCGACTACAGATTGTTCCGCCTCTATGCTGTGAGGTAAAACTCTCTTAATGAGTGACTCATCCATCGAAAAGTTCCTCCTAGCCTTCTGTTACAACTACTTTCAGTTCCGCAGTCACTTTTGCATGAAGTTTCACAGGAACCGTATGTGTACCAAGTGTTTTGATGGCATCCTTCAACTGGATCTTCTTCTTGTCAATCTCATATCCCATCTGGTTCTTTACTTCTGTCGCAATTTCTTTAGAAGAAACGGAACCAAATGCTTTTCCGCCTTCGCCTGTTTTGATTGTCAATACGACTTTGCCGGCTTCCAGTTTGTTTGCAAGTTCTTTTGCTGCATCCAAAGCTTCCTGCGCAAGTTTTTCTTTATTTGCATTCTGAAGTTTCAGATCATTTAAGTTCTTCGGAGTTGCCTCAACTCCCAGTTTCTTTGGGAGAACAAAGTTTCTTGCATACCCATCGTTAATATTTACAATTTCACCTTTTTTCCCAAGTGCTTTCACATCTTCTAATAAAATAACTTTCATTTATATATCTCCTTCTTCTATCATTACATTAATTGTTTCTTTCAGCGTCTCAATTGCTTTTCCCATATCTGTATGAGCGAATTGTGCACCTGCTGTGTTAATATGGCCGCCGCCTCCGATACGTTCCATAATAATCTGCACATTAACCTCATCAATAGCACGTGCACTCACGTAAATTTTACCGTTATACTTTGTAAATACAAAGGACGCTTTCACATTCCCAATATCAAGCAGTTCGTTCGCCGCCTGTGCTCCCACAAGAGTCGGACTATCAATTCCCATATTTTCTCCTACCGCAATGGCATATACATCGCGGAACACTTCCGCACTGCTTATAATCTGCGCTTTCGCTCGATATGTATCCATATCTTCTCTGAAAAGTTTTCTTACAAACGTAATATCGGCTCCGCTTCGTCTCAAAAATGCAGCTGCCTCAAACGTACGAACACCTGCACGGTTCATGAAATTATTCGTATCTACCATGATACCTGCATACAAACTGCTGGCCTCAAGTCCCGGAAGTCTCACATCATCTACAATGTACTGCAGAAGTTCCGCAACCATTTCAGATGTAGAGGACGCATATGGCTCAATATACGAAAGAACCGCACCTTCAATAACTTCACTTCCCTGGCGGTGATGATCCAGCACAACAATTGTCTCTGTCAGTTTCAGAAGTTCCTGGCACTCTGTCATCTCCGGCTTATTTGTATCTACAACAACTACCATGGCATTCTTTCCGGCATACTCCTGTACATTCTTGGAAGATAAGAACAAATCCTCCGGATAAGACGCATTCTTTTGAAACACATCATACAACGGACGAATCGCTGCCGTTATATCATTTAAGACAATATGTGCTTCTTTTTTCATTTCCACTGCTGCACGATAAATGCCCATTGCCGCTCCGAAAGAATCCGCATCACCAATCTTATGTCCCATAATCAGAACTCTGTCTTTCACGGCAATAAATTCTCGAATCGCCTCTGCCTTAACCCGCGCTTTGACTCTCGTGTTTCTTGACGTCTGATCTCGCTTTCCACCGTAATAATCAATGCCGGACGCCGTCTTTACAATTGCCTGGTCTCCGCCTCTGGCAAGAGCAAGGTCAATAGAAACACGGGCATAATTATAACTTTGAATATATGTGTCATTGCTGAGTCCCAAACCGATACTCAGCGTTGCAGGAACCTCATTTCCTATATTCACAGTTTTTACGTCCTCAAGAACCGAGAATCTGTCTGCCTTCATTTTTTCAAAATACTTTTTCTTAAATACAATAAAGTATTTATCTTTCTCCATCTTCTTTGCCAAACCATCCACATTGGAAATATACTGGTTGATCTTACGATCAATGAGTGCAACCAAAAGAGATTGACGAACTTCCTCAACACTTTCCATAATTTCATCGTAGTTATCAATATAAATCAGTCCTGCCACAAGTTTCTGTTCCTCATTCACCTGAATATATTTCTTCAGTTCTGTAATATCCTGAAAATATACTGCAATAAAGTAGTCTTTTCCACTCGGAAGCTGTGGCATTGCCTCTGTACTGTCAAGCTTTCCTATGGAAATTCTCGAAAATTTCACTTCGTAATCCCTATCTTCCAGTTTTACTTCCCGAGTAAAAGTCTTCCCTTCCTCAAGGTGAAGATTCACTCCTTTCAGATCCGAAATATAATTTTCCAAATACTTTGCTTCATTGTTTTTCACAAGTTTTGTGAAGCAATCATTCATCCATATAATTTTCCCGCTCTCCAATACAATAAGATATGGAGCCGTCAATTCTTTCAGAAGTACATTCTGCACAGCTCCGTATTGGGTAGCAAATTCTACCAGCTCAGTTAGCAACTCTTCCTTATTGCGCAAATACATAATGCCCGCAACCGTTCCATATACCAGAATAAATGCACTGAGTATCAACCCCGCAGTTGTATCTACTGTATAAATCCATACATCTACTCCGGCTAACAGTGGAATCATGATGATCGGCCACAACATGTACATCCCAAGCTTCCCTTTAAATTTGATATCTTTCTCCATAGCATTTCCCTCTATATAAAATTAACATGTTATTATATTATAACACTGTTTAGGAAATATGAAAAGAAAAAGAGGAAAGGCTTCATTTTAAAAAGTTTCTTTCCTCTTTTGAGTATCTTAATCATTATTGTTTTGTTACTTCTGACCTTGATAACTCCTGCACCTCTTCCAAAGTCAATCCCGTATACTCCACAACTTTTTCCAATAGAAACTTATCTGCCAACATCTTGCGTGCCATTTCCATTGCTTTATCATGCATTCCTTCTTTTATCCCTTCTCTTATCCCTTCTTTTCTACCTTCCTTTATTCCCTCCTTTATTCCCTCTTTTCTACCTTCTCGTATTCCCTCTCGTCTTCCACTGGCAAGCATATGACGGTGGTCACGAATTGCCTTTTGTCTTGCTTCGTACTCCAAGCGCTTTTCTTCATCTGCGCTGATTTCCTCTAATTTATCATACGCTTTATGGATATATTTGTCTTTCTCTGCCAACATCTTGATTTCCTCCCTGCTCTTCGCACTGAAAAACTGTGCCCATCGCAGGAGTTCTGTCTGTGGATACTCATATTTTACAAGCTTGGGTAATTCCAAAATATGAATCTCGAATTTATCCGAATACATTTCCCGACTTGTATCTTCCCAGATGTGAAAACAAGAATAATATCGTTCATGTTCAAACAGTGTGAAATCCAGAACTCCTACATGAATACATTTCTTCAGCTTATCATAGTCCTCCCCTTCGTGAATCTGATCCACATACATCTTCCCAAGATAAAACAAAGATCTCTCCTGCCAATAATCATAAGCAACCGCCTGCATCTCGATATTTAACTGATCTCCATCTTTCAGACGAACATGCACATCCAGGATTCCATATTTGTCTTCTTTATGCTTCTTGCGAAGCTTCTTTGGAAGTAATTCCATATCTACAATTTCTTCCGGTGGAATCCGGAGAATAGCCCCGATAAAACCTCGACGTACTTCCTCATCTTCCATCAGCTCCTGAAAACAAAAATCCACGCTAGGTAACATCATAAACTTCTGTTCTTTTGTTTCATTTGTTGTCATACACATATAACTGCTCCTTTCCACGGTGTGAAAATGCAGCAATATATGATCTTCTCTTCTGTTACTTCCATTATAAAGAAATACACCCATTTGTACAACTGCTTTTTCACATAGTTCCTTGTTCTTATTATGCAACTAAACTTCTTTTCTGGAATATCTGACCGAGCGGTCTCGATTTGCTGGAAATCATTTAGAAATCTGCCAGAAATTTTAGATAAATCAAGTATAATATGACTATATCAGAAAGGCAAGAATATTTATAAAATCCATAGTATTTCAGCATATCTCACAAAAATACTAGAAGGAAAAGCGTAACCATACGTACTATAGAAATAAGGCATTTGTGGTGCAAATAAAACAACGCATCCAAAGCGTGACCATTGAAGCGCTTGGATGCGTTGTTTTATTTTATAATATATTCACTCTTATTCCTCATATCCATTCGGATTGTTAGACTGCCATCTCCATGAGTCTTCGCACATTTCTTCCAATCCTCTTTCTGCTACCCAACCAAGCTCTTCTTTCGCTTTTGTCGGATCAGCATAACATGTTGCAATATCACCTGCTCTTCTTGGCTTAATTTCATATTTGATCTCCTTGCCACATGCTTTACCGAAAGCTTTCGCCATATCAAGTACAGAATACCCATTTCCTGTTCCCAAATTATAAATGCTTACTCCCGACTTATCCTGAATTTTCTTAAGCGCTTTCACATGACCAACTGCAAGGTCTACTACATGGATGTAGTCACGCACACCCGTTCCGTCCGGTGTATCGTAATCATCGCCAAATACTCCGAGACACTCTAATTTACCGACAGCCACCTGGGAAATGTATGGCATTAAGTTGTTCGGTATTCCCTTCGGATCTTCACCGATCGTACCGCTCTTATGTGCGCCAACCGGGTTAAAGTAACGAAGAAGCACAACATTCCACTCAGGATCTGCTGTATGGATATCTGTCAAAATCTGTTCTAACATAGATTTTGTCCAGCCATATGGGTTTGTACACTGTCCCTTCGGGCATTCCTCTGTAATCGGAATAAATGCCGGATCACCATAAACTGTCGCTGACGAACTGAAGATAATGTTTTTCACACCTGCCGCTCTCATCGCTCTGCATAATACAAGTGTTCCTGTAATATTGTTATCATAGTATTCCATAGGTTTTACTACAGACTCGCCAACTGCTTTAAGGCCTGCAAAATGAATCACTGCATCAATGTTTTCTTTTGCAAAAATATCGTTTAACGCTTCTTCGTCACGAATATCCGCCTCATAGAATTTAATCGGTTTTCCTACGATCTTCTCCACTCTTTTTAAAGATTCTTTGCTTGAATTACATAAGTTATCAAGAACAACTACATCATAACCTGCATTGATCAATTCAATACATGTATGACTTCCGATATAACCTGCTCCACCTGTTACTAAAATTGTCATGTTCATTACCTCCTGTAATTATCGGATCATTAAGCGTATTTCTTAATAATCTCCTGCATTGTATCCCATTTTGCTTCCATGTCTTCCACAAGTTTAAACTGTGTACGGCAACGATCCAAATTGTGACCTTCTCTGTGTATTTTAAAATAATGATCCCCTTCCAGATAATCTGTAAGGAATCGCATTCCACATTCGAATGTCATAACTTTTGCTCCCATTGGAAGCAGTTCAATTTCTCTATCTGTAAGCTTACCTCCGCATCCCTCAATGAATCCTTTTGCATAAATGTCAAACAAGTCCATGTCGCAGGATACTTTACTCAGATCCTGTTCATCCTCTGCTGCAGTACTTGCACCAAAACGGATGGAATCACCAAAGTCGTTCATGGCAAGTCCCGGCATTACAGTATCCAAGTCAATAACACAAATTCCCTTTCTTGTTTTATCATCAATCATGATATTGTTAAGTTTTGTATCATTGTGTGTTACACGAAGCGGGATTTCCCCCTTTGCTAACATATCGCCAAATACATTGGCAACGTCCTCATGGTCGAGAACAAACTGAATCTCTTTCTGAACAGAAGCAGCGCGTCCACATACATCCTCTTCTACTGCCTTCTTAAATGTTGCAAATCTTGCCTTTGTATCATGGAATCCTTTGATTGTTTCATGAAGAGTCTCTGCCGGATAATCTGCAAGCAGTCTTTGGAAATTACCGAAGGATACTGCACTTTCATAAAAATCTTCCGGTGACTCAACCTGATCATAAGAAGTTGCACCTTCGATAAACTTATAAGATCTCCAGTATCCGCCTTCTGAATCCACAAAGTATGGTCTGTTTGCAACTGTACGGATTACGTTCAAAGTTTCTCTCTCCGGATCTCCGCCGTTTTCTGTAATAATTTTGCGAAGATAAGAAGTCACTCCGAGAATATTCTCCATCAACTGCTCTGGCTCTTTGAAAATTCCATCATTCATTCTCTGCAAAATAACCCGGAGCATTCCCATACCTGAAATATCAAATGTAAGAAGAAACGTATCATTGATATGTCCGCTTCCGTATGCTCTCTCGTCAATCAGCACACCGTCATAGCGAAAATTTGCGATGGCTTCATCTTTTAATCTTTGTAATGATTTTCCCATTATTTATCACCCCATAAATTTTCAGGATATAATCCTGCTTCTTTCATTTCTTTGATCGCAGCTACAACAACTGGTTTGTCTTCTTTGTATGTAACTCCATACCATTTGTCTTTGGAAGAAAGAACTGCAACTTCTGCTTTTCCCGCTTCTTTTAAGTCACTTACAACTGTTGGAAGGAAATATTCACATTTCATTGGGTTTTCCTTCAATCCCTTTTCAAGGAATGTAGGGAATCCTGCTTTGATCTCATCTAAAATACTTCTTGTGAATCCCCACATATTCATAGAAACAAGAGTCTCTCCCGGAACATATGTCCATGTCTGTCCGTCATCTTCTGTAAATGCGATTCCGTCTTCTTTCTTCTCAATTCTTGTTCTTTCATGGATTGACACAAGTTCTCCGTCTGCATTGATGTTACAGATACCACGTGCTACGTGTCCGTTATCCGTCACTGTATTTCTCAGTTCATATCCTACCATTGTATAACGGTATTTCTCATCATCTTCGTGAGTAGAAAGATAATTGTAAATTGTCTCAAATGCTCCTCTTCCGTAATAGTCATCTGCATTGATTACTGCAAATGGTCCATCAATACAGTCAATTGCGCTTAATACGGCATGGGCAGTTCCCCATGGTTTTACACGTCCTTCCGGAACAGTAAAACCTTCCGGAATATTATTCATATCCTGGAATGCATATTCTACATCCATTATCTTCTCCATACGGTTTCCTACGGCTTCTTTAAAGTCTGCCTCATTTTCATGCTTGATAATAAAAACAACTTTTTCAAATCCTGCTCTTTTTGCATCAAAAATTGAAAAATCCATAATAATATGTCCCTGTTCATCTACTGGGTCAATCTGTTTGAGTCCACCATAACGGCTTCCCATTCCTGCTGCCATAATTACAAGTACTGGCTTATTCATAGCTTATTCCTCCATTTTCAACCTCTATGACATTTTCATTAGTTTCATTCTATACTATTTTATCATAAAAATCTTTATTAGATTAAATTATATGTTTGCACAATCTACCTTTCTTTAAAGATTATCCAAAACATATTGTACAAATTTAGCTGCTCCTTCCTCGTGGGGTGCATTGGCTACAACAAACATATACACTTCATCATAAGGAACTCCCAGTTTTTCTTTCATAAACTTTGAACTGTTAACAACAATAGCATCTTCCCTCACAATATATCCATATTTTTCAATATTTCCCCCAAGAATCTCTTTCATGGGGATCGCTCCCGCCTGCTGTCCACTAAAATGATCATATACATTTTTCGGGCAAATAATTACATCCACTGTTTCCGCTCCTACCATAGTCGATAATGCAACCGTGGACGCCTGCCCCATATTATCATCCGGAATATTTGTCTGAAGCGTAACAACATCATTTTTTTTGTCTTTTTTCATGTAATCTTTAATCTCTTGTTCCACTTTATCTGTAGTCTGAAGCGTGGAGCCTACAATCACTGTATTCACAAGTACATTCTCGTTTTGTGCCCGATATATGGAGCAGCCCACATAGACTACGCAACCTATAACCACCGGTACCAGCAACCATATTTTATAATAGGTCCACAGATAATCTATTTTCTGTATCAGAGTCATACCTTTCATTTTTTCTCTCATATCTCATGAAGCCTCCCGTTAATAAAATTTTTATGAACTCTCTCTGATTCATTGCTTTTATGTATCATTTTTTGTATACTGTCTTTTAGTTGCTTTAACTATTATAATAGAAATCTACTATTGTTTACAATAAAGAAAATATAAATAATCAGAAAGGTAATACTATGAACCGTTTATTTAATCTTGATAACCCTTTTATGCAATTTTTATTTCGAGTTTCCGATTTAATTATTTTAAACTTGATTTTCATCTTATCCTGCATCCCTATCATCACGATCGGAGCTTCTATAAGTGCTTTACATGCAGTCTGTTTAAAAATAGTACGTGGTTATGAACCATATATTTGGAAAGGTTTTTGGAAAGCATTTCGGCAAAATTTCAAACAAAGTACCATTCTTTGGGTAATCTCAGTAGCAATCATGATATTGCTCAGCATGGATTATAATATTCTCAACTCATCTGATATTGCAATATTTACTTACGCTAAAATTGCACTTGGTTCTGTGACCGCAGTTTTGTTCAGCATGTTTATATATGTCTTTCCAATTATAGCTCATTTTAAATGTACAATCCGTCAGGCAATTAAGAATGCTCTTTTTATGACAATCGGTCATCTTCCATTTACGATTCTTCTTGTTGCAATGTACAGCTTGATTTTCTTCTTATGCACAATCAGTGTCAAAACACTTGCCCTGGTTATCGCTGTTGCAACTATTTGTGGTTTTTCTGTTATTGCATTGACGGCGTGCATCATTTTCGACCGTATTTTCAAAAAATATGAGCCAAAACAGGAACCAATTCCAGAATATACCGAATAACTCTTCATTTCCAAAATCTGTTGACTATGGTGGGCGAAAAATAATTTGCCCACTTTTAGTCGGACTATTTTTCTTAGTACAAAGCGGGAAAATGTGCGCGATGTACCGGAAAGTCTTGTAAATTTTTAAAGTTTGTAGCGCCCGACCTCAAACATAGCGACAACAACTTTGATGATGAACTTATAGATCAGATTCAAAAATCACTTCTATTGACTCATTTAGCAAATACAAAACAGCACCCTCGCCACTTCTCGCAGCAAGGATGCCATTCTTATTTCTTATACTTGATTAAATCCCGGTCCGATCAACCAGATTCCTTCACATTCCATTTCCTCTGCAGTATTTAAATCTGTCAGAGCCTTCATTGTGATGACAGCAAGTTTATCACTTCCGTTGTAAAGTTTCTTATCTCCGCGGTTTGCAAATGCAAGATTCACATATGCGGTATTATCTTCGTAGCGTTTATTTACTGTCAGATTTTCCATAGAGCCTACAACATCTGACTGTTCTACAGATACAAATTCCAGTTTCGCAGGATCATAGTTCAGCACTTTACCGAATGCATTCAGATTTTCCACATTCTGTGCCTGTACTGCAAATGTAACTGTTTCTCCAGCCTTTACAGTATCCGTATCTGCTACAAGTGAAATACTTCCTGACACTTCCCCGGTCTGTTTTGTTCCGCCATCCAGATTGAACATTGTATATGCATAGTCATAAACATCATATACACCGTTCATATTGATGTCACCGCAACGTTTCTGAATCTGGTCTACAAAGTTAGAACCATCCTTTACAGAAGTTCCCAAGTAGTTCTTCATATTTGTATAGTCGCCTTCTGCTACTGTCTCATTCTTATTTGTACTTCCGACTGCAAATGGCTTCGCTCCGTCCTTCTTATAAACCGGAAGTTCATGTGCAGCAAACCAGTTGCGAATGGATTTCACAACCACCAGTTTCAGGTAACGTGCACTTACACCGTCAAGCGAAACTGTCTTCGCATTTTCTTCCACTTCCAGATCTTTATTATATGTCCACTCTTCTTCCTCAGCGCCATTCCATTCAAGTTTCCAGTTTTTACCATCCAAACTTGAATAAATGTTCATTTTCTGAACAGAACCACTTCCATAATTGTCACGTGGATAGTATTCAAATTTATTCAATTCATAAACTGCACCGAAGTCATAAATAAACGGAATCGGTCCATTTACCACATCTTCTACGCAGAAGAACATTCCCTTGAAGCTATGATCTGTAGCATATCTTAATGCACCGGCTTCATCATCTCCTGCAAATGTAACTGTTCCAAGGGCACCAACTTCATTTCTCCACGGATCTAATAATGTCTCTACCTCAATTTCTTCACTCCACTTCGAATATCCATCCATATTTCTAGAACGTACACAATATGTATGTTTTGAATGATACTCAAGTTCATCATGAAGATAAGTAAGCGCATCTCCCATTGTATAGAAATTGCCATCCACAAGCATCTCGTAAGAATCTGCTCCTTCTGTTTTCGTCCATTCGAACCATATGCTTGTAGGCGTTTTCTTATCTTCCAATACATGAAGAACCGGTGCTTCCAATGCCGGATTTTCCCTTTCTTCCGATTTTACAAAGGTATTCACGTATCCTCTGATTTCCACAGACTGACTCTCTTTTGCTGCATCTGTCGGCGCAAATCTGACATAAAGTTTCGGAGACTGTGTAACATGTTCTGTCATTTCCTTAAGTTTTGTCTCTTCTACTGTTGCATAAGTATGAAGCTTCGGAGTCGCATCATAGAAATATACTGCCTCTCCGCTTTCTAAAGAAACGGTATCAAATGCTTCTTTTGTTTCTATCTCACGTACTGAAAGATCATTCTCTCCATTCTTTGCCAGGATTACTTTCGGTTTTTCAGAAAGATGTACAATAAATGTTGTATTTCTTTCTGATTCATATCCTTCATATGTTCCACAAGACTGTTCTGCAGTCAGAACCGCCACATCTTCTTTCACATCAGAAATATATTTTGTGGAAACATAGTTTCCATAAGAAACATGATCAATCGTTCCATATTCTTCATGTTCTTCCGTCTGATTCAGGATATATTTTCCATCATCTTCATAAGTACTGAACTCACTGTAACCATGTGGCCAGAATTCTACAATTCGATTCTTTCTATCCACCTGATCCGGGGTATTGTTCTCTTCATACATTGGAAGAATTGCTCCCTCTTTCACAAATACCGGAAGTTTCCAAAGTGGTGCTTTGAAGTTATTTAACACCTGTCCTCCCTGATATTTTTCACCTGTGAGGTAATCCACCCAGATATCCTCTTCATTTGGAAGATAAATGTGATTTCTTACGTCATTCCCCATTTCATCACCGGCTACATCACAGTAAATCGGTGCTACAAGGATATTCTTGCCAAGCATGAACTGATATTGCATCTGTCTGCTATACGCATACTCATCCTTCGGGTATTCCAGGAACATCGCTCTTACCATCGGAAGGCCAGTATCACTGTTTCCTGTATCAATATTAGAAGCTGCCGCTGCACATGTATAAATATACGGCATCAATTGTGCTTTCATCTTCATGTACATACGGTTGATTCCTGTATACGGATCTCCAAAAGTAAACGGTGACTTCATATAAGTTCCCCATCCATCCATATTCAACATCTGTGGAGTGAAAGATTTCCACTGATAATCACGTGTTGCGATAAGCGGACGTCCCCCGAAAATACCATCCATATCACTTCCGATGTTTGGATTACCACTTAAAGAACTTCCAATATAAGTCGGAATATGGAAACGGATATATTCCCAATTTCCTCCAGTCTGATCACCACTCCATACACTATTGAACCTCTGAGAACCAGCCCATCCATCCAGAGAAATGATATTCGGACGGAAGTTCTCGGATGTCGTTACGATATCATATGCTGTTTTTACTCCATTGAGCTGGAAAGAGTATCCAGGTCCTACCCACGCAACATCTGTCTTCAATGTCGTAGCTCCACCTTTTGTAACTTCTTTCTGGAAGTCACGAAGAAGATGCCAATATGTATCATTGTTGGAATCCGGCGCCAGATTACTCTCTGTCCAAAGTCCGGATGCAACACCTTTACTATTTGCATACTCTGTAAATCTTGCAAAGTTTTCTACATTAGCATCTACGGCTTCAATTCTTTCCGGAGTGCTTGAACCATCTTCATTGACTCCGCCCTGTACATAATAGCCATTCTGACCGTATCCTCCGCCATATCCATCATTCGGGAGGAAATATCCAAGCGGCATATCGTGTTTCACATACTGATCTAAAACTGCTCTCGCAGAATATTCATACGGTGTATCTACCGAGTCCGGATAGTTCTCCGTTCTCACATGTGGTCCTTCTCCATTCAGAGACTCAGAATGCGCCCCTTCCGGCAAACGGTAACCTGTCGCCATACCGCTTTCATAATGTGTAACACCTTCACTATCATAAGAAGCGTCACCTTTTACATTCCATGCCTTATCGCCGGATTCTGCTGACCACGCATCACGATTATAACAGTTTAAATGTCCTTCATAGAATCCGTATTCCGGAAGGAATAAAGGATTTCCTGTTACATGATAATATCCTTGTAACAATTCTTGTACAAGCTCACGTCCACACGTCTTTCCTGTCAGGAAATAATATGCGCTCAGCTTGCTTTCTTTATGTACAACTTTTACGAGTTCCTGATTTTCTTCTCCGAAATCATATGTTCCATCAGAAAATGTATTATAAAGTACACCATATCCATTTGTTGTGTAATAAAACGGATTCGGAGACGCTACGCCGCCATCCATCCATGCACTTTCATTTACAATCTGGATTTTCTTACCTGTGTGTACAAATCGCCCATTTTGTGTTCCGCCACCGTAGAAATTCTCACCCGGTTCTTTTTCCAGGATCTGAATCATTTCTCCTTCTGCAATTTGTAGTGGCTCTGCCTCTTCCAGCACAATTCTTCCATGTATACAAACACTCATTTTTGCAGTCTCTTTGTCCCATGTGATCGATGTACCCCCGCAAAGTACAATAAATTTGTCCTCCTGCCATAAAACTCTTGCGGAAGGTTTTGTGTACGCATCCGATTCATCCGGATGCTGCTGGATTTTCGCTGTGTGCGCCTCATCCCTCGGTGTTGCATATGGTGCGAATACGCCTTTTGGATCCACATCATAGCGGAAAATATTTTCTTCCAGGAATGTCAGTTTTCCTGCGATTCCTCCGTCGAAGAGAATATCAACAACATTCTCCTTTGCAGAAACTTTCACAGATTCTACACTAGTTAGTTTTAAATTTGTCTTACTTTCTTTCATACTTTTATTTTCTGCCCTTTCTTAAAATTCCTTGTATAATAGACTCAATATCTCTGGAACTGATTTCTACATCCTGAATTTCTGTCCTCTTTGCCACTTCCTGCAAAATGGAAATACTCTCTGCTTTTGCCACATCATACTCCACCACAAGACTATGCGGCGTCGAGAGAACTTCTTTCGTTCCAGGCAAAGAAAATGTTTCCTTTTGGAACCATGGATTTTCTGCCATTTCCACTCGAATCTTCTTCTCTTTATTAAACTCCTGACGCACATTTGCCATCATATCGTCCAAAATAATATTGCCCTGGCTAATTACCATAATCCGCCGACACAACGTCTCGATATCCTGAAAATCATGACTTGTTACAATGAAGGTTGTCTTCGCCTCTTCATTAATATCCAAAATGCACTTCCTGATACTCTCCTTCGATTCCGAATCCAATCCTATCGTCGGTTCATCCAGATACACTATTTCCGGATTATGTAAAAATGCCGCCGCGATATTGCACCGCATCCTCTGTCCAAGTGAAAGCTGACGTTCCGGTACGGAAAGAAGAGATCCAATCCCCATAATATCTTGAAATTTCTCCAAGTTCTCCTGAAACTGTCTCTCCGGTATCTCATACAGTTGCTGCAACACCTTATAGGATTCAATGACCGGAACGTCCCACCAAAGTACAGAACGGTTTCCAAACACAACCCCGATGTTTTTACTGTTTTTCGTCCGTTCCTTAAAAGGGTCGATTCCTCTTACTCGGATACTCCCTTCCGTGGGACACAGAATCCCGCAAAGCATCTTAATCGTAGTAGATTTTCCACTTCCATTTGGCCCGACATATCCAACAGACTCTCCCTTTTCAATCGAAAAACTAACATCATCCACCGCCCGTTTCGCTTCATACTCCGGTCGGAACATCATAGAAAAAGCTTTTCCCATGTGCGTATATTGTTTCTTTCTCTGATATTCTTTTACAATATGTTTCACTTCTATCTGACTCATCCCTGTACACTCCCTTATGTTCCCGTACTGTTATAGCCTCTAAGCCCGGCTTTCCAAAGAAGGCCTGCCACACTTACCACACCAAACGCTGCCAACGGCATTGCCCAAATTACCCAGGCTCCTGTCTTTCCCGTAAGAAATGCAACCGGATAGTATCCCATAAATCCAAACGGAATCATATAAGTAAAAAATGTCCGAATCATCATTGGAAATACGCTCAACGGATATTTGGCAAATTCCCGGCATGTCAGTACCAATTCCGCCACATCATTCCCGTTGACAATCCAAAAATTCAAACTGTTAAATATCGTGTAAAGCCCTGTATTGATAATCGTTCCACAAATGATTGTTTCCAGTAGAAACAGAATCGTCCCGACACCTCCGGATATTCCGAACTGCCTCATAGAATACGCCAAGATTCCAATATAAATCACCATCGTAATGACTGCCTGAAAGTGGACTCTCTGCCCCAAAAGCTGTACAAATGGAGATGCCGGTCTTACAAGAATTACATCCAACTTCCCCTTTCGTATGGAACTGGAAATACTCCACACACAATCTAAGAAAGCCTGACCAATTGCCTCAATAATCGCACAGATAGAAAAGAGAATACAGATCTCATAAATACCCCAATTTCCTAATCCGCCTGCTACGCTTGCGATTGTAATAATTCCGATAAATCCGGAAGCCTCACGAAGTAACATGGATAAAATCCAGATCACCGTATCTGCCGGATACTGCACAAGTGTGACAAAACCAATTCGGAGATACGCCTTACATACTCTCATATAATACAATACTCTTCTCATAGCCTACCCTCCTTGTACGACGACTTTTCGGATGCTCTTTGCATAGAAAAACTTCGCAAAACCAAAAAGAAGGATACACCAGATTATCTGAAGCACAATATATTTCACTGACTCTGCCATTCCATATTCCCCCATATAAATCTGCACCGGAACAGACACCATCCCGGCAAACGGCATATAGTCTAAAACTTTTACTATCGCCTCCGGGAAGAAAAAAATCGGTACGACTCCTCCCGATAAAATGGAGAGAAGGGAACTCTTCATAAAACGGAGTCCATGATTGTTAAAGGTGTAAAACGAACACAATCCAACCATAAATTCAATGAAAAACATGATTCCTATAGAAATCACCACACTCACGACAAAAAGCAAAAATTGTGTCACCCCAAACGGCGCGCTTCCTCCCATCAAAAGGAGACATACCACTGTAATAGGCAAACCTTTGAACACTACAAAAAATAGAAATTCTCCCATTCTCTTGGCAAACAAATTAAAGAACAGAGAAACCGGACGCAAAAGCTCCATCCCAATGGTTCCTTCATAAATCCATTCCGCGAATTCCATATTGATTCCACCGGAAAACTGAGAAGAAAGAATTCTCGACAGAATCACATATGTTGTCATCTGTTCCATCGTAAATCCTGCAATCGTATCTTGCTTCTGAAATACAAACTGCCAAAGAAAGTAGTAGACAATGATGGAAACTGCCGTTCCTACAATATTCAGCCAAAAGGCTTTGATGTATGCAAAGTTCGTAAGAAATGTAAGTTTTACAATCGAACAGAACTTCCTCACTCTCATTCCCCCCTTTATTTCTTCATTCGGCACTCTTCTTGTGAGTACTCAATGAAAAAATAAAGATGCTTCTTATATTAATATGGGGAAGAGGTGTAGACCCCTCCCCCCATAACTTTCAGATACTTCCGAAATATTAGGTATGTATTAACCTTTAATACCTGACTGTGCAACACCTTCGATGAACTGTTTCTGGAAAACAAAGAACAGAACGATCATTGGGATTACCGCAAGTACTGCACCTGCCATCTGTGCAGGATAGTTTGTTGCATACTGTCCTTTCAGTAATGACAACGCCGGAGCTAATGTCATTTTTGCAGGATCAGAGTTTACAATCAATGGCCACATAAAGTCATTCCATGCAAACTTCGCTGTAAAAATTACGAGTGCAACAATACCCGGCTGTACAAGTGGAAGCATGATTTTTCCAAAAATCTGGAATCTGTTACATCCATCAAGCAATGCTGCTTCTTCCAATTCCTTCGGCAGTGACATAAAGAACTGTCTTAACAAGAATGTTCCGAATGCACTAAACAGGTTTGGTAAGAAAAGTCCTGGTAACGTATTGATTAATCCTAAGTTCTGAATAATCAAGTACTGTGGAATCAAGAAAATCTGTCCAGGTACCATTAAGATTGATAACAGAACCATGAAAATTGCATTTTTAAATGGGAAGTCAATTCTTGCAAATGCATAAGCTGCCATTGTACAGAATATAACTTGAACCACTGTAGTAATAATTGTGACAACAATTGTGTTTGTATAAATCGTTCCAAAAGGAAGAACTTCTAACACATACTTATATGATTCTAAGTTCAACGCTTCCGGTAAGATAGTCGGTGGAATCTGCATGGATTCCGGCAATGTTTTAAATGATGTAAATACCATCCAAAGGAATGGGAATACTGTAATTGCAATACCGGCTATCAAAATGATATGAATCAACACATGATTTCTTTTTGTTGCAGTTGACATTGTATTTCCTCCTTCCTTTAATCGTAATTAACCCATTTTTTCTGCCCCCATAACTGAATGGCTGTAATAATCATAATAATTACAAACATAAAGATGGAGATTGCTGCCGCGTAACCTTTGTAACCATACATGAACGCATTCTGGTAGAAGAGTACATTCATTGTCTTAACCTGATTAAACGCAGGGTTTGTCTGTGGGTCTATCATCATATAAATACTATCGAATACCTGGAATGCACCAATCAATCCTGTAATTGTTACAAAGAAGATTGTCGGTGTAAGTAACGGAACTGTAATCTTGAAAAATCTCTGTACAGGACCAGCTCCGTCAATCGCTGCCGCTTCATAATATGATTTTGAAATTCCCTGCATACCGGCAAGAAGAATAATCATATTGTAACCAACACTTCCCCAGATTGCTACGATCATAACACATCCAAGTGCTGTAGCAGGTTTTGTAAGCCAGCTTTGTGGTGAACCACCAAGCATTTTCACAATCTCATTGAAAATACCATATTCGCTATGGAAGATTAATTTCCAAACAAGTGCTACAGCTACTGACATCGTTACAGATGGCAGGAAGTAAATTGTACGGTAGAATGAAGTTCCTTTAATTTTAGAGTTCAATAAAGAAGCTATTAACAGTGACAGCGCCAGCCCAATCGGAACTGTAATCACTGCGTAAATCAATGTATTCCTGAGCGCGAGAAGTAAATCCGGCTCCTGGAATAACTGTTTATAGTTCTCGAGACCTATAAACGTAGCCATATTGAATTTGTTTACATCATTAAAACTAAACCAGAAGTTCTGGATAAATGGAAAGACGTAGAATATAATCAATCCAATTGTTACTGGTGCAATAAAGATATATGCCGCAGTCCAGTCCTTCCTTTCTCTTTTACTGGCTTTCCTTTTTGCAGGTTTTGCCATTTTCTTTTCTTCGCTCATAAAACATCCCTACTTTACTTGTTCATCTTGTCAAGAATTGCATCTTCCTCTGGTTTGATGCTCTTACAAGCTTCTTCTAATGTAATTTCTCCCATCCAAGCTTTCTCTAAGTATGTTTTTTCAACCTGTCCGAGCTCAGATGATACTTTACAGTGTGGTAATAATGTAGAATTCTCTACGTTGTCAAGGAATACCTGAAGGTTTAAGTCAGGGTGAGTAGTTGGGTAAATTTCCTGGCAATCATTTCTTGCAGAAATTACAACACCAGCTTCAGCCTGAATTTTCTGTGCTTCTTCACTTCCTAACCATAATGCGAAATCTGTTGCTTCTTCTGGGTTCTTTGTATTTGCTGATACAGAGAACGCTAAACCATTGATGATATCTGTGTTTTTACCGTTAAATGTAGGTCTTGAAACAATACCATATTTTCCTTCAAGAGTTTTGTTGTATGAAGGGATCATGTAGTTACCTGAGAGATACATTGCTACCTGACCACCCTGGAACATAGAGTCTGGGTCTGTGTTTGTCATCTGCTCAAGTGTTGGTGAAAGTCCCTCTGTTACAAAATCTAACCATGGCTGGATACCGCCGATTGTAGCTGGATCATCCCAACCTGTTTCTGTGTTATCTTCATTTAAAATATAGCCGCCGTTTGCTACAATTGTTGCATCATATGTTGTCTGGCTTGAGTTACGGTTAACCGGGCAAGCATATACACCTGGAAGATTTGCTGCTTTAATCTTCTCTGCTGTTGCTTTGAACTCTTCAAATGTCCATCCATCCTTCGGATACTCTACACCAGCTTTATCAAAGATTTCTTTGTTGTAGAATACAGCATTTGTATCAAAGTCTTTTGGAATACCATATAATTTACCATCTACAGTATATCCATCAACAAGTGGTGCCGGGAAATTATCATTGATTTTTAAATCTGATTTCTTTTCAGCATCTGTAAGATCCATTAAGATACCTGCTTCTGCATACTCTTCTACATGCATAACATTCATTGTAATAATGTCGGCTGCTGAACCACTTGTAGCACTTGCTTCAAGCTTTGTCCAGTACTCTGTCCATGTTGTAAGCTGTGTCTTAACAGTTACATTTGGATGCTCTTTTGTATAGGCCTCTGCCATTTTTTTCATTACAGGCTCCTGATCAGAATCCCATACAGCCATCGTAAGTTCAACCTTACCATCCTTGCTTTTTCCTCCATCTTTGCTGCCACATCCGACAAGCATTGTAGCTCCCATAGCCACGCAAAGGCCAAGGGCTGCTAATCTTTTCAAATTCTTCTTCATAACACATCTCTCCTTTTCTTTTATTATTGGTTAGAATTTGAATTTATTCACTCTCATAATGAGCAAATTTATATATGAAGTCCTCACTCGAAGACTTACATACGTTATTCATTACGGTAGTTCTCAAGTTGTACCACCTGTCCACCAAGAACTCTGGATTCCTCTGCTGCAAGTGCACAGTAATGACTCTCCATAGAAACTTCCAAAGATGTCACATAAGGGCTTACCTCTTTCTCACCGCTTAACACATCCAGGAATTCTTCCACCATCTTGATATCTCCGCCGCCATGTCCTGAGAAATCATCAGATAATGAAGAAACATCAATCCTTGTCTCTTCTACTACCGGACCAAATTTTCTTAAAACAATCTCATTCGCTTCCATACTTTCTCCATCCATGTTCACGATCAGTTCTCCCATTGTTCCATGGAATTTTGCATATCTTGCAATAGAAGCAGAGAATCCACACATTGTGAAACTCATTGTTGTTCCATCTGTCATGTTCAAATTAACAACCTGATGATCTACTACATTGTTGTCACAATGGTAAACACATCTTCCATAAGGTCCTTCCTGCAGCGCTTCTCTAATATTTTCTTCTGTCGGCTCTTCATTCACAAGTACATTAGCCGGCCAATTCTTGTTCCCGCCCTTTACACCGGTCACTTCACTATTCAGATAAATGTCTTCCGCATTAAACGGGCAACCCTTGATTTTACAATCGAGACATCTCATAGCACAGCCTTCCGGAGCTTTTTCCTCTTTAAACAGATAAGTATCTCCATAAGAAGAAATTGAGTCGCATGTCTTTCCTGCAAGCCATAAATATAAATCCATATCATGGCAACATTTCTGAAGAATCATAGGACTCGTCTCATTGGAATTGCACCAATTTCCACGGACAAAACTATGTGCCATATGCCACCATCCCACATTTTCGGAAGCCATAATGGAAACAATATCTCCAATCTCTCCTGCATCCAGAAGTTCTTTTACTTTCTGGTAAATCGGTGTATAACGAAGTACATGGCATACAACCACTCTTCGATCACATTCCTTTGCAACCTTTACAAGCTCTCTGCATTCAGCCAAAAGCGGGGAGATCGGTTTCTCAAGAAGTAAATGATATCCCTTTCTCAAAGCCGGGATCGCATGTCCCACATGTTGTCTGTCCTGTGTTGCAATGAACATTACGTCTGCAAGTTTGTCCTGTTCAAGCATCTCCTCTGCACTTTTAAAGCAGCCTTCCTTCGGAACATCAAATTCTTTTGCCGCAATTTCTACTTTCTCCGGATCAATATCCGCAACCGCTACGATCTTCATCTTTCCCGGAAATTTTTTCTGTGCCTGCGCATATACATCTTTTCCTCTGCTTCCAAGACCTGCAATTGCAACTGTTAAACATTTTCCCATTTTCACACCTCATTTTTAGTCAATTACATATGTCTGATTTTCAAAATCGACCGTAACTGTTGTTCCATCTGCGAATACACTTCTCTGAATGTTGTAGTTTCCATCTACAAGTTCGTGGCGTACCAGTTCGCATTTTGCCACTTTTTCATGAAGATCAGAAACGATTTTGCATCTGTCTCTCTGTTCTTCCAGTGTAAATTTCACACCGCCGTCAAAGGATCCATCTGTATTTGGGTAAGCACCGTCACGAATAATGTATGGCGCTCCACCATTGAGCAGTGCATATAACATGTAGTCTTCTTCTTCACTTACCTTATCCATCATCCAAGGTTCGATCAGACAGTCATGATATACAAGGTTATATAATGGTACCGGAATACCTTTTTTCGGTGTCCCCGGCTTCTCCATCATAAATTCATATGGTGCGTAATGGCACATTACCATGCTCGGTACACACCAATCACTTACTTCCTCAGAACTTGGAAGAATTCCTTTGGAAAGTAAATATCTAAAGCAAAGTGCCCTGTAATCGTAGCATTCTTTTCTTGTCATTCTGTGATAAGGATTTGCACATTCATCTCCCTCATTACATGTAAATACATCAAGGTATGCCCCATCAAGTTCAATCCCTTTTTCTTCTAAGTAATTGAAATTACGTTTCACGTAATATGGCGCCTGTGTTCCACAAAGGTATGTCTGCGGTCCTCCTGCCCATCGGTCATGTCCCGGAATGGTTCCGTCTGCAAGCTGACATGCATAATGCTCATCATAAGTCTTGGCTGCAAGGTAGTAATCTCTGTACTGATCATGAATACCGAACATATAACCAAGTTCATGCATTGTATCAACAAGAGATTTCATTGCTTTTTCTCCACCTGCTTCTTCGCAGATCGGATAGTAGTCCGGATGCTGATTGTCATATCCAGGCTGCGCCCATCCATCCAAATGCATATATAACTTCTTCACTCCAAGATCGTGAAGTTCTCTTATCTCTTTTTCTCTCTGTGCAAATGTTACAAGATTGTCGTTCTTATGCGGATTTTCCGGATCATAAAAGCTGGAATTCTTCTGCACACTTGTCTTAATTCCCTTATGTACGAATGCGCATCCGATCAGATCATCAATGGTCGGATTCTGTACTGCTTTCTCTGCGAGAGTCCGAAGTCTTCCTTCTTCTTTCACATAAGCTCTGTACACTTTACACATATCATTGTAATCACAATCATTGAGGAATGTGTAGCGTACCACTCTGCGGTAATCCATCTTTCCAAGACTCGGTTCAAAACGCATTCCCACATGGGTGTATGGTCCGTTCTCCGGGTGATCTACATTCCATCCTGCGTTCCAAGGTGTCATACAGATTGCGATATAACCTGCTCTGTCTCGAACCTGTGCATACCATGGCATGTATCCGCCCGCCGTCTCAAAAAATCCATCAAATACAACTTTGTTTACTTCTGTCTCCCATGTGTTTGGGAGAAGAATTCCCTGCTGCCAGTTGAGAAGTGTGTACCAGGAATCTTTTGCTTCTTCAAATTCCATCTCTCCCGGCCAGTATACTGCCTTAATGTTCAGCCCTTCTTCCTGAAGTGGAATCCACTCGCAGAAGATATTACCGCTTGCATATTCAATCCATACAATTGTATCGAATGCATATGGAACTTTCTGTCCATTTACCTCAAATCCTTCGTAATGGCTCTGAATTCCTTTTCCGATACCGGATACAAACTCTTTGTGGCTCACTACAACTGCATCTTCAAAGTATATTGTACCTTCCTCACACTCCAGACGCGGTTTCGCATCCTTTCTGAATCTCCAGGTTTGTTCACCTGCCTGAACAGAAAAAGAAAGAGTCTTTTCATCCAGCATAAGCTGTGTATCATTCACATCAATTGTCATTATTCCTTACCTCTTTCTAACACCTTTAGTGATAATGTTCATTTTCCTCTTTTTCTTGTCTGTATTATATTATATTTTGCACAACTTTGTTTATACTTTTATCTTTCATTATTGTCATATTATCTTTTTTCTGCTATAATCCCAGTATAGGAGGCAAAAATATGGCATATGTAAAGACTTATTTAAAGCGGGAAATTGTAATTGATTCCATTGTAACCATCCACTATTTTGAATACACTTCCGACTTCATTTTCCACGGAGAATCCCATGATTTTTGGGAATTTCTATACGTGGATCGGGGGAGCGTATCTGTAACTGCCGGAGATAATCAAGTACTATTAAATTCCGGTGATATTATTTTTCACAAACCGAATGAGTTCCACGCATTCAAGTCTGCCGGAAAATCATCTTTGAATCTGGTTGCGTGTTCTTTTGTAAGTTTTTCACCTGCAATCCAGTTTTTTGCAAACAAATCCTTTACACTGGATGAAAAAGAACGGAATCTGATTTCACTGATCATCAACGAAGCGAGACAGACGTTCCGCACACCCATGCATATTCCTTTTGTGGAACAGGTTCTGCTGAAATCCGAAACACCTTTTGCCTCACAGCAACTGATCCTTCTCTATATGGAGTTATTTTTGATTACCTGCAGACGCATTCATTCTGCCTCCTCGACTCACAAGAGTATTCCGAAGCAGCAGCTTACTGCCGGAAGCCACAATGCAAGAGAAACTCTGTTTAACCAGATTGTGTCCTATATGGAAACTCACATCTGTGATCAGCTTACAGTGCAAAGTATCTGTGACGCTTTTTCCATCAGCCGTTCTACTCTTCATACTGTATTTTATGACCGAAAAGGCTGCGGACCGATGGAATATTTTAACGAAATGAAAATAGACAAAGCCAAAGAACTGATTCGAAACGGAATTATGAACTTTACTGAAATCGCTTACTTTTTATCTTTCAGCTCCCTTCCGTACTTTTCCAAACGTTTTAAGAAGGCAACCGGAATGTCTCCGCTTGAATATGCCTCTTCTGTAAAAGGTATGGCAGATGCCTTACGTAAATCTGCACCTGCACAGGAAACATCTTCCGGAAAATACAGGCTTCCAAATACATAGCTATCGCAAAAAAGGTGTTACTCAGATCATTCAACTGATTGAGTAACACCTTTTATATTACGCTAAAAATAAATTTTCAAACCTATTCTAGAATTCTGCTTTTAAGAAAGCTTCATATCCGCGAACTGTCTCGTAAATATCCGCTTTGCTTGTGATCTCCCAAGGTGCATGCATGCAAAGTACCGGAACACCACTATCAATAACATCCATTCCATACATTGCCATTAAGTAAGCAATTGTTCCGCCACCGCCAGCGTCTACTCTTCCAAGTTCCGCTGTCTGGAAAGATACATTGCTGTCATCCATAATCTTGCGAAGTTCTGCAATATATTCTGGGTTTGCATCGTTAGAACCGTTCTTTCCACGGCTTCCTGTATATTTGTTGAATACGATACCTTTTGCAAAGAATGCAGAATTACGTTTCTCAAATACTTCCGGGAACATCGGGTCAAATGCTGCACTTACGTCAGAAGAAAGCATCTTAGAGTTTGCTAACACACGACGTACTTTTAAGTCACTGTATTCCTCTGTACAAGCAAGAAGTTCTGCCACAATATTCTCAAATAAGTTGGAATTCATTCCACTTGCACCTGTACTTCCGATTTCTTCTTTATCAACTAACAGACAGCAGCTTGTACGTTTTACGTCTTTTACATTCAGAAGTGCAAATAAAGATGTAAATGCACATACTCTGTCATCCTGTCCGTATGCCATGATCATGCTGGAATCAAGTCCGCATTCTCTTGCTTTTCCTGCAGGTACGATTTCAAGTTCTGCAGAAAGGAAATCATCTTCCTCGATATCATAAGTCTTTTTCAGAAGGTTTAAAACATTTGCTTTGATTGCATCTTTTTCTTCTCCGGCTACCGGTTTGTTGCCGATCAGAAGATCCAACTTCTCTCCCTCTACTACTTTCGCAGCATTTTTCTCCATCTGCTCACCTGCAAGATGAATCAGAAGATCAGTGATTGCAAATACCGGATCATTTTCATTCTCACCGATTGATACATTTACCTTTGTTCCATCTTTTTTCACTACAACACCGTGGAGTGCAAGCGGAAGTGCAACCCACTGATATTTCTTAATTCCACCGTAGTAATGAGTATCAAAATATGCGAAACCTTCCTGTTCGTATAACGGATTCTGCTTCAGGTCGATACGTGGGGAGTCAATGTGCGCTCCTAAGATATTCATACCATTTTCAAGCGGTTCTGTTCCAAGGTTGAAAAGTGCGATTGCTCTTTCATTGTAATCCATATAAACCTTGTCCCCTGCTGAAAGTTTCACATTATCGCGAATCAGATCTTTTAAATTTCTGTATCCTTCAGCTTCTGCCATCTCAATGGTCTTTCTTACACATTCTCTTTCAGTCTTACCCGCATCCAGGCATGCACAGTATCTTTTGTTCACTTCTTCAAGTTCAACGAGCTGTGCTTCGTTGTAAGTTTCCCATAAATTTTTACGTTCCATTTTCAAATCCTCCTAAACTAGAATTTATTATGTAATGTCTATATCAGACATTGTACATCAAAATTGCAAAAACGGGAAGACATTTCTTCCCGTTTTTTTGACAGTTCACACAAATTCCTCAAATTTTAACCTTTGATACCTCCAGTTACCCCACCAATGATTCTTACATAAAGAAAAATCAGTGTCACTTTACTTGCTACTTTACTTTTTCACAGGGAATGCGGTATTATATTAGTAAGTTTTAACGAAGGGAACCTCATATTAACACTATGGATTACAAACCGATTTTATTAAAAGAAGAATTTAATATTGAAAAGATATATACCATTCACTATTTTGAATACATGAACGATTTTTCATTTCAGGGAGAGTCTCATAATTTTTGGGAATTTCTCTACGTAGACAAAGGAGCGGTAGAAATTACAGCCGGAAAATCCTTCCACCGTTTGGAAAAAGGAGAAATCGTTTTCCATCAACCAAATGAATTTCACAAAGTAACTGCTGACGGCAAGATTGCTCCAAATCTCATCGTCGTTTCTTTTGAATGCAACGATTCCCACATGGAATTCTTTCAACGGAAAATACTCAATCTGGATGAAACGGAACGAAGTATTTTAGGAATTATTATTTCAGAAGCGAAAGAAACTTTTGATGGAAGACTTGATGACCCCTATCAGGAAGAAATGTTTCTAAAATCATCTGCTCCTTTCGGTTCATTACAAATGATACGAATTGCTTTGGAACGTTTTCTGCTCCATATTATACGAAGGTATCATACGCCTTCTGCTATAAGCAAAAACAATTCTACTAAATTTTTAAAAACAACAAAACAACGGGGGGATCAGGATATTTTCACCCGCGTAACCACTTACCTTGGTAATCACTTGAGCGAAAAACTTACAATAGAAAAAATATGCAAGGACAATCTGATCGGGCGTTCCCAACTTCAGAAAATCTTTCAGGAACAAAGCGGACTTGGTATTATCGAGTATTTTTCAAAAATGAAAATAGAAACTGCCAAAGGCATGATGCGAACAGAACATTTAAACTTTACCCAGATTTCCGAAAAGCTAGGATATTCTTCTATTCATTATTTTTCCAGGCAGTTCAAAAAGATTACCGGGATGACGCCATCTGAGTACATCTCAAGTATCAAAGCGCTATCAGACAAAAAATAATAATAAATCTATAAATGAGCAAGTTCGTGATTTTGCATAAAAGAAAGACACCTCGATTCCATGTGTTGTATAATGAAAGTGCCTA
>JAJBSL010000002.1 GCA_020540725.1 Lachnospiraceae bacterium EP-SM-12S-S03
GCTAACAGAGAAAATGCACCGGAAAATCCGGTGCAAATCTTTTAATTATTTCGGGACATTTTCAAAAACGCTTGACATACTAAAAATAACTTTTCACTTCAAAAAAGGGTGCGCCTTTTAGCACACCCTCCGATAATTATTCTTATATAGTTTGAACTGCTTTGCAGCATCAATTTGCTCCATGTGATCCAGAATTTCTTGCTCACTTTCTCTTATTTCGAAATCCAGTTTCCCATACATTCCATTATGCAGAAGAAGCTCTTCGTATTCTTCTTCGCTCATATAATGGCGGCAGCAATACAGATATGCTTTGACCATGCATTCTTCTTCACATATCTGATATGCGGCTTCATACATTTTTGAAGCCTCTTCATAGAGAAACATTCTTCCATAGGCCGCTCCCAGACAGGCGTACACCCTTCCATAAAACTTATGATCCAGTTTCTCATCCCATGTTTCATGGATGATAGATAAATATACCAGAATAGCAGCTTCCACCTCTCCACTCTCCAAGAGATTGTCTGCCTTACACTTTTTCCGCTCCACATCCTTCTGGTTTTTCAAATGTTTCATAAGCTCTTCAATCTTACGGATTTCCTGCTCCGTGTAAATGGCAGAAGCTTTTAAAATCAAAAGTATAAATTGTTCCACAGAACCATTTTTTCTGATACACATGCTCAAATCTCTTGCAAGATTATCCATTCCAAGCTCTTCCATAATCCAATCGCAAAGCTGCTTATTCACAATCGTCTCATCAATCAGATAAAGATTGTTGCTGATATAATAACACAATTCTTCAATTGTATATATTTTCTTATGGATTCTTGTAATTTCATACGATTGTTTTGCTTTCTTTTCATGACAAAGAATTAAACTGCCCATGATTTCCTCCTAAATGAATGACCGTCTCCGTCCAGAAGCCGGATGGTTCAAAAAATGTTCCAAATCCCACATCCTTCCACGTAATCCTGCATGTTTTTTCATCATCAAACACAACACTTACTAAAAGACGCAATGTATAGTTTCCTCTTTTGGGAAGTTCTTCCATTGAAATCCGTATTGCTTCCACTTCTTTCTTTTCTAAAGATTCTATATGAATCTCGATATCTTCCGTATCTTCCAAAAGTATTTCAAACTGACGATCCCCTTCATACCATCTAGTTCCCCAAGCCACGATCGGATACCATTTCTCCACTCCTTTTACACGAAGCTTCAAGCAAATCTGTTCTGTCATCTTTGTCTCATCCAGATATACCGGAATCTCCTGACGCTCTACCGCACGATTATAAGCGGCATAACAGGCCCCCTTGCTATAAAGGTTGTTGCCTTGAAATGCACGGCGTCCATTACAAAGTGTGCGCAAGGAATTCGGATACCAGTTATTCTCAAATCCTTCTCCGGTAAGAAACACAGAAGAAATCAGACGCTTATCAAATACTCCCTGTATAAAGCATTTGAATGCCTCATCCGCTTCTCTTGCTTTATCTACATTCAAAACCGGATATACTTCTTCCAGTTCTTCCATCTCTGCACTTGCCACTTCATCTACCGCCACAAAATTTCCATAACCTTTTCCAAAAGCAGTTTTCAATTTACGAAGCATATATGCCTTTACCGTATTTTTATCGCAGTAAAACAATGCCGCCTCATACTGCCATAATTCTTTTGGCTGATAAAACATATAGTAACAAAAACTTTCTTTATAATCCTGCACATAAATATGTTCTTTCTCAACCCCAAGCTTTTGTCCGACACTTTTTAATATTTGTGCCAGATCCATATCCATAACGGGTATTGTAAAAGCAATCGCTTCTATTGACTCATAATGTTTCAGCACAAGCTGAATGAACATGGACAAAAGCCAGATTCCTTCGTACGTTTTATCTCCTAACTGCACAAGCTCTTGGTTTTTTGCAAAATTCAGAAGATCAAACACACAAGCTGCATTTCCTACCGCTGCTTCCTTCTGCGCCTCTTTTCCATAAACCCAACTTCCACCTTTCCTTCCGATAACAAGCGGAATCTGATAATTATCTGCATCTGCTTCCATCGTATGAGGTTCTTTCAGTTCCTCATCATAGAAGCTTACCTGACACATCTTCTCATTCAATTCTATCCCTATTATATGTCCGCGTTTCATATCGTTCTCCCTTGTTTCTTAGTAAATCCTAAATATTTCTCCCACAAGATTTTCTTCCAGTCTGTATTTTGTCATTGCCTGATCCAGTTGTGCAGCATCCATTTGCCCCATAGCATTTAGCCTGCCAAACTTTCCTATTGCAGCCGTTCCCACTTCCCTCTTTAAAGTACCGCTTTCTTCATGGATTACTTTTCGCTCATTACTTTCCTCGATGGAAAATTTTATCTCTTCCGCATCATATAGAACAAACTGCTTTACATAAATATTGGCATACATTGGTGTCAATTGTTCTACACACTCCTTGCCTTCCTCTTCCTGTTTCTCCTTCAGTTCATAAGTCAGCCTTACTTTCCCGTCATCTTTCGTCTGATAACAGAGCATAACTTTATCATACAACATAACTTCCCGCAACCATGCCTCTTCATACTTCAGGTAAAATGGAAATACAAGCTGTTTCTCGCAAAGCACCTGCAAAAATGATCGAATCATATCCTTGTCTTCCAGAGCACAATCATGTTCTGAATAGAATTTCAATACGGCAATCTTGCAGATATCTGCCAAATTCTCTTCTTCCCGAAACTCTTTCAAAATGATTTTGACAATTTCTTCTTTCATCTGGCGGTTCTTCACAACATATTCCTGAGAAGCCAGTGCAAGATATCCTAACTTCAGGCGGAAGTATGCCCCGCCGTTATAATAGTCAATGAAAATCTCTTCTTCTTTGAACAGCGTTTCAGAAAAGAGCATCTGCGTAATAATACGTTCTGCAAGGCTATGTGTCTTCACTTCATATTCTCGTGCAATTCGCCACACCATCTTCATATCCTTTGTGGCTCCGCAATAATAATCTGCAAGATAAGCTAAGGAAACTTTATCAAATTGTCCTCTTTTTAGAAGTTCAAAAGCTAAGTATACTTTAAATTCGTCCTCCTCGTCTCCATCCTCACGAATGTCTTTACTTAAAAAACGAAATACCTGCTCATCCTCAAAGTAATCCACCCCATACTGTCTGATATTCTCATAACACAATTCCACTTTTTTCTCTTTTTCATTGTGTTCAAGAAGCGCCTCTTTTTCCTTATACATCTCTATAAACTGAGACTCATAGAAAAGCCTCTTCATTTCGTATGGAATCGAATCTGTATAATGGCGTCCGTCATCAGCTTCCCATACGATTCTGGACGACTTATTATATATGATGACCTGCGCACCCTCTTCCGAATATGCCACTCTCTGACTAATCTTTCCATCTTTCTCTATCACAAGAACATACTGGATGTTCGGCGCCTTCGTCTTCACATGGTAAGCATTGGAAATATCATAAATTGCCTTCATATGATCCACATCACTATCCGGCTCGCTGCAGAATCGCTTATATATAATACGGAGATTCTCATTGATACGACGTTTCATAAGCTGTTTCCATGCAAATGTCTCCATTTTTTCTTTGTAACTTGCGAAAAGCTCACTGTTTTCATCCTCGTAAGTGAGAATATTCGCATAAAGAAGCGCGGTTTTTTTATAATCCATGGACATTCCATGGGAAAAATAAAGTAACACACTTCTCGGAAATGCTCCTTTGATCTTCGTGTCATCTGCCGACATCATATAATGCTCATACAGCTGTACAAGCTTCATCTCTGAATCTATGGCTTTCTGATACCACGGGAAATACACTTTTCCAGTTTTATTTCCTTTGATCAGAAGTGTACAGATTGCAGATAAAATCATTGGATCTTCATACATCTTATAAGATCGTATCAAAATCTGACACAAAGTCTCATTGTAAACTTTCTCCTGACTTGCCAAATTGGCCGTGTAAAGTGCAAGTTCTTCTGTAATGATACGATACTTTGTTGCAAAATTTAATATTTTCAGTTCAAATTGACCAAGCTTCTTCAGAAGACTGCTTCTCTCCTGATAGCAAATATACGCTTCAATATATGGAAGAATATGGTTCTGGTATTCTTCCATTTCAAACTTCTCCCGCAAAAGCACAAGACGTTCTCCATAATTGCGATATTTCGGATCTAAATTCAAAATCATACAGAGAATCTGCCATGTTGTTGGATTTTTGGCATAAATTTTATTCAATTCATCTGCCATTCGTTTCGTATATGCCTCATCCTTCCGTACAAGTGCCATGAGAAACATATAATATGCACTGACTTCTGTTTTTTTCCCAATCCCAAACCGACTATGGTTATGGTTCTCAAGAATCCACTGCCCTTCTTCCAGTTTCCCGCCACGGATAAAAACATGTGCCAGAAGAAGTTCATACATTTCATTTTTCGGAGCGAGTTCTCGCATTTCTTTCACAAGCTTCACCGCCTGCTCCGTCCATACATCCAAATTCATTCTTCCACTGATGCATGACATATAACTTTTCAAAACCCTTCCAAACAGCAGCGCTTCCTCTCCGTGATGTTCTGTATGCTTAGCATCCTGACATACCGACACTTGATAACAGATTTTCTCATAAGGTGTTTCTACAATAATCTGCCCAAAGTTATTTCCCGCATGTAATTTCTCCACATGGATCATATATTCCAGATAGTAATTAGTTCCTACAAAATCATCTGTCGTAATATTCTTTTTCAATATTTCAATAAAATCACCATCTGCACGAACAGTAATCGGAAGATACCCCCATGTATTTTTCGAAACGATTACCTCTTCTTTCGTTGTTTCGAAAAGATGAGAAAATTCTTTTTCTTCCTCCGGGAATAAAAGATAAATTTTCTCTTTTAACTTCGTACCTACAAGAAATTCTTCCAAAGCCTGCTCATCAAGCGCCCATTTTCTCATATTGGAATAAAGAGCCCTGATCCTCTCGTCTTCATACTTCAAAAGTTCTCCGAACGTCTTGGAACGAAACAGTTTCTGTGCTTCACTGAAATCTGTCATGGCAAGTTTCTTGAAATCTTTCATATTCTGAACTTTTCCATAATCCGTCACCACAAATGGGTTCTCTACCACTGCTGTAAAGGAAACTTCATACTCTCCTCCATTACAAACAATGGATAATTTCCCTTCTTCTACATCTCCGGGAAGCATTCCTTCTCCATAAAATGTATAGTGAATTTCCACCGGGTTTCCTTCAAAACCTTGTTCTTTACACTGCATACGACAGGAAGAGGAATAGACAAGTCCCCTTATTTCTCCTTCCTGCTCATTTCTGATTGTGAAGTTTCCCTCATATACTCCACCCTCACTGATTCTCATCACAATTCTCGTCTGCGAAAACCGGATATCAGGCTGTATCGCTTCAAAATCACCTTTTGAAATTCTTTTAATCTTATTCTTCATTCCGTTCTCCTACAACTCCTTTGTATTTCAAACTGTTACCTTACAAAAAGATATACCATATAGGCTATATAAGTCAAAACCATAGCGCTTCCCGCTCCTTTAGATACCCTCTTTGTTCTGCTGATCGGGATAAAATACACAATCGATACAATGACTAAAATTGCAATATCATAAAGATACGTATCTGCTACCCGCATTGGATGAATAACTCCCGACACTCCCAAGATCAGGAAAATGTTAAAAATATTGGATCCCACTACATTTCCAAGGGAAATATCACTTTCTCCCTTCCTTGCCGCAACAATGGATGTAACAAGTTCCGGAAGCGACGTTCCGAAAGCTACGATCGTAAGCCCGATCAATGCTTCACTAAGACCACATATGCGTGCAATGGTTTTGGCTCCGTCCACAGCAAGATCGCCGCCCCAAATGATTGCTGCCAATCCGATCACACATACCACAATACTCATTCCCAAATTATACTTTATCTCGATTTCTTCTTCACTCTCCAGAATTTCGGCACGTCCACGCAAACCATCCCTGATGATCAAAAACATGAAGACTGCAAATCCAATGAGCAGAATTACTCCGTCCAACCTTCCAATTTCCATTTTGGATTTACCAAACAACTGATCCATCACCAGAATCCCAAGTAAAACTGCCGCCATAATGGACATAGGATAATCCTTCTTAATCATACTCTTCTTTACATGCAATGGAAAGATCACCGCACTGATTCCAACTACAATCAGAAGATTGAAAATATTTGAGCCCACTACATTCCCGATTGCAATATCGTTACTTCCTTTTAGCGCTGCTGACACACTCACTGCCAGTTCCGGAGCACTTGTACCAAACGCCACAATAGTAAGTCCAATTACAAGGCTTGGAATTCTAAGCTGTTTTGCGATTGAAGAAGCTCCATCCACAAAGAAGTCTGCCCCTTTCATAAGTAATAGAAATCCCAATATTAAAAATAAAACTGCAAGTGCCATTATCTGTCTCTCCGATCATTTTTGATAGTTTTTCTCATCTTTTAATGATACCATTATGCCTTGCAATTTACAACAAAAAAGTACATAAATCAATTTTTGATCCATGTACTTTTTCTTTCTCTATTTTACGATTCTGTAATATTCCTTCGTTGTGATTCCAAACACAATTCCATAGAAAATTGCAAACACAATTACCGTGATAACCGTTGAAAGGAAAATCAGCGGTACATTTGTAAGATTTAACATTCCCAAAAGCTTTGTAATCACTGTGAAAGCCACAGCTATGTGAATCACCGCTACAATAAGTGGAAGGAAAAAGACACTTAACACCTGACTCCGGATTGCCCGTTTTACTTCTCTTTGACTCATGCCCACCTTACGCATAATTTCAAATCTTTCCTTGTCACTATAGCCTTCTGAAATCTGTTTATAATAAATGATCAGTACGGTTGCCATTAAAAACAGAATACCAAAGAAAATACCAAGGAAGAAAAACGCTCCATAAAGGGAATAGAAATCATCTCTTGAAAGTTCCCGGATTTCCGGTTGGATGGATTTGTCATCCAAAGATAACGTATCCTGAATTTCCTTATATACCGCATTTTTATCTGCTTTTGCTCCTTTCAAATCAAACGCCTGATAATATGCAGTTGTTACATATTCTCTGTCTTCTCCGATTACTTTATCTATTTCCTCCTGATTTTCCATCACGATATAATATCCGGGATACACAGACTGTGTATCCTGGTCTGCCTCTTCAAGCGAAACTTCTTTATTGTCATATGTCGTTCCGTTTAAAACGATTGTCTTATCCTTTAACTTTTCCTTTGTTCCATATGTCAATACCTGATTTTTCGCAAGACTTATATTCTTACCTTCTATTTTATTATACTCGTCTACTGTAAGGAAGTATACGAAACCATAATCCGATGCTGCAGTAACACCCTCCTCTTTGCTGGACAATTGATTTCCATTTTTTACGATCGCCATTCCCGTATAAGAATAGCTGACTTCATTTTTTGCTGTCACGTGATGCTTTTTCAAAATATCATGCAAACTTTGTTTCACAAATGTAATCTTTTCTTCCGTTGGCTCAGATGCTTCCACCATGCATTCTTGCGGAAATCTTTCTCTTAAAATATCTTCCATTCCCACATACATCGCAACCGTTGATGAAATCATAACAAGTACCATCGTACTTAAAACGCAAATATTCGCAAGCCCTGCTGCATTTTGTTTCATCCGGTACATCATACCTGAAACAGAAGTAAAATGCTTTGCCTGATAATAGTATCTTTTATTCTTACGCATCAATTTTAAAACAGCGATGCTGCCTGCCGTAAAAAGTGCATATGTGCCTATGATTACAAGAATCACCGCAACAAAGAACAATCCAAGCACTTCCATTGGCTTCTCTGCACTCAACGCAATATAATATCCTCCGCCAAGTGTAAGGACTCCAATCACTGTTATAAGCAATTTTGTTTTCGGTTCCCGCTCACCAACATTTCCTCCACGCAGAAGTTCTACCGGATTAGAAAGTTTAATCTGAAACAAGTTATATAAGAGACAGGCTCCGAAAATACATCCAAACAAGGCAATCGTTCCAACAATTGCAGCCGGTTCAATAGCAAACACCATTCCTACATCAAAGTGCAGAATGCGGAGCAAAATAAGAAAAACTAATTTCCCGAATAAGATTCCCCCTGCAAATCCTCCTGCAAAACTGATCAGTACCGTAAGCAGCATTTCAAATCCAAGCATTTTTGCAATGTGTCTTTTTCCTAGTCCAAGCACGTTATAAATTCCAATTTCTTTCTTCCTTTGCTTAATCAGAAAACTGTTCGTATAGAAAAGAAAGATCACGGAAAAGATAGCAACCACTCCCACACCAATATCCAACATCATACGAAAGGACGTTTCTCCCGGAACTCCCTCCAATCCCTTATTCAATGTCAGCGCATAAATGATATAAAACATCATCACCGTGACCACACACGTAAGAAGATACGGCACATATGTTCTTCGGTTGTTTTTGATATTTGTAATGGCAAGCTTTCTGTAAATGGATTTATTCACTCAGCTCACCTCCTGTTGTCAAAACCGTAAGGGTATCGGAAATCTTCTGATACATTTCTTCATTTGACAGGTTCCCTCTATAAATCTGATGAAAAACTTCACCATCTTTAATAAACAATACTCTTCCTGCATTGCTTGCAGCTTTCACGCTATGAGTAACCATCACGATAGTCTGTCCATCCTGATTGATTCCCGCAAAAAGTCGCAAAAGTTCATCTGCAGCTCTGGAATCTAACGCACCCGTAGGTTCATCTGCAAGAATCAACTGTGGCTTTGTGATCAGAGCTCTTGCCACTGCCGCACGCTGCTTCTGTCCTCCCGATACTTCATATGGAAACTTGTTCAAAAGTTCTGTGATTCCAAGCTGTTTCGCGATTGGGGCAAGCCTTTTCTCCATCTCTTCATACTTCTTTCCCGCAAGCACAAGAGGTAGAAAAATATTATCTTTCAAAGAAAATGTATCCAAAAGATTGAAATCTTGAAATACAAATCCCAAATTCTGTCTCCGAAATGCGGCAAGTTCTTTTTCCTTTACACTTGCAAGGTCCCTTCCTTTCAAAAGTACCTTTCCGCTTGTCGGCTTATCTAATGCCGCCAAAATATTCAAAAGCGTTGTTTTTCCGGAACCCGATTCTCCCATCACCGCCACATATTCTCTTGATTCCACCGAGAAGCTTACATCTTTTAAAGCCTGTACAGATTGTCCTCCGAAACGGGTCGTATATATTTTCTTCACGTTTTTTACTTCTAAAATTGCCATATCATGTTTCTCCTTTCTTAATTCATCCTCATTATACAAAAAAAGAGAAATATACTGCCATAACTTTGGCTTACATTTCTCTTTCTAATCTTACAGAATTGTAAGGTTGCATTTCTCCCTATGTAAGATCGAATTACTCTGGCCTTCCAAGATAAATATACACTTTCGTTCCTACTCCCACTTTCGACTCAAGCTTCAGTTGATGATTCAATTTCCCTAGAATCTCTTTACTTAGATAAAGCCCAAGTCCTGTAGATTTCTTATGATCCCTTCCATTATATCCGGTAAACCCTTTCTCCACTACCCGCGGCAAATCCTCCGGACTGATTCCGATTCCTGTATCTTCAATTACGAGTGTATCTTTTCTCTCTTTTGACATATAGATAGAAATACTTCCTTCTTTTGTATATTTCAGTGCATTGGACAAAATCTGTTCTATCGCGAAAAGAAGCCACTTTTCGTCTGTGATCACCTGATAATCCATCTCTTCCAGATTCAATTTGATTTTCTGCAAAATAAACAATCTCGAATATTTTCTTATCGCCTGGCGAATCATATTGAAAAGATCATATTTTTTCAGTGTCAAATCAGAGGTCATCTGCTCCGTTCTCAAGTATCCAAGCACCATCTCCACATACTGTTCAATCTTAAAAAGTTCTGCAGACAATTCTCTCGGATTCAGTTCTCCGGATTGCAACAGAATATTCATAGCTGCGATGGGTGTCTTGATCTGGTGTGCCCACAGCATATAATATTCTTCCATCTCCTTTTTCTCAATTTGGATACAAGATTCCATCTGTCTCTTCTCTTCGCACAAATGGATCACCATATCCTGATACATTTTTTCAACTGCTCCTTCCGCCTTTGGAATCCCTTCATAGTCATATTTGATCTTTCTTTTCGCATATTCGAGATCTCTATATTTGCGAACATACTTGAAAAACGCAATCGTTTCTACGCTCACCCCGAAGGCGGCACAAAGAAGAAATGCATACACAACCATATCAAGCCTTGACGAATATAGAAAGAAGACAAAAAGCATAATGCCAAAAAAGGCAAAAAACAGAACGAGAGCTTTGATTCTCTCCTGTAAAAAAGATTTTAAAATTTTCATCATGGAATAATATACCCGATTCCTTTCTTTGTCACAATAAAATCAGAAAGCCCGATTTCTTCCAGTTTCTTTCTAAGTCTTGTTACATTGACAGTCAACGTATTATCATCAATAAATTCGTTGCTTTCCCACAATCTTGTCATAATTTCTTCTCTTGACACAATCTTTCCCACATTTTCAAGCAATATCTGCAAAATCTTGTAATCGTTCTTTGTCAGTGCAAGCTTTCGATCCTGATAAATTACTGTAGCATCATTTAAATTTAGCATTACTCCGTTATGTTCTATCACATTCACTGCCCCTTGAAACGCATATGTTCTTCGAAGAAGTGCCTGGATTTTGGCGGTAATCACATTCAGATCAAATGGTTTTTCTATAAATTCATCTCCCCCCATATTGATCGCCATCACAATGTTCATGTTATCTGACATGGATGAAATAAAAATCACCGGAACCTTAGATACTTTTCGAATCTCTGTACACCAATGATATCCATTATAAAACGGCAGCATAATGTCCAGCAATACAAGTTGAGGCTCAAACTCTATAAACTCTTCATCTACATTTTTAAAATCTGTCACATAGCGGACATCATAATTCCACTTTGCAAGATGATTAGCAAGAGTCTTTGCAATAACCATATCATCTTCCACAATTAATATCTTATACACGCTATCACCTTCCTGTCATTTATGATAGTAGTATAAAATGAAATGGAATTTTGCGCAATGTAAAATGGCTGCCAATTATCTTTTTATAATCAACAGCCATCTTACTGAAATGGTTCCATCATTCTTTTTTACCTTTCGCTTTTCATAAGATATTTACTTATCTTAAATTAATCATCTTACTGTGTGGGTAATATTGTTTACTTTTAAGTTTTTGGTGGTCCGTACCTTCCTTTCTCTCCATTTTCTCATATAACTCTTCCGTAAATTATATGAAACTGATAAATAAAGTAAATATTAGATAACTTTTCCAATCAACTACGCTTCAATGTTATCTGCTATTTCATTTATTTATTTTGTTTATGCTGTTATTATATCATTAAATTTTTATTTGTCAACTGTATTTTTTATATTTTACAAAATTATCTGTCATTATTTTCTTTGCATTAGCGACAGTTATAAATAGTTATAATTATTTTTTCGCATTTTTTTCTTAATATAAATTGTAGAATTTCCAATTTTGTGTTAAAAAATATAGGTAAGGTTTTTTACAAATTGGAATTTAATCCACATGAACAGAAAGGGTGCTTAAAAATGAAGAAGATTTATGAAGGAAAAACAAAAGACGTATACAGCCTTGATAACGGAAACGTAATGTTGAAATTCAAAGATGACTGTACAGGAAAAGACGGTGTGTTTGATCCAGGCGAAAATGCAGTTGGTTTGACAATCGAAGGTATCGGCAAAGCAAACTTAGAGACTTCCATTCACTACTTTGAATTATTAAAGAAGGCAGGAATCAAAACTCATTATGTAAGTGCTAACGTTGAAGATGCTACTATGGAAGTTCTTCCTGCAACAGTTTTTGGACACGGCTTAGAAGTAATTTGCCGTCTTGTAGCTACAGGAAGTTTCATCCGCAGATATGGGGAATACATCGAAGACGGAACTGTATTAGAAGGTGGATATGTAGAATGTACATTTAAAAACGATGCAAAAGGTGATCCGCTTGTAACAAGCGAAGGTCTTGCCGCTCTCGGTATTATGACACCTGCTATGTTCGAAAGCATGAAAGAACAGACATTAAAGATTACAAAAATCGTTGCTGAGGATTTAAAATCTATTGGACTTGATTTATGGGATATTAAATTCGAATTTGGTTACAACAATGATGAAGTTATCTTAATTGATGAGATTGCTTCCGGAAATATGCGTGTTTACAAAGACGGTAAAATCGTTGAACCTGTTGAATTAACAAAATTAATTTTGAACAGATAATTAAATAAGCAATTATTCAAAAGAGTTATGCAGCCAACTTGAGCGACATAACTCTTTTTGATTTATACACACTGGTTTTTATTCCTTATCCTGTGCACACTCTTTCTTTTTGCACATATACATAGATATTAACAGAGCCTTGTGAGGTTAAACCATGAAATCTTTAAAGACTATGCAAAACGAGAATGTAGATAAGGGCACGTTACAAATTAACGTAACATCCGGTATCACATCTTATCCTATCGAAAACGCAACAATAAATATTTATTACACCGGAGTTCCCGGAGAACAACTTGAACAGCTTACCACCGACTCTTCCGGACAAACAGAAACTATCGAACTCGATACGCCTCCTTTGGAGTATAGTCGAAATCCGACTATTGAATCCCAACCATACTCAGAATATACTTTCGAGGTCAGTGCACCCGGATACGAACCCATAAGCATTGCCGGAGCGGAACTTCTTCCTACTGTAAAAGCAATTCAAAACGTCACAATGCGTCCTCTAGATGCTCCCAACAGCTCCCCTGAGATTTTTGTCATTCCCGGGCATACTCTCTACGAAGAATATCCACCCAAAATCGCCGAAGATGAAATAAAGCCAATAAATGAAACAGGTGAAATCGTACTTAGCCGTGTGGTTGTTCCTGAATACATTGTAGTACATGACGGCTCTCCAAGAGATAGCACTGCAAAAAACTATTACGTTCGCTACAAAGAGTATATCAAAAATGTTGCATCCAGCGAAATTTACGCCACATGGCCTGCCTCCACAATTCGGGCAAATGTATTAGCAATTATGTCCTTTACACTAAACAGAGTCTATACGGAGTGGTACCGGAATCAAGGCTACGATTTTACAATCACCTCTTCCACCGCTTTTGACCACAAGTGGATTCCTGAACGGAACATTTACGATACAATTTCTGTCATTGTAGATGAACTATTTGCAAGTTATCTATCCAGACCAAATGTCAAACAACCGATTCTTACACAGTATTGTGACGGTAGACAAGTACAATGTCCAAACTGGATGACCAAATTGCAACAACATACATCATACATAATTAAAATAAGAAGTGATACAATATAAGCCCCTTCTCGTAAGAGTTGGGGCTGTAATTTTGTTTAGAGTCTACTGTTAATGTACTGCTGCCATGCTTTGATTGTAGATGGTCATCTATACCAATCTCAGCTCAATTGCCTCGATCTTCTTGTTCATTCCCATCGTTCCAACCATGCCCGATGTCCAGCGAGTCCAGCCAATATCCTGGATATGTACCCTCACCTGAAGTTTCTTACCTTTTAATCCTTCCGGAATCAACTCGATTGCTTCCATCTGTAAATTCTTTCCGGTTGTTCCTATAACCGTATCGTGCTTAATATAGCCAAAATCCTGAAGACCAATATTCTGAATGTGCGCACGGGCCTTGATCTTAAAATCTAACTTACGCATGTCAATCTTGATTGCTTCCAGTGCTCTGTCCTCTCCGGTTGTCCCGGCAGTACCACCATTTACTGCATCCATCCAACCTTTGCCAGATACATGTGCTCGGTACCATAACGGCGTAGACTGAGTCTTAATATCAAATGACCCAAGAATCCCTTTTGCAATAGCATCAACATTAGCATTGAAAGTTTTCACGTCTCCCGCATTAGAGATAAATCCACACTCTACCAATCGATAGTTATATCCTTTTGTAGCTGCGCGATTTACATTGGCAAGATCACTCCGTCCTACGATCTTGTTTGAACGTCCCGGGAACATATCTCCAAGGAATTTCGCAAGCGCATTGTCATATCCATCTGCATCAAGTCCTGCTTTAATAATTACATGCGCTCCTTTCGCCTTCTTATTCGGATTACTGTCCATATGCAATTCACAAATTTTATAATCTTTCGGAATGTTCAGATTCAAAATGCCTTTGTCTTTGTAAAAGTTTCGATTCACATCGCCAAGCATGACGGAATCTCCTCCCAGTTCCTTGATTTTCTTTCCTAGCTTTCTTACCTGATCTGCTTCTTTAAAACCGTTCCCTACTGCTCCTGAATCTCCTGCTCCATGTCCACAAATTACAAATAATTTTGCCATAATAAAATCCCCTTTCTGCCGGTTGCGCCGGCGCAAAGAGGACGATTACTCGCCCTCTGAATCCTTGCCATTTTCCTCTATATCCGTTACTGTTTCTATTTTCTTTTTCACAAATCGAAGCACCGGTCCTAATACCGGGATTGTCACTCCTATTGTTTCACAGTTTTCTGTAATACTAATCAATTCGTTAATCACGAGCCAACTCGCTACGATTGCCGCAAACAAAAGTGGAAATGCCATTTCTATATGCAGCGTTCCGGTTACATAAGAAATCATGCAGTCAATTCCAAATCCCACAAAAATCAAAATATACATCGTAACTTTCTTATAAATTCCATTAATTGAAATTTCACTTGTTATTTTTTCTCCGCGCATTTTCGCCGCGCGAAGACCTGTAAAATAATCAATGATATTGCATGGAATTAATAGCGCTAACGGTACCGCTAAGATTCCAAAGAAACTAAAAAAAGCGCCAATGATAGCGCTAATCGTATATTTAATACCTTCCATTCTCTTCATTTACCTCGCTTTCCTTTCTCTGTTTTAAAATCGCATAAAAAAATAAGACCGTTACGGTCTCGCTCTAATTCTCATGATTGTACCTACTTTCTACATTTCTTGTTGTATGTATGTTTCTTCCGCAAGCAGTGTAAGTGTGGCGTATTCCTCTTCACTAATACGATTCATCGCAAAGTAGACATCTAACTTTGCAATCGCTTCATCTTTAGTTTTATAAAATTTCTTTTCAATCAGGTTTGTCATCAGTTTTACAATTAATGTGTTTGCCATTGTGTCACCTCGCTTTCTAAAATATTATTTGTATCGTTTTCTATCATTGTTGCCTGTGTTTCCATCGGCATCAAAGATAACAAGTTCGATATGTTTGTTTGATACTGACTTATGATGTTTGCCACATTTGCAGCTACCTTGTTGTCAATATAGTTCTTCGTATCTGCAATGTACGTAACTTCTGCTCCTCCGTAAACCTCACCGCCATCTACTGCAATGACTGTGGTTGGGTAGTAAGTCTTTAAGGCTCGGATAGCGTCCTGTTCAGATTGAGAAAGTGGGACGAATTCGGTATTTTTCGTTTTATACCATACATACGTATTCGAGTTTCTAATCCATTCTTGGAATGTTTCTATGCTTCGGAATACACCTTCTTTATTTTTTGAAGAGAAAACCATAGTATCATGTAAACATCCCATATAAAAATCTGTTTTTCCAGATTGCGTATATAAAGTTGTTCCTGGAACATTTTCAAAAGTGTTACAATAGCATATTGATTCACTCCAACTATCGCCGTTTTCACCATTCGTAATTTTATACTGTATTGCTTTTTCATTGTCGGAATATAATCTAAATACATCGTTTTCGAATGTTTTTCTAGCACTCTGAAACAACCACCCAATCTGCCCATCTTGCTCAATAAGTTTATCCCATTTCGTAACTGGTCGGTCGGATGTGAGTGTGAGAGTTTGTTCTTTGTATAACACGTCTAAATTAACATTTTTAATATCATCATAAGTGATGTAAGCATTGTCGGTGTCTAAATTGGTTGAATTAACTCCTTGATACAAAAATAATCCGTCTACTGTTACATGGAATGTATATCCGTTGTACAGTAATTGCGGAATCTTACATTCACCACTCACAACACCCGTGTCATTTTCACTAGTTAATCCGCCACTATTGCAATAAGCATATAATTCTCCCGCATTTTTAAATGTTCTTTCTTCGTTTAAAATAAATGCGTTAACAGTTCTAGACTTCAAACCAACATAAATTCTATATGTTTTGCCTTTTTTTAACGGAAAAGCTCTTATATTGTAGAAGTACAAACCTTTTTGTAAATAACCACTATTATTTATGTTCACCAAGACCTCATACTTCCCTGTCAGCTCATTATATTTTCCAACACTTCGGATCTCTTGCGGATATTCTGGGCTTGGAGATGGTCTACCGCCTGTGTAGGGTTCGTATGGTGGTGGATCACTTTGCCCTAAAGATATCATAATCTTTTCATTTCCAGTAATTCGAAATGTTTCTGAGTTAGCGTCTGTATATCCACAACCACTTATATAATTAATCCCTTTTTTTAAAGTAATTGATAAGGTAACGTTTTTACTAAGTCTAAGAAATGGTTTTGAAAACTCTGTTCCAGACAGAAGAGCTTTAATATATATTCCATTTATAGAATCTTTCTCACATCTAATTTTATACACCCCATCCTGCGGTGCTTCGATTTTCCAAATACCATTTATTTCTGTTTCACTGTCGTCCTCTACGATTTCGCCTGTTTCGTTTATATGACCTCTTACGAACGATTTGTCATTCCACAAATTCTTCCCCGTTGTCTGTGTCTGCTCCGACTTTCCGCTCAACTTCAAGTCCTTAATCTGACGTTCTGCGCTGTCTGGTATCACAAGAGGACTTTCACCACTCATTGTATTTACAATTGCGATTCCATCACCACCAGAAGTCTGAACTTCACCCGGTATAACATTACCATCCTCGCCGATCACAAGGGCTTTTCCGGCATGTTCTGCACCTTGGTTTTTGTCGAGCTTCCCATTCGTATCTGGAATCATAACAGTAATCTCGCTACTTCCGTCATACTCTGCCGTGACAGCACCTTCAAAGGTAAGTTTATGCGGATTCGGTAATTTCTTCGGAATTGATTTTACAACCTCGTCTATCTGTCTTTTTAATTCCACGCCTTGAGCTGCAGATAATACTTTTGTCGTAACATTTGTTACTAGGTTATTTACAATCTCTGATGTGCTGATCTTACCGGTTGTTATTCCGTCGATTAGTGTCTTGTTATTTTTTATATAAGCAACAATCTCTGACATCTGATCGAGAGTCTCATCATCACTGTTGGCAAGACTATTTAATTTCTCAGTTAAGCCGGAAATCGAACTTCTAATATCGCTATGAGCTGTATCAGATACATCGTGCGTATTTACACTACCTTTACTTTCTGCTCCAACTTCTGTTGCAGTGTATGTCGGTTTCTGTGGTTGTTTAGCCCAATCATATACATCGCTTGCCGGAAGAGATGTTGGGATCTCTTCTTTCAATGCATACTCGCCTTTTTGTTGGATCCCCAATTCTTCCAGCGTTTTATCTCCTGATAGTTCATTTCCATTGATTCGAGGTTTGTTTTCCAAATCATTGTAATCTGTAGTTCCGGAGCCTCCGTCTGTCGGTCCTTCCTTTTCCACTACATTTCCTTCATCATCGGTTCCTAGGTACTTATTCGGAATATGTCCTGATTTATCTATTTTCTTATCCATTTCTCCAAGTATCTGTTGGTACACATCCGGAGTCGGCGGTACCGATGCATCCGACTCTCGGTACCCCGTCTTTTCAATCTTTACACTACTTTCATTCGCAGTTATCAAGTCTCCACAATACACAGAGACATATCCCCTTGTTCTTTCTTCTGTATCAAAAAATTCCCACGGCACAATGCACTCATTATGCTCATCTAAGAGTTGAGATTTTGAATAATTCCCTTGGACAAAGATCGCCGTCTTTTGTCCTTCCCACTCTTCAGTTAAAAAATCAAAGTGTGCTTTAAACATATTTGCGCATTTTGCGACCGGGACTTCTTCATCAATTCTCATGATGTATTGGCCACGCACTTCAAATCGTAATACTTTCACTTCTTTCACCCTTTCCTAGGTAAAATAAAACAGATTCTTAACCGTCTTTTCGACTATCAAGAATCTGTTGCACTTCCTCTTTTAAATTCTCCGGTACATCTTCCAATGTTTTCTGTTGTTTCTCAATTAGATCTGCATATACTCTTGCGATATAAATTGCCATGCTTACACCTCCGTTTTCATTTCATACAATTCGCAGACTGCCATCTGTAGATCTGTAATCTGCTTCGCATCCTTTTCTCTTGCCTCTCCCAAATCTGCCTGCATCTGTTCCACGTTAGATAGTCGTTCTTCCGGACTTTCTCCTGTCCGATGCATAGCTACACCGAGAATTTCTCCGGTATATTTCTCAATTCTGAGCAATTCTGTGTAATTTGCATAAGCGGCCTTCACTTGCTCCCTCTCGATTACTTCAATCTTTTCACAAGCAAATTTATCTTCAAATTTGTTTCTCAATTCCTCTTCCGTTGAGGAAATGGTTTTTATCTGCAGTAATGTTCCAACGAGTTCAGCAGACTGAATCTGCAGTTCTGTTGCATCGTTAAATCTTAAAATCATATCTTCTCCTTCCTGCTGCATCTGCAGCATAAAAAATTATGATCAGCACTTAGCTTTTTGTCATATACGTTTGTGCAAATCTCCACTCATGTGTACTCGATAAGGATTTCCAAGACACGCTTAAACCACGTGTCTGCAAATTGACTTTTCCGTCCGTGGTGATGATAATCATTGTGTTCTGTAGGTTGTCGCTCGAATCCACATTAATATTGATCGGTACTGCATTTTTTGGCCAGTATTCTTCCGGAAGCGTCCATAATGTTTGCGCAGACCATGCATTTTGATTTGGCACTAGATTTTGGCGGCCTGCAAACTCTATAAATGCGAATTTTCCGCTTCGAGAGACTGTGATATAAAGTCCTTTATCGTTGGCATAACCGTATCGTTTGCCCTCGATCTGCGTGCGTATATCAGACAAATATTTATTTGTTTCATACATTGACATTAGTACCTTGAATGCCGGATCTACACCTACTACATTCAATCCGTTTAGTTCCACTATATACAGTATCATTTCATGTTTTAATGCTCCCAATCTGATGTCTCCTGTTGTCGGAGCCGGCGCCACCGGCGTTCCCGTTGTCGGAGTTCCCTGTAATACGGCAAGGGTGATGTTTTCGATTCCCGAGGAGGAATCTTTTGTGTATCGTGCTACTATGGCATCTTTTCTTTTCATTCCTTGATTTCCATTGTTAATCGTGACATTTTCATAAGTCCCCGGCTTAATTCGCCAATGAACACCTTGCATAACTAGCTCTCCATCACTAATTCTAACAGAATTATTCGATATCAACGTAGCTTTCGCCTGTTCTCCGACACCAAGGACATAGTCTTCTGTTCCTACAACACCTTGTTGAAATCCTCCAACATCATTGGAGGTGACATGGTTCCGCCCCTGATATCCTGTTACAATCTCAATTGACATCCTAATCATCTCCTTCAATTTTGTATTCTATTTTCTCTGTTCCTTTGGAATATGTGTATATCTTTCCGATAACCGGCTTTCTGACCGTGATTCCTGTAATGTAATCTCTACCGGCAATAATATCTCCAATTTCATATTCTTCTGTAATTCCATCTTTGATGGAAGGCTTAAAAGTCTTAGAGTTCATACGTTCTTTCAAACGTTCTTTTCCTTTTTCTACAAGCTCTGCTTCCTCTGCGTTGCTATAATCATAAGTTTCTGTATTTTCTTCAATTCCGGTATAATATTTTGTTTCGCCAATTGTGCCATTCTTTTGTATATACAGGTGCTTAACAATTCTGTCTTTTAAATCTCCTTTTCCAAGACAAATCAGATGATTAACTCCGTTTCTTTTTTCGTTTACGACAAAATTTAGTCGGCAATCCTGGGACAACTCCATTTCTTCGGAATAATCCTTGATTGGTACGATCTGTACCCTGACATAACCGGCTTCCATACTGTTCTTGATATAAGCAAGTGACAATCTATGATTGATGGACTGTAACATTTTCACGATTCCGTCCAAAAGCGTCGCATATCGGTCAAACTGAAATTTCTGAATCTCTATCGCATCTACCATATCCACAACGGAAAAGAGATCCGATAGTCCATGCTCTCTTATCAAATCTCTTACTATATTACATACTTCTCCGGATACCGTCCGATAGTCCTGCCCCTGGGGTGGCTCGATCACTTTCTTTGCAAGCATGCCGCGGAAGGTATTCCCTCTTGCATAGATGGCATCCTGAGACGTATCGCTTTCCACTTCCTTGATGATTCCTCCAAACTCAGTTTCTTCGATGTACACCAAGCTGTCGAATGTCATTTGCTTATTCCAATTCTGTACGCTTGTCTTAAGTTCGAAGTCATTATCTGTTCCAATATCAATATCTGTTTCCACACCGTCCAGATGTCCAATTTCCACTCCATTCTTATCTGCGAGTATTATTCTTGTATCCATTTCGGTTCACTCCTCTCTGCAAAGAGTATAACGTCAAATCCAAAATCTCCCGACCAGTTCACTGCGACTTCTCCAGATGGAATCAATTCAAATACACTTTGCTCAAATCCTCGGTTATTAAATTCATTTACCTGTGTTCCATTCGCCATCGTACGAATCACACTCCGCACCTTGCTGTCAATCGTCAGATATTCATTTTCTTCTACTGTCGTATTCACGACATACGTATGTCCTCCGATAATTACCATCGGATTCATTACCGGTCCGTAAAAAATCATCCGAAAGTTCACTTTTGCATAATGGTTATTCTGCAATGAAGAAATTCCTTTTTGGTTTCCTGTAAAATCATATGAAAAATCATATGGAAAATCTAAATACTGATTACTTCCCATTTCATCATACTTTTGGAAAGAATGTCTACTTTCTGTAATCCAGAATGAGTTTTCTGTCACAAGAGAAATTTCATTATCCAGCGTATCACAGTCGCATTCCCAATCCGATTTCTCAGAAGCATAAATATAACAGTTTAAAAACTGATTTCCAACATATAGTTTTCCCGGCTTATGATTCAAGATATCTTTTTCAGTCACCTCGCAAAATCGGTTAATTGCATCATAATACTGCAATTCATTGGAAGATGAAATGGAAAGTACCAACTTTTTTGTTTGGATGCCCCGCTTAAATTTTGTGATTTTCCCTCCATAATCCCCATAGACTTCACTTTCGTATTCCCACTGAAAGTCAAATAAATCTCCCGTCTGCAACCGGTAAGGCCTACTAAGCAAGTCAAGCTTCACGCCTTCATTACTCTCATAATAAATTTTCATCATGCTTTTACCGCCTCCCTTACCAATCGGAATAATTCTCTTTCCCTCGCCCGGAATGTCATTCCCTCCAAAGCTTCTGTAATGTCTTTTGATGCATATCGGCTAAACTCTTTCGCAAGTTTTGAAATATCGCCTTCTTGAAGGCTGACTTTTACGTGAGATAATTTTTCTGCCAAATCTCCAGCCATGAATTCATGCACAACCTTCATCGTCATATTGGAGCCAATCATTGTCTTCTCTGTAGACATTGCTGCACGCATCCTTCCAAGTTGATATTGTACATCTAGTCCGGAAAGAACAGTATCGGAAAGTTCTTTTGAAGCCTTCTTGGTTTCTGGAATCATTCTCCTTAATCCAATCGGGAGTCCAACTCCAGCAAATTCTCCAAGTTCTGTTGTTTCTTTGGAAGGTGAGTTGATTCTCAATGTTTTCTTAATTGCTAACAATGCGCTAGAAGCCAAACTCTTTGCGGCGCTTACCGCATTCCCAATTGCATTAGAAATTCCTCCGCCAAACCCGGAACCGAAGTTATATCCGGCATCGGAAGCATCTACGGATTCCATTCCTCTCTTCGCCGCATTTGCAATTGTCTTTCCGGAAGAAGTAGAGTTCCCATTTGTTCTCGATACGCCGCTTGCATAGTTTCTTCCAAAATTCTGACCTGTTCCATTGGGGTTGATAGAACCAGCGCCGCTTTTCGCCGCATTAGCAATCATCAGTCCGCTTGACGTTAAAGTTCCCCTTGTTCCTGAAATCCCACCTGAAAGCAATCTTCCAAATACCGAGCCCTCTTTTGTTGGATTCACAGCGCCCGCACCTGCTCTTGCGGCATTTGCAATCATACTACCTGTTCCACTTAACACGCCTTTCATTGCAGAAATACCGCCATTTAAAAGCGTACCAAATACAGTACCCACACCGGTAGGATTTACTGAGCTAGCTCCTGCTTTCGCCGCATTCGCATTACATTCTCCTGCAATTCTCGAATTTTCAGTTTGAGAAGAAACACCAAGCCCGAAGAACTGCATCGCAGATGCACCGACCTGCACAAGACCTTCCGTCAAACCTCCTCCGGAAAACTTTCCAAGAAACTCTGCAATAAAACTATCTGCTTTTGACAACGGGTCCTCTTTCCCCTGTTCCAGTCCTCCTGAAGCTCCCGGCCACACCTGAGCAAAGATTTCTCTTACTGCCTGTGATGGACTATGTACCTGTAGTGCTTCCCGCAAACTTTCCAAGAATGCATCCACTCCTTCTTTGGCCGGGTCTGAAAGATCTTCAAACCCCTCCAATCCCTGTAAAGCGCCATACCATGCCTGTGACCATGTTTCTGCTGTCTTCTCATCCAAGCCAGCAAATCCATTAATAAAACTTTCTACACTCTTCTTGGATTCTGCATCCAACTTTCCCGACATGTTTGCCTGTGCTAATGCCGATATCATCGCCGCACTGGCTTCCGGACCGATACCCTGAATCCCTTGAGCAATTCCACCTGGAAGTTTATTGAATTCAGCAATAGAGTTTACCGCTGCTCTCGCCATATCTTGATACACACTATCTGCGACCTGTACAGAACCATTTTGAATCAGCTGCAGATTCTCTATAAAACTGTTTGCCTGGTCATACATCTGCTGCCTCGTCTCATTAGACGCTTTTAAAGCCTCTGCATTATACGATTGATACGATGTGACAAGTGCTGTCATTGCTGCTTCAATCTTCGCCGTTTCTCCGGAAGCCATTGCCTCCGCCAGTGCATTGTAATTATTCACTTCATTTGACAAAGAACTCAATGTACTCTTGGCAGACTCCATTGCATTATTTGCTTCTTTCTGCCCTTCAGTGGCTTTATTCAGCGCATCATCCGCTTCCGCAAGTCTTTGTGCATATAACCTTGCATCGTTACCTCCGCTTTCTATGACCGCATCATAAAGTTCTTCTGCCTCTTTTTTCGCTTTAGTAGCCTCTTCCACCTTCCTATTCTGGTCTTCAAGAGTCTTTGCCGATTTCTTGTACTTTTCCATTGCCTCAGACGTTTTCTCATAAGCCTGAGCCATGTCATCCTGCATACTGCTAAGAAGCGCTTCTGCTTTCTTTTGTACAATCAGCTCTTTAATCTTGGAAATAGTTTCCTCATAATTCTGAATGACACCATCTGTCATGGAAATTTCTACACCAAGCGCATTCGCCAACTGACCTGTAATTACCTTTGCACGCTCTTCATATCCGGCTTTTACTTTTCCATTCTGATCTGTAATTCCTTGCAGCTCTTCCACCAAAGACGAATAACTAGAATATTCTCTGTCGATAGATTGTACTGCCTCTTCGCGTGCTTCATGTTCTACATTCAATGCCTCTATCGCCTCATTTGAAGCATCGATTGCCTTCTTCTGTTCTTCTGTTAATCCCCACGTTACTTCTGACGCATTGTCACTCATCAGAACATAAGCCCCTAGTCCAACCGTAAGAGCCCCAACCGCAGTCGCAAGAAGTGTAATCGGATTTGCCGCCATGACTGCATTCCATGCCGCCTGTGCTGCAGTTGCAAGCGTGATTTTTCCTGTTAATACTCCAACTACCATTTCCTTTGTAGTCAACGCTCCTGATGCCGCCAAAACCTGCAAGGCATTCGCCTTTTCAGCCGCTGTAAGTAAGGCAACTGTAGATGCTAAACCTTTCATACCAGATTGAATGCTCATTACAATAGAATATCCCTTAAACGCCGTATATCCAGCAACCGCAACCGGAACCAGTGTATCCAGATTTTCTACCACCGTCTCCACCCCGTCAGCGAGTGGAGGTAATACGGTCTTACCGAGATTCAACCCTGCCGATGCAATATTTTTTATTGGAGTAATCACTTGTTTTGCCGCCGGACTCATATCTTCTAATTCGTCAATAAATTCTCCAGCTATTTCCCCTGCTTCTTCTATTGCCCCTTGGAATCCACCACGTTCAAATGCTCCGGATAACCTGTCTACTGCCTCAATTCCCTCTTGTGCCGCTTCTTTTAACGGAGTCTCCAACTCTTCATACGCCTGAATTCCAAGCGTTTCCAATCCGCCGCCAAGTTCTTCCAAAGCTCCTTTTAAGTTATCCTGCATGGTTTCAGCCATTTTCTGTGCCGTCCCATCAGCAGCATTAATTTCTTGTACCAGTTTATTAAAATCGCCTTCTCCGGCATTCACGATTGCAAGTAAACCGGACATTGCCTCTTGACCTGCAATAGAAGCCGCATAACTTGCTTTTTGACTATCATCAAGTTCCGCAAACCTATCTCGTAGTGTTCCAATCACTTCTATCAACGGCTTCATCGTGCCATCTGTATTTGTAACGCTGATTCCAAGTTCCTTCATAGCCACCGCCGCATCTTCCGGTGGCTTCACAAGTCTTGTCAGCATGGCTCGAAGTGATGTTCCTGCCTGTTCCCCCTTGATTCCGGCATTCGCCATCAATCCAATTGCAACAGCCGTATCCTCAATGGAATATTTCATAGAACCTGCGATTGGCGCAACGTATTTGAATGTCTGTCCCATCATACCTACATTGGTATTGGAACTAGATGCAGCCTTCGCAAGTACATCCGCAAAGTGTGCACTATCGCTCGCTTGAAGTCCAAAGGCGGTCAATGCATCCGTTACGATATCTGACACTAAAGCAAGGTCTTCTCCTGATGCGGCTGCAAGGTTCATGACACCTTCGATTCCATTCAGCATGTCCGTTGTCTTCCATCCGGCCATCGCCATGTATTCAAATGCCGCCGCAGATTCCGATGCAGAGAACTTCGTCTTCGCACCCATCTCTTTTGCCTTGTCTGTCAACGCAGCAAGTTCATTCCCAGTTGCTCCGGATATCGCCGCAACTTTGGACATTCCCTGTTCGAAATTTGCACCGGTTACGGCTGCTGCTGTTCCGGCCGCCGCAACCGCTGTAGTCGCCACTTTCGTTGCCTTTGCTACTGCACCAAATCCTTTTTGTGCAATTCCCGGTAATCTGGACAGTCCACTCTCTATCCCCGAACTATCTAAGTCTGTCTCGATTACAACCTTTCCATCTGCCATTTTTTTGTTTTCACCTGCCTCTTAGCTAAACTGTGCACAATTACATCCATCTGCTACTTTCTGTTTTTATGTCGATGATAGAACTGTTTTCTTCCACCTTCATTCAAATATTTCCTTCCCCTGTCATCCAGAGTCTTTCTCTGTCTTACCGCCTCATCCACCAATGCCTCAAATGCATCCAAGTGTGTATTCAGGTTATATTTCTCTCCGCATACCTGAATTCCTGTACCTTCACCGAATACATCGTCAATACAAGTACGAATCGCTTCGCACTGCTTTTTAATGGATGAAGAGAACTTCTCCTCTTCTCCAATTCCATTCAATGTTTCCATGACCTTCTCAAAAGCATCTTCATACTTTCGGGCTGTCTCCATATCGAACAAATCAAACTCAAACTCTTTTCCATTCATTACTAACATTCTGCTTCCTCCTACCTCTCTAAAAATCTTGAAATATCCTCACCGTTTATAAGCGCTTGAATAAATTCTTCATCACGCTCTTCCTCGTATTTTGAAATCTTATAATATCTCTGCATAGAATCCAAAAATTTCTTACGTTCTTTCGAAATTCCATCCATATTCGTGTCAATCACACGATACTGCATAATCTGAGACAATCGGACTTCCTCTCCCAAATCATCTAGAAGAGCACGAAATAGCCACCAATGAAGAGATTCTATTTTCAGTAAATCAATCCCGTATCTCGCCTTGAATGCCGACCAGATCAAAAGATCGTCTTCTTCAAAGTCAAAGGGAATATTACTGTTGATACCAAGCACTTTGTTGGATGGTTTATGCGTCTTCTCATTTTTTCCGCAATTAACAAACCAATTCAATGCCGTAATTGCTTCCTCGATGTCCTTTGGAAGCACATCAAAGATATTCTGTAGCGCCTGTAAGATTGACATCCCATCATCTTCTCCGGAATTCAATATACGGTCATATGCCAAAATGACGCGGAAATCCGTATGAATCGGATATTCCACGCCACCAATCTTTAAGGATTCCGGAAGTCCATCTAAGAAAATCATACGTTTTCTTCCTTCCTCATTTTACGTTTCCGCACAGTTCCAGAGGTTTTCTCCCGAGCCGGCGGACTGGTTACTTTACCAGCATTGTATCTGCTCCCGCTGTAAATTTCTTGGTTGTCGTATCGAAATGTCCTTCTTCCCAATCACCAATTCCAAGAAGGTTTCCGGAGCCCTTTAGTTCTCCATCGTTATCTTCAAAAGCAGAAACTTCTACCGCAACCCTTCTCTTTCGAGCCGGGAATCCTTTTTCCGATTTCTGTCCAGCCAAATCTACGCGGATATATTCAGTCTCCGCATCATCTCCAGTGAGTTCTTTCCGTCCAATGTTTGCAATAAATGATACTGCAGCCTGGGATTCGATCATATCCATCTCAAACGGTGCAGTCCAATCATATCCTTTAATTGACTTGGAAGCTGACTTATCTCCTACATAACGTCTGGATCCTGTCTGTGCGGATGGTGAATCATCAATCTTTGTAAAACCGGTGTTCATAAGCTCAAATGCCTCTGTATCACTCGTTCTTACATTGATATAGTCTGCTTCCTGATATCTCTGTTTAATTCCTTTTACTGCCATGTTTCTTCTCCTTTACTCTGATAATATTGAAATTCGCACTGAATCTGATATCTCGCCTTTGTTTCGGTCACATCCATCAGATATCCGTGCGTAGTTGCCTTGATGCACTTCGCATCCTTTCCTTCCGACAATTTGGGAAGATTCCCAGTTCTTGTGCAAGCTTCCAACCATTCTGAAAATGCTTCATAAAACTCCGATGTATCAATGTTCTCTACATCTTCATATGCCTCTCTGGAAGCAAAATAAAACGATACGCGCCGGATGGTATCTCCGTTCACATACCGCTTTACAATCGGCTCCGACGGTACAATCTGAACCGTGTAGGAGCCTGTATCTTCTTCTAGTTTTTCCATTCCAACTGCCGGCGGGAACATCTGGTCAAATTCTTGTAACACCGGACAATTGTCCCTGATAAACGTCCGAATACTTTCAATAACACTCATTTCGCCTTTCCTCCACAAAATTTCGCCGTAGATTGTACAATCTCTTTGCCCCTGTCCTGCCACATCCGCTTATCCCATAGTTTACCTGCCATAGGCGCTTTACTTCGATTCTTTCCTTCATTCTCATAATACTGCTTTCTAGAATACGGTTGTGGGTACATGATACTTTTCTCTTTTTCTATTGCGGTCTGTTCCATCTTACCACTTAAGAAAGGTACATACGGTGTTGAAAGCCTTCTGACTTCATGGGTAAAGAATCTCTGTCCCTCTCCATTTTTATTCAGTTTACGTTTCAAAAGAATCTTATCTGCCGGATCTATCTGTATTCTTACACTTGTCATTATGCAGCGCCTCCAATCCGAAGATGTGGAATTCCCCCAAATTGATTATCCGACCAGCTATTTACAATTCCATATACATAGTGCTGCTTCTCCAGATCTGCCACTGACTTGATCGTTTCTAGTCTACATTCTCCTTTTACAAACACATCTTGATTTTCTACTGTCCATTCACAGCCTGTCCGGGATGCATCTTCATCCGGTGCCACATAATCCTTCAATTGTTCTTCCGGAATGCGTATCTTATAAATATCTGCGCTTCGAACACCTTTTTCCTGTATAGCGATCTTCTGATCGGTGTACCAATATACTTCCGGGATAAAGTGTCGGACATATTCATAATGCCCGCTCTCTCGATTTAACTTCCTGTGGTATAGTGTCATACTTGCATTTGTGATTATTTTCTACACCCCCAGATATAAAAGTCCTGTATGCATCAGATAACGTTCTGCGATATGATACAACTGCCTTTGCAAAACCGCCTTTCTATCTTCCCCATCTAACATTTCTGTCACATAGGTCACAGAATATCCGTCTATATTCTCGGATTTTTTTATACCATCTGACTTCTTAGTTTCCTCGATATAGATTACCTCTGCCATTTCACAAATACAGTTTTTTATCTCTGTATCATAAGAAACTTCCTGTATTCCTCCAAAAGTAAATTGATTCAAATATCGCTCTGCCTTTTTTACCATCTGGACAAACAACTCTTCCGGTATCTTATATGAGTCATACTTATTCAGATAGTGCTCATAATCCAATACGCTTCTCATTTTATTCTCCTGCTGCAGTGTGAACGTAAATCGCTACTTTCTTATTGTCTTTCGCCTCTGCGATACCAACTGTACGATATCCAAACTTCCACGCATCTGCATCCTGATTTGCTTCCGGGGTGATAATCTTGGAAACTGTGTGCTTTTGATTCTGAATCACGGCATTCTTATCTACTACGAGGAAATTAATTGCTTTTCCTCCTGTTGCAGTAAATCCACCGGCGCCAGATGCAGTAAGTGTAATCTTATCAAAGAATCTTCCAGTCGGAACCTCAATCACTCCAGCCCATTCTTCCATCGCTTTTTTGGATGCTGTCGTATCTAAATCATCAATCATTCCTTTTAACGCCGTTGAAATGTACAGATAACATGTTTCTGTCTTGGCCTCTGCATTTTTAATTGCTGTTTTCGCTGCCCTTACCGCCGCAATACCAGCCTTCCCGTCCGCAATCGCTGCTGCCACTTTGTTTCTATCAGGAGCATACCCTGCATAAGATGCAAGTCTCCAAGCATCCAGTTCCGGAACTACCTGTGTACGGAGGAACTCACCGGACAAACGACCGAACGCAACACCTGCTGATTCAATGTTATCCATTGCATCCACAGTAAACATACGACCGCGGTCATAGGTACATTTCTTTGTTTCATATTCCAGAGTGACATCTCCTGCAACATACCCTGTCTGTTTGTTATAATTTGCAAGTCCACTCATTGTCATCTTTGGAATTAAGATTTCATTCGCATTTGCTCCTTCTTTTACTAAATCGTTTGGTCCATCAAGAACCGCTGTTAAAGATGCTAACTTGTACACCTCATCCAGCATTGTTGAATACGCTTTTCTTAACGCAATTGTATTTGCCATACTCTTTTACCTCTTCTTTCTTAATCTTTCTTTGCCGGAAGTCCCATCGCCGCTCGAATCGCTGATAGATTATCATCTCTGCCGGATCCGGTACCTCCCGTGACTCCTACTGCATTTGAAAATGGTTCATCTGCCCCGAATAAATAGGCATCCGATTCTTTCACCGTTTCCAATGCTTTCTTGATATCCTCGGACTGGTTTTTTGATGTTTTTAATGCATCCATATCAAGTAGAGCCATTACAGATTTCTCGTTACGACCACCAGCCGACTTAATTGCTTCTTTCAAAGTGTCTGAAAAGATTCTGTCCGCCTCTTTTGCGGCATACTCCGCATCTTTATCCTTTAACTGCTGTGTAAGTTTATCAATCTCACTCTGCATAGCTGTTGGATCTACATCTTTGAACTTCTCCAAAGATTCTGTAGCGGTCGCAAGTTGATTTTTGTAATTGTCACGCTCTCCCTCGGCTTTGGTAGTCTTTGCCTTTTCAGCGGCAATGTCTTTCCCATTTTCAGCCATAATTTTGTCAATTACATCCTGTTCCAATCCAAGTCCTTTTAAAAACTCTGTTTTCATGTTATGCTCTCCTTTCGTTTTAGGTTGTTTTAGGCGTGTAACCATCCGCCACGAATCGACTGTTTAAGGTCTCATCAACCGACCAAATCAATTTATTACATAAAAATAAGACGCGTCACCCTGCGTCTCAATGGGAGATATCCGGATCACCTCCTCTCTACTGATAACCGCTTACCGTCAAAGCAAATCGTGTCTCCGATTCTCGCCGTCTGATCATTGATCTTCACCCCTTTCAATATCTCTGCTCCATCATGGACCACATATAGAAATTTTATTGTTTTATAATCAATGCGGACTGCCAGCCACTTTGGCGCCAACATGTCCGCATCTTTTGTTACCATATATCTTTTTATTCCCTTTAATCTTCTTCCCACATTTTTTACACCTCCAAGTATGGCATGTCATCCAAGATCCATCCGATTGTTTTATCAAATCAGAATGTGAATATTCCAAGTGATCATGTCTGCAGAATAATCTCTTAATAAGATTCATAGTTCCAAATCTTCCTCCTTAAAAATGGGTATAAAAATACCACTCACTTCGAAGAATGAATGGTAACTATACAACTGCTTTCATTGCTCTATCATATTCAACTTTCAATTTTCTTTTGAAATCCTCGATTTCCTCCGGTTTCATCCCGGGTTCTCCTAAAGCACACACATCCGGTGTCTCATCGTTAAGTATTTCCGTGGCCCTTGGTTGTTCCGCATACATTTCATCATAATGAACAATCAAAAGTCCTTCCAATTCACATGAAAAATCATAGATATCGTCCGGAGTATTATCTAAAAAATCTTTAATATAATCCATCATTTTTTCAAACATTTTTCCACCCTCCTCTGGACTCTTTCGTCTTATGAGAGAAACGGTATTAATTATCATGTTTCTGATAAAGTATTTCATCATACAACGCATACAGCTTTTTTCCAAAATCATTTACTGTTTCCTGATTGTCAAGACCTCTGTATACAATTTCATCATTTATCAAAAACTGTAATTCTTTGATGTCTGATATCTCAAGTTCGATCATATTCGAGTCAATATTTTTTTGACTCTTTACAAGAGTACTCACATTTTCAACTTCTTCCAAAAGAAGTTTTGACATAGCATTATTTAGTTTTATGATCATATTGTCGCCTCCCCTATTGCGGATTACACTGAATTAAGATTCCTGTGTTTGGATTTACAGATACAATGCAATTATCCGTAACAAATTTAATACTGTTCGGATCACGCTCTCTTCTCCTAACTTCTCCGTTCAAAAGTGCATCCTGTATATCTTCAACGCTTACACCACTTCTCGGTCGGTGCGTCTTCGGATCTTCCCTGGTTCCAATTACTCTCTCCATGAAATGCTTGCTTTGACCGGTAATCTTTATTCCTGTAGACGCTTCCATTCCAACAATATCTTTTTCGATTGTTCTATAGAGCTTTTTATAATTATCGAACCCTGATAGAGAGGAAATCATTCCACTTTTAACAGAATTTGCATAATCCGTCAATAGTTCAAATTCTTTAGGTTTATTGTACTTCATCTGGCGGAAGTCTGCAAGGCTTCCAACACCGTCTCCAATAATATTTTTATAGCGATAATACTGCTTCGTATCTCTATCTGCATTCTTTATCATCTCTTTTGTATATTTTGCATTCTGAAGTTTAGTATTTGTGGCAACTTTTCCACGCAAATCCAAATAAATCCTTTCTCGGTCCTCCGGCAATTTCATCTTTTTACAAAATCTTGAATACTCATTCAATTGTCCCTGATACTTTGCTTTTGCAATCATTATTTCATCTGGATCAGCACCGCCTTTTTGTAAAAGATACACCTTCTCACGCTGCGCTCGCATGGCGGTTTCCATCTGTCTCTGCTTCTGTGAAGCATTGTAGGCATTGTATTTCTTACCTTTCCATTCGCGTTCTACCTTTTCTTTCGCATTAAGTTCTGCAAGCTGATCATCCGTATACTGTCGAACAGATATGCCCGGGACAAAGGCGTAATATGGATGATAGCAATTCCATCCACCAATTCCTTCCCCGGTTCCAAGTCCACAGATGTCTATCAATTCCTGCATCGTAAATATCATGCCACCCCACCAATGGGAAGGACGTGCTCCGGCATGCCAAGGAACCTCATACGTATCGGTTCCCAGTTTGTCTGCATTCATCTGATTGATTTGCCCACACAACTGATTTACTCCCGTCATAACGGCTCTGCGCGCTGCTACAGTAATTCTGTTACTATGCCCGCTTGCATAATCGACTGTGCGAATCCCTGAAGATGCCATTTCCTTTATGACACGTCTCAAAACTGTATTGTAACTAAATGTACCAGTTATGATGTCCATGCATGCTCTGTCAAGATATTTCTGATAATACTCTGCAAATGGAGTGAATACGATTTTCCCGTCATACTTTAGTGCAAATCCCATTGATTGTGTAATATTTTTAATATCGGCTTTTGTCTGGGCAACTATCGCCGACACCCACGCTTGCATTTCTGGACTCTCCTCATAGGGGATAAAGTTCGCATTTACCTGCTCATAAATTGTCTTATTACGCGTATATTCTTTGTCTATAACATCCTCATACAATTGATAAATTTCTGCATCCGTCAACTGCGTAAGACGCTTGATCTCCGCTTCTATAAATTCACTCGATTGTCCCATCATAATCATTTTTTCAATTTGATAGTCAGCTGTTGAAGTGATTTCTCCCGTTTTCTTGATGCGTCTTACCACATCTTCCATGACACGTTTCTGTAAGTCATAAAACAGCTTTTCTACTTGGAGTGGCATTTTTTCCAATTCTTCCGGTTTCATCTATCCATCACCTATTCCATGATTTTATTCTGCTCCGGCAAATTTTTCTCTGCTTCCTCAAGCGTCTCTCCATACCATTTAGAACGATATTCCGCATGGCTCATAACCCCCATGCTAACATCCTGACGATCCTGCTGCCGTTCTGTTTCTTCATCTGTCAGAATCGAATCATTGAATTCGCAAGTAAATTCATAACCTGATGTATAAAGTTGATTATAAAAAGCCAATCCTGCCACGAAGTCTTCCAGGCATTGCCTCAAGTTGTTCTGAATCGCAGTTACTCGATTGTACTTTCTGACTTTTGCCACTTTAATCTCTGTTGCGGTTTTCTCTACATATTGCACATCTGAAAGGTCTCCATAAGAAAGACCTACCGCAAATTCGATATTTCGGAAATACTTCTCTAGTCCACGACGAAATGCCTCATCCCGCATCTCCGGAGAGTATTCCTTCAGCAGTTCTTTGTCTTTGCCGTCTTCAAGTTCTAACCCTCTATAGAGTCTTTTATTCAGCTTCGACATTCCCATTCTGCCATCTTTTCCCTTTTTCAACGCCCTGCTATCCACATGGATCGCTCTTTCTCCGGATTCATATTCCCAATCCAAACGCGCCCATTGGATATCAGCTTTTCTAATCTGTTCAATGGCAGAATCAAAGATAGAAACTCCACATGCTGAACCATCTACCTTATTCTTGATTGGGTTTCGATAATAACCAAAATCCATTCTATCCATACCTGGATAAGTAATCGGTCCTGGTTCAATCTCTGCCCATTCCGGAATATTTTCAAGTGCGCAAGGAAGACCAATCTCATCGCGACTCTGCGAATGATAGCATTTGTTCTCAATGGTCAAACTTCCATTCAAGAAATAATGTCGCTCAAATCTTGTATAATAATCACTGTCTCCCACTCGCTTTGTGGTCAAGAACCCGACATCAATCGGATTCTTATCATCATCAAATGCAATCGGAATGAATTTATCTGCTGTCACAAATTCTGCTTTATCCGGGCCAAGAGGTTTGATAATCATGGAACCAAGTCCCAATCCATCCTGCAACTCTTCATTCAACGTAGCAACACACTTTTTATATGCCCTATTCAATCTATCGTCGCTGATACTTGTTTCCATTTCCACCAGAACCGCATCTGCAAATTCCCGGCAGATTCCTTCTTCCACCCGAAGAGACTTCACATAGTCTGTGATCCAGTCTGCATTTCCATCCAGCATGCTTTTCCATTCATTTATCTTATCAATCATCTGGTCGGATAATGTCACGTCTCTTCCGACGATTTCTTTTATCGTTGTATAACCAAACATCCGCCTTATTCCTCTCCATAATCTTTGAAAAATATTATCCATCTTCCACCTCTTGTATCAGAGTTTTCATGTCACGTTCGATTGTATATTCAAATGCATCCAAGCTATCGATATCTGTACTCCCATCATCCAATCGCTCATCCTTATCTTTCACATCCTGATTCCATACCGCATCTGAAAACGCTGTCTGTAAGCTCTCACAATCTTTTGTAATATAAAATCTATTCGCACCCATAAGTCTTACTGTGCATCGAATCCTGTCATTAATCGCTTTCTTTTTTGCCGGTCTTACAGATATCCAAGGGAATCTCTTATCAACTGCATTCCGTATTGAATTTCCAAGCACTGTCTCCGCATTGTCGTAATACACCGATTCTACATTGCAATATTCCACGTAATTCCCATGCTTTACAATCACTCCATACTCATCTATCACCTGCTGCACAAACTCACAGAAAAGCTCGTCCAACTTATTACTATCAATATCCTCATCCTCGTCCTTCGCCTTGATTCGCTTCGACATAATTCCAACCACTTCCCGATAATCATCGGTATAGCCGCGCGCTACAAAAGAATGTCCTGACTGATTTCCACCGAAGTCTAATCCGATTTCGATAGATACAATATCTTCTTTCCGGAACTGTTTCATATCCACGTCTTCTGATACTTCATCCACAACCTCACACCGGAACTTCTCCGGATTATCCGCAAATCGTTTATAAATGGCACCTTCTGCCCTCTTCCAGAGTCCCAGTATCAAACGGTCATAGTAAATAGTCCCTTCGTATTCTTTACAAAGTTGCTGCACAAATTCTTCCGGAAGATATGGATTGTCGAAAATCGTGTATCTCTGCAGATAAATATCCAACTCCTCGTTGTCCAGGAACTCCTTCATCCAATGCGTTGGATGCTCCGGGTTACAAGAGCCATCAAAGCAAGAATACGGCTTATCTAAACGGGATTTCAACATCTGGAACACCTCTTTGTTCCACTTTGCAACCTCATCACCATAACAATACTTGATGGATGCCCCTTGAATCTTCGCCACCTGACTAACCTTTTCAGCACCCAGGCAATACACATCCTCTCCACAAATACGAACCACATTCCGGTTGTTAATATTGCCAATCAACACATCCGTATAAATTTCACGCATCGGCTGTAGCACGTTTCGCTCAATAGATTCTTTTGAAACTCCAAGGATTACATTCAATCCCGGTTTGCCTGTTCTCTCTCGAATACGGAAAGGAATAACAAATGCTGTATCTACATAAGATTTCCCGGAACGAACAGCGCCGGACTTAATATTCCAACGGTGAGTCGCATTTACGATATACTCATTCTGCTTGCTGCTTAGTTGCATTTTCGTACACTCCCTTTAATATCTCATCCAGCTTGTCAATCGCCTCTTCCGTCTCATTTTCACCTGTGACCACCTGTTTCCTTGCTTTCTTGAGTTCCGTATCCGCTTCACGATTCCGGATGTTCTCTTCCGGCTCCGCAGACTGTCCCGCATACTTCGCTACAAAGTTTGCCGCTTTCGTATTTCCCATCAGCGCCTCTTTGATCTGTGCCATCAATAAAGCCGATTCCAAAGTACACTCAACACCAAGTGCACCAAGAACCGGCTCCCATTCTTCACTATTTATTTTTGACGTAAGCAGAAGGTTTAGAGTCTTCCGGAAGTCTGCCTTTCTTCTCCTTGCCTCTCCGCTTGCTTTTCCTGCTTTAATTGCCATCTCCCGCCGTTCATCCGTGGTTCGTTTGTCAAATCCATGGTCTTTTATGTTATCATAGCCGGACACTCCACCACCTTCCTCTACTTAAATTTCGCATTAGAAAAGCACCCCGGAGGGTGCCTTATCAAATCTGACTTTTCATTTTCTTTCTAATCGGCTTCATATTTTCCTTATTTAGGATAAGAACTGACTAATTTTTCATCTTCTACATTCCCCACCCAAACACTATCTACTTCCATAGTATTTCCATCTACATCAGAATGAGAAGTTTTTTGTACATACATCTCGATAACTTGTTCATATGTATGATGTAAACAATCTTGATAGAAGATATGCAGCCGCACATCAAAATTATAATTTGTCTTCGCTATATCATCAGAAAATACAAAATAAAATTCTACTTCTTTTTCCTCTCCTTGCATCAGACTTGAATTTTCCCAACTTTCATAACTATCATTCAAACTTCCGTCAATCTCAAAATATAATCTAATTCCTCTAGCATGCCAATTTCCAACATTTTTTATTTTTATACGAATACAAGCTCTATAATCTCCATTAAACTCAAAATACTCTGGTAAATAAACCCACGATCCTCCAACAGAGTTTTTTTCTACTTCTTCTTTATCTGTTACGAAATGATAGGACATAAAAGGCAATAGTTGCATTCTCGCTGTTCTTTCATTTTCTTCCTCTGTCTTCTTTAATGTATACCACATTACAAATAGTGTTATCACTCCTCCTATTATCGAGCCTAGATATCCTCCCCAAAATCCAACCCAGTCATGATTTTTACCAGATGGATGTACTGGATGTGCCGTAAAGGAATATACAACTATTGGTATAAATATAATAATCACAGCACATATGCATACACACATTGTCTTATTTATACCTTTCGTCTTTGTTTCTTTTTTAACTTTTTCTTTCTTCTTTACTTTTAGATTGTTCAAGAATTCTTGAGCATTTGTGACAATCTCAAAAATAGCCGAAATTACAATTGCTGTTGCTAAACTTTCTTCGGTATCAAATTTCTCAAAAAGTCCTAAATATGTGATAATTCCAACTCCAAGATATGCCATAACTTTAGCCATGGGTATTTGTTTTATAAGTTTATCTCGGTAGAATATCCTCCAAAATACAAGTGCTAATATAATAACGCTTATACCAAACCAAAAAACTCTCATGTTATATCCCTCTCTTTTAATTGATATTACTATTATGTAACACTTTTTTATATTTTTCAATAAAAACCGCCCCACCTAAGTGAGACGGCTTTCACACAAACTAAGAATTATGTTATGAGAAGTTCACACAAAATTAAGATATCTTTTCTCTTACTTTCGATGATACCATGTTACCACATACAATACTGTATTGAACTGTATTCTTTTAAGAAATTGTTAAATGCTGCAAAGCTCTTCCATGTAATTTGTATATCCAATCTTCTCCATAATCCATCTTCTGTGCAATTTCCCAGAATCTAAGCCCCTTTACATATCGGTAAAATAGAACATCTCTTTCATCCTCATTCTCCAACTCAGAAATACGATGTGAAATTTTTTTGTAAATCTTAACCTGTTCTACTCCCTCTTCATACAATTTCTCTTCTTTCTCGCGAAGTTCTGCTGCATATCCAGACAAATCTCCTTGTCCACTTCCATGTGGCATACCGTCATTGTTTACTGACGGATACATCTTCATACTTCGTATCTCATCTATCTCAGCTTCTATCCTATGAATCTTTCTAGTTTTTATTCGATACCCTCGAAGGAACTGTTTCTTCCTGTCATTCTCATTCCTCATGTTACTCTCTTCTATTCTGTTGTCCATCCGCATCCCTCCTAAGCTTATCTAAGTATTGCTGTACCGAGACACCTTCATAAGGTCTATGCCGGAAAGCCTTCTTAGCACCTTCACTCGGTCTCTCTTCCTCCAGTTCCTGTCTATGGTTCGCCTGGTCCATTTTGATCGCATGCCTTCCACGTCTGTATGTCAAATCAGCACCTTCTTTCTTAAATATTCCAAAACGCTTAATCGCGGTAGTCATTCCTCTGTTAATTCCTTGCATACTTCCTTAACGATTTCGTGCTCTGCTGCCTTTTCCTGATCTCCGTCACAATACTGTGCAGCATAACGCCCTGTATATTCCTGTGGAGTTTTATGTTGCTCACTCATCTCTTACCTCCGTATTCTTCAGTTCTCGTAGCAGCGCCGTCATAATAAGGACTGCTGCCACTAAAATAATCTTATGTTCCATCGCTATTCCTCCAACCAATTATTTTCAAAATAGTAGAATCCAATTACGCATGCAGCGATCAATACTAGCCACGCCACCCAAAATGTAATCGGCCATCCCTTTTCGCCCTTCGTCAGATATTCTTTCGTTTCCTCTGCTTTTTGGTCTTTATAAAAACTACTCTTGTCACTAATCGTTCCATCCTTTAGCTTCGTGAATACGGTTCCTTTATGTTTGGCTTCTGTCCCATAATAAACATCTCTTAAATGATATCCGGTAGAAATCGTATCAATGTGTTTTGTTTCCGGAATGTCTATTTTCTTGTATGGAAACTTAATTTCACAGAACAATAATTCCTTAGAATGCTTGCTTTCCGAATCTATTGCATCCCACGTCCAATAGGTTTCCGTTCTCGTGTGAGTCTTCCCTTTGCTGTCTGTAGTTGTAACTGTCCTTGTATGCCGTGTATACCTTTCTGTAACTTTCCTGATGTATATGTATTCGCCATTAATCTCTGGATAAGAAACAGAATCTACAGCTTTCAGTTCACCGTATACAAAAGCATTGCCAACATTGGTTCGCATCCCATAATCAAATATTTCTTGATTTTCGATTTTTATTGCTTTGTTGTATTTTTCATTTTTGTCTGCTATTTTATCTGATATTCTATCGGATATCCCAAGTCCTATGACAAGCAGCACTGCTATAATCCCAATGCTCGCCAGAATCTCTCGTTTTGTTATTTCAAAATCATCCCAATACATTTTCTATTCCTCTTCAAACAAATCTTGTGGCGCATCTTCTGGGGCATTGTAATCCAGATACTTATATTCTTGTTTTTCGTATCCTAAGATATCTAAGAATACTCTGGTTGGGAATTTTCGTATATATCTTTTGTATTCTTTGATTTGTTTATTATAATTACTTCTAAACTCTGCAATCAGATTTTCGGTAATTGCCAATTCGTTCATAAGTTCTTTATAATTCGTATCAGATTTTAATTCCGGATAAGCTTCAGATACTGCCGTGATTGCCGTTGTTACATTCTCAATATCTCCTGCGGAACCTCTGCCGTCTACAATTGCTTTTAGTGTTTCTGCTTCGTGCGCATCATATTGTTTTACGCAGTCAGCTAGATTATATATCAAATCCACTCTTCTCTTTTCCTGCACTTTAATATCCGACTCCGCAACGCTTACCTGCTCCTCTAGCGTGAATGCCTTGTTCTGTGAGCTTTGCACCCCAAATATTCCTAATACACCTAAAGAAATAACTCCTGCTAATACAATTAATGTCAATTTCCAATTCTTCATAATTATCTTCCTCCATTTTTTTCAAAATAACCGTAAGTTTTTCTCCTCAGAATTGTATATATAATGAGGAGCTAAATTTGAGGTCGGGGCAACGGCACTTAAGACCGTGCTCCGCTGTCCTCTTTAAACAACTTGTTCCGGCGTATGTATTTATATAAATCTTCAATGCCCTGTTTGTATCCATCACAATACGCTCTTGCTTTTTCTGCTGTTCTTGTACATTGCATTTCTGCATCACTTTGCATTTTATTTACCACATTTTCCAGTTCATTCACCTTTTCAATCCTCCTACATGTCTTTAGTGTTTAAACTCATCTCTTGGAAAGATAGATTCAATATCTATGCAATGTCCTATTGCTTCGCACAAGTCAATGCACACCTGTTCTTCTTGTATATTTGCATCAAATCCACCATCATCAAAAATGCAATTCCCAAATATCTTGCATAAGTTTTCGATAAAATATTGTAAATAGCAATACGGAATCCAAACACAAAATTGCTCATCATTTATCCATCCAAACTCATCACAAATAATATCTTCATATACATTTTTATCCGTTAATAATAACTTGTATAATTTCAATTCATCTGTCATTTCTTCCACCTCAATTAGTCTTTCATAAAACACAACCATCTTGTCTTTCCTCGCTTGTCTCCAAGAAGTGGCTTCATTCCAAATTCTTTCAGCACCTCTGATAATTTGATCTGCTCTTCGTTCCACTTAAACACAAGGAGCCCATCTGGTTCCAACACTCTCATGCATTCGTTAAATCCTTGCTTTAAATACGTTCTCCAATCTTTTGGAAGAATTCCGTATTTCTGTGCCAACCATGATCTGGCTCCCGCATGTAGCAAATGCGGAGGATCAAACACCACTCTTCCACCGGAATCCAACCATCATTGCTAGGGACATTTGCGTCCTTACCATCATCCATGTGAGATTGTATGATCTCTTTTACATGTTTCTTATCGACATAATCTTTGTAGTATAGATCATCCAATTTATCTATCTCTGCTAAAATTTTCTCTAACACCTGCATAATCTCATCTCCTTAACTCCACAATTCTTTCAATGCTGCGTCATGGATATCAGCTGGTTCGGCATGCTCGCATTTTCTAAGGATTTCTGCTCTGTTGAAATCCAAGTCTTCTGCAATATCGCAACCAATTGTTCCACCACGCGTTTCCAATCCATCCATGTCAATTATGCATCTGTCGTAGAATCCATATCTGCTTTTGCATCTAATCATCACTCCACCTCCAGTCAAAATGAATATGCTACCCAAAAATATTGCGTACTTCCTTCAATCTGATAGTAATATATGCCATCACCAGAATCTTCTCCACGCATCCATTGGTCGCAATATTCTCCATCGTTTTGCTCTTCGCCGTTCGGCTCTTGAGATATCCCAAAACCATTTACATATACATCTTCAAAACCATTTTCATTAGCAAATTCTTCCAATTCTTCATAAAGTTTATCAACCTCAGATTTTAATTGTTCGTATCTTTCAGCTTTTTCAGCTATTTCTTTTGGTACTTTCATTTATCACTCCACCTCCAGCAACTCCGGATTATCAAAAACATTCCCTATTACTTCTGTCCTATTGGGGTTACGATTATATTTAAATACATCGTTATTGATACATTTTTTCTTTCCTCGTCCGCATACTGCCCATGAACCTCTCCATTCACTCCAAAATACAGCACCTACTCTATACTTTACATCCTCACCCTCTTTTAAAAACGGACTTCCTTCATATTCATGGCTATATCTGAGAATATCATTCTCCCAAATCTTCTTGTCGTTTTTATCTGTTAGTCCTGTGAACTGGCATATGGTGTCTGGATCGATTTCAATCGGATCGTCAAATCTTCCGCACGCATCATAGTCATCGAATGGAACATTTATGTAATTCTCGTCCATTAAATATCCCTCCACCCATTTACCATTATCTTTTCGCTTTGCTTTAAAAAGTATTTTTCTCATATTATTCACCCCTTTCTAACCTCTGCCCACACTTATCACAAAACTCTGTTATTCTGCCAATTCTATATCCCTTATATTCTGTCATAAGAATATTTCCACAAGTTGGACACTTATAATGTGTATGCTCTTCACATCTCGAACTTATATCCACTCTCTTCTCCGTATCCCTTTCCTTCAACTGCTGCACCTGCTCCGGAGTTAGTCCAGTATCTTCATACTCCGCAAGCCTCTGCACAAGTTCCTCCTTCTTACTCGTAGACCAGTATCCGGTCTTGATTCCATTAACTCGCTTATTTGTTAATCTTTCCATCCTCTTACCTCATCAATCTGATTCTTTCTCGAACTTCATTCTTAAAATTCCCATTACGTCCAAATCTATCTCCTCTTTGTAATACTTGGCTGCATCTTCAAAATACTTCTCGCCTTCTCCGATTTCTTCTACTCTGCCTTTTGCGAATTTCAGAAAGTTCTCCAGTCCATTCTTCCTGTACCCATGCTTCAATTCCAGGTATTCACATCCGATAAAGCAAAATCTACAAAACGCCCGCAATGCCGCTTGTTGCTGTTTTTCTCTTTCTGCATCTTGATATTTCTTTGAATTCATAGCCTGCTCTACAAGCTTATGGATCTGATGTTTCTTGTGCGCTTTATCTGCCCAACTCATAGCCTTCTCCTTCTTCGTTCTTTACCTTTCTATTTCTTTCTTCTAATTTTCTTTTTTCTGCTACCAATAAATCTAGCGGCATTCTTTTTTTATATCACCTATCCAATAGTTGCCTTTCCAAAGAGTCAAAATCATAGTTCCTGCTTTCAAAATTATTGAACTTATTCTTCGTTGGCTCCTTCTTCTTTGGACTCTCCTTCTTTTTCTTCGATACCGGATAAAAACTCTTCCAGTTACTAACCGTTGCCTTTTTGATGCTGGCAAGCCGCTCCGATTCATCAAGGGATATTGAAAGAACTTCTTTTCTCAACAAAGTAATCTGCTCCTCTGTCAAATGTTCTCCATTCTTTTCTCTGCAAACAATGTATAACTGAAATGCTCTTTCTACCTCCGGATTCGGAAATATATATATACTTTTATTTTCTTTTATTTCTATAGGACTTTTTTCCGAAGTTATTTGAATTTCTTCCGAATTAATTCCATTTATTTCAGAAGAATCTTGAATTATTGGTGCATTTAATAAAGGCTCCTCCTTTTTTTCTTTATCAAGGAGCCAATATTTGTCACTATAGAGTTGTCTTTTCATGCGTTTTACTGCTATCTCGTAATAACGTCGCTGAATTCCAACAGAGGTGATGATGTTTTCCGTCATGAGGGCATCGTCTAAGAGTCCTATATCAGAGCAGAAGTGCACCACTTGCACGACAACCTTTTGGTTTTTCACCCATTTGTTCCCGATCATCTTTATGATCATTTTCGATAGCTTATCCAAAGGGATCTCGGCATAATAGCCGTTCTTATATACAATGCAGAGTATGCAATCATAAATCGTCACACCCAATGGACCATATTCGTCCAATAAATCGAAGATCTTATCATCTTCGTAAAAATCAAGCATCTTCGGAAAGTATGTAAGTCCTGGTTTATTCGGAGCACCGCGCCCCATACCAATCACCTACTCTTCCATGTTCTTATATTCTTCTACAACTACATCTATTCCCTCTACTGCGGAATAGACTTTCTTTGCCTTTACCAGAACAATCTGTGAATCATCCAAATATGCCACACCGTTCAGGGCATCGGCAATTACCTTTACAATATTATCCATATCCGGTTTCTTAAGCGGAAGAATCTCTCCCTCCAGCATCTGCTGCATCTTTTTCTTCGATGTACTCTTTGCCGGAATATATCTTGCAACAATACAAAGTGTAACCGGAGTATCCCTCTCAAATTTGCAACCCTTTGCAGCACGAATATACATTGTTTTAATTAGATTTTCGTATAATACTGTACTTTCCGGTGTCATTGACATATGCTTTCCAGCACTTGCATTATAAAATGTACGTGCTCTGGCTTTACCTTGTGGTTTACCAGGTACGTGAAAACTTACTGATTTCAAAATAATCTCCTTTCTCCTCCTGGCCATTCAGCCAGGAGGCAAACAAATAGCTTTTGATAAAGTTACGGTTGTGATATATCATCTTCTTAAAAAGGAGATATCCTACTAATTAAAGAAATCCGACTGAACATCTTTCTGCGGTTCTTCCCTATTTCCATTCTCTACCATTTCCACTTCCTTCATTTCCTGCTCAGAAACAACCTCCGCTTCTACCGAATTACTCTGGTTCTCTACATACTCTACATTCCCATTTTCATGGATTACTGCCATATCCTTATCAATGGCTGTCTGCAAATCGATACTCATAATTCCCCACTTACTAATGAGTTGTCTTAACATGGTCTTCATTGCCATTCCATCGAAATCCTTAAACCAGAAGGAAGAATACTTCCACATATCTTTTTCCGGAATCTTATTCTGCTCCAAGAGCTCTAATGATTTTCCTCCACCATTCTTATAAAATGCAAAGGAATACTTTTCTGCATGCGCCAGCATTTTTTTCTTGGACCAGTAAAGGGTCTTTCGGAAACCGTTCTCATATTCAAACATTGCATAATATCCTTCCGTAGGTGTTTCTTCACGAAGAATATCATCCTCTATCAAATTAACCTCGATTTCCTCATCTAGTGGATTATAATGTACTAATTCTCCTTGTTTGATTGCAATTACATTCAGTTTCTTGTAGTATCCGGAGCGTACCGCCAATTGAATGTATCCTTTATAACCAAGCTGGAACTGTGCTTCCTTACAGTTCTTCTTCTTATTATCGAATGGAACCATGTAAAATTGGCCAAGTTGTGGTGACGGAGAAAGATTCAACGCCTCACCCAATAACGCTGCGTTCAGGATACTGTTATTCGTACATTCCTGAAGCGCCGGTGTAGTCTGTACTGCAGATACGATACTAGAAACAAATCTTGTCCCATTTTTCCCGCCTACAACCTTATTAATCTGATTCTTCACGGCATCCTGAGTTAAGTATGCCGTAAGGCTTGTCCTCTGTGTCTGTGCTGTTAGTGAATTACCTACTGCCATAATTCCTTATTCTCCTTTCTGTGGCACTGGGCCATATGTAATATTGCTTTCTTTTAAGAAATTCTTTAAAAGGTCCAACTGTGTTTTTGTAGCTGTCACTCTGAAATCAATCGTATATACCTGCTCCTGAATGACTGCTTTCTCCAATATCTCTGTCTGAAGACTCTCTGCTACAGATACGGTCACTTTTTCTTTTTCAGCCTTTTCTCTTTCGGCCTCCCGTCTTTTCCTTTCCTCGGCTTCCTGCTGCAAACGTTTCCATTCTTCTTCCTGCGCAATCTTACGTTTCTGAATATCTGCCAACTTCTGACCTTCGCTGATTGCACGTCCAAGATCTAAGGTTTCCTTATAAGTTTCCATAGCCTCAAAAGAAAATTCTGGAAGCTGGTTGATCGCATGAATATCTGAACCGATCTGGAAGATCCGCTCTTTCATCTGTGTCTCAATACTTGTCATGGAAACAGTTGCATTTAACCACTTATTATCAAAAATCTTGTCCAAAGTAACAAAACTCTGGAAACCGATTCCCCGGAAAAGTTCTTCGATATCCTTCTTTTTTTGAAGTTTCTTATTCTCTTCCACTTCCTTGATCTGGGAATCTATCAGCCCGATCGGACGTTCAATCAATGCCACAACCTCTTTTACCTGAGATTCAAATTTATTGTACGGATCCATGTAGGCTTTCTTGATTCTCTTTCTTTCATCTTCAAATGCTGTTTTCAGCTTATTCAGAGTGGCACGGTCTTTCTTAGCATCCTTGATCGTATCCTCTGTGAATACCAGCCCCTCATATTCCGTCATCTTAGCTGCAATTTCTGCCTTAAGTTCCTCATTATTCCATTGGATCTCCTTGGCAAATCCTCCCTCCTGCGGGCTCATAATTCTAAGTTCCATAACTTCCTCCTATATCTCAGGAAGTATAAGAGGGGGCTTTCTCCCACTCTCCACATACTTCCAAAATTTTATTTCTTCCTGTAACAAATAATCTAAATCTTCCTGCACTTCATTTCTTTCAATGAAATAGTGTCTTACCTGCGTCCTGACATCCTTCCCCCAACTGCTATTCAGATGAGCACGGAGAACAACAAAGTCATATCCAGTAACTAGAAGATAATGCAGTACCTGCAGATAATAATTGTCCGGGATCCGGTCTTTCCACTTCTCGTACTGCATACTATGCAGGATATTCGTGGTCTTAATCTCTAGAATCCCTTTCCTTTCCTCCTGATCAGTAATCTCTCCGTCAAGGGAAGCCTGCATAAATGGGTGCTGAATACTTTGTAGTATCCGAAATTCATGATGTTCTACCAAATATTCCGGATAATCCAGCTGAAAGAGTTCGCGAATATGCTCCTCCGCTTTCTTCCCGTAGATAACATACGGCTTATCCGAAATATCTTCCGGTATCTTCCTACCGATCTTCTCCTCGAACAGATCGATATTAGTCTTATATGGATTCATACCGACAACCGAACTGGCATCGCTGCCACCAATGCCATTCATTCTTCCGGAAAGCCATTCCTTTTCGTCTTTGAAATCGTAAATTTTATAGATTTCCTCCATCACAATCACCGCCTACACAATCACAAATGTCACATCTGCACCTCGGATACTTTGTTCTGCGATACCCACCGCATCTTTCCGGAATCCGTGATATGTAAACATTGCTCCTGTAGAATATCTGATGATCCATAATCCAAATCGATTCATCATTTGACATTTCCTATACTTTCTTTTAAAATAAAACTGAATATTTACTTGAGCGCTTAAGGATTGCCTTCCATTAATAAGCGCTCTTTTCTATTTCTCTCTGATACTCGAGCACAAGTTTGTACCACACATCTGCAACCTCGTTCAGAAAAATCCCAAACATATACCCTGTTAACACAATCGCAGGTTCCATTCCGCTTTGTGCTGCCATGATCACGATTGCGTAACCGATTATCTTCTGCAATGTGACAAGTGGTGTTAGTTTCACGCAAATCCTCACTGCTTGTCCCTCCTTTCTACCGCTTACGCGGTTCTTTCGTATCCTATCTGTTTTGCTGCTTCTACATTAAGCTTTTCAGAGATCTCTTTTTTCTTTTCCTCTGACAATTCGGAAAATACAATAGGTTCTTCATCTTCTACCGTAATCCAATTTCTGATTGTCATTTACATCACCTCTCTAAAATCTATGTACTATGGTTTGTACTTGTTGCATTGTCCGCCTAGAACATTCCTCTTTCCTTGAGTTCTTCTTCTACTTTTTCCCGGATACTTCCGTAATGTTCTATCCATTCTTTCTCCGCATTTTTTACTGCGATCTTTGTCGCTTTATCCAAGCATTCTATTTCTTTATCCCGAAAAGTGAATGTTATGCTTTCGCATCCGCTTATAATTGCATAACTAATCTTTTGTTCAATGCGCGCAAACACTTTATCATCTTCTATTTCTTCCGAAAATGATGCTACAGAAAGCATTTGGCTTATGCATGTAAGCTCAAATCTCTCAAATGTCATACTCTATCACCTCCCTATTTCTATTGTCATTTCTTCTCAACTCTCCTATACTGTAATTACAGGCATCTGCCAATGCCGAGTATCTAAGAAAGGAGTTCCTAATCATGAGAAACAGCAGCTTAATCGAAAAAACCGTCGAGATTACCATTGCAAAACTTTCTGGTACTGATGCCCCGGCAAATCAAGCAACAGGCAAGCTCACCGCAGAGTTTATGCAAGAAATCTACAACAAATTAGTCGAACTTAACGCAAATGAAGACTAACAGTATTTCGCTCTGGTGGATATTAATTCTGCCAGAGCTTTCATCTCTTCTGCCAATGTTTCCCCTGTTTCCTCTTGTAAGTCATCCATTACTCTTTCACAGATTTTTTCAATCACTCTATCCACTTTTTCAACTTCAAACATTTCCTCACCTCCTATCCTGCTTTCCTATCCTTATTTTCTTTTTCTGTTTTCTCTTTTTCAGAAACCATACGTTCCGCAGAACCTAATAAATATCCTTTATCAAATTCAGACATCTTCGGAAGTGCTTCTGAAATGGATTCAATAATTTTTTTCTCTTTCTCTGACATTAAATATCACCTCTTTCTTTATTGCCAGTTCATTTTATTTCTCCTATAATTTAATTACCGAGTACCAGTCGGAATAATTACGAAAGGAGAATCTGTTATGACTGATAATGAAAAACGTGCACATGATTTAGCACTTCTTTATATTCAAGGACAGGTAAATCGTAATATTGTTGAAATCCACAATACCCAGATAAAGGATTTAAAGGATTTCTCAATGAATTACGCAGATATTTATTTGACTATTCTTGAATATTTGAATCAAAATCTGTTGTAAATTTTGTACTGCTTTCCAGTAAATCAATCTGTTCCCTGATTTTTTTAGGAAATACTCTGGAAAGTTCAAACATTTCATTAATGCTGAGACCTTTTTCTGCACAAATTCTTAACAATTCACAGGAAATGGTCTCGATTTTTTCTTTTGTATCCATATTTACACCTCGCTTCTTTTTCTTGTTGATGAACAAATTATAACTCCTATTTTCTTGTTTGTCAATAAGATTTTTGAAGTTTTTAACTTTTTTTCTTGTTGACTAACAAGTATAATAATGGTATACTGAAGTCAGAAAGGAGGAAATGCTTTTGGAACTGAATATAGGAGAAAGGATTGAAATCTTAAGAAAAGATTTAAGTATGTCTAGGAGAGCTTTTGGAGAGAGACTTGGGGTCAGTGAAAGTGTAATTGTTAATATAGAGTATGATCGCCTTAAACGACCAGAGCAAAAAGAATCCTTATATAAGCTGATTTGTAAAGAATTTAATGTAAACGAAGAATGGCTTCGCACAGGCGAAGGAGAAATGTTTGTTACATTAAATAGAACACAGCAGATTGCACAGCTTACTGCTGACTTATTTAAAGGAGAAAAAGACTCTTTTAAAGAAAGGTTGCTTTTAGCACTCGCAAAGCTTGATGAAAACGAGTGGAAAGTGCTGGAGAAAATTGCAGAAGACTTGACAAAAGAAAAGGACTAGGTTTTCCCTAATCCTTAAGTCTTTTGATGAGTTCAAGTATAAATAGAAGTGTTTCTTCATCTTCTATTTCATTGATTAATTCAATGATACTCTGCTTGTACTTATCGCAACTCATATGTACCCCTCCCGCTGTTCATCTTTTTTGAACGCACGTTCGAAATTCCTTAATTGAATATTACTACTTCTTTTGTAATATTTCAATAGTATTTCCGAACATTTGTTCTTTTATTTATTTCTTTACTATATATACATTTTAGAAAAAGAAAACTTACGGGTATTTGGGGGATCGTCCCAGATGTGGGACACTTATTTATAATCAGATTCAATAAGGTCATAAACTCGAACTTTTAGACCTTTAGCAAGACGTTCTAAAGTATCTGCGGACGGGGAAATCTCATTGTTGGCAATTCTTTGGATTGACGATTTTGAAATCCCGGTCAGTATCGATACTTGACGAACAGATAGATTTTTACTAAGCATAATTTTATCAAGTAGTATTTTCATAACTATTTTATTTTATCAAAAGTCAGCACAAATACTACTGGAAAATATTGGAGTACCAAAATGAAATACATATTTGAAAACGAAAACGCATTGGAGCTGTATTGCACGATTACCAAAGATCTAAAAGTAAAAGTAACACCAGGTAAAACGTTCGGAGACGAGGTATATATTTCTGAAGACTTTATGAATGATTGTTTGGTAGATATTATAAAGATTAATAAATAATATAATCACTTTAGTGTTTATATAAAATGTGATGTTAAAATACGGAAAGAAGAAAGAGAGGAAAATATGAAAAAGAAAATTGTAACTTTATTCTTAACTTTTGCTTTAGCAACTTCTATCGTTGCATGTGGAGGAAATTCCAAAGATTCAGAAAATAAGTCCGAAGCAAAAGAAGAAAAAGAACCTACTGATTTAACCGGGACATGGAAGTCTGATGAAAATAATGGGGCATGGATGGAAGCAGTTATTTCAGATAGTACAATTGAAATCAACTGGGTATCAGATGATGGTGACACCAAGTCTATCTACTGGATTGGTACATATGAAGCCCCAACAAAATACGTTGAAGAATATAGTTGGACATCTAAAAGAGACAAAGAAAAAACAGACACCGCTCTTCTTGCTTCAACTGATGATACAAAAGAATTTACTTTCAAAGATGATATTATAAGTTACGAGGCATCAGCATTAGGAACTACAAAAACCATAGAATTATCGCAAGTATCTAAAGATACTCCAAAAAATCTTCCAGTAGAAAAAACTGCTAAGGATCATTCAGAACTAACGCTTGACTATCTCTTACCTCCTAATTTTACAAGATGGAATATGGCTGCTCAAGAAGTTAGAGATAATGAAACAAGGGAAGAAGATACTCTTTACTCTACGGTTGATAATAATGTTGAATACATCAATTACAAGCCAGTAAAATTAAAAGACAAATATGCTTCTTCTTTAGACTCAACATATTGTTTTTTTGATAATCAATTAAAAGCTTATTGGTGTTCGTATGATAAAGAAATGCTCTCTAATCCTATGAATGTTTATTCAGAAATAAAAGAATACATTAGCAATATTTATGGTGAATGTGAAGCTGAAGAATTCACATGGTCAGATACTACTTACCAAAACGACCAAGATAAGTGGAATGATGCCTTTCGCTACGGATATGTAACAGTTAAAACTACGTGGCATACATCAGACTCCGCTATTATAATAACATGGGATTATAATAATAGAATGAATGTAGCAATATCATCACTAGATTTTGAAAACAACTTATAGAATCAAACTATAGAAAAACCGCCCCGGCGCTACCAACACCGAGACGGATACATATCCGAAGATATGCAACTATTAATGAACAAATATATTGTATCATCTTCGGGCAGCTATCGCAATCGGAACATATTTTCGATGGCTGTTATTTTTATACTATTTTGACATACATTTTACAAAGGAGATGATATCGAATGAAAATTGGAGCATTGTATATTCGTGTCAGCACACACATGCAAGAAGAACTTTCTCCGGAATCGCAGAAAAAACTTCTTTTATCTTACGCGAAGTCTCATGATATTTTTGTTCCGGAAGAGTTTATTTTTATGGATTTAGGTATATCCGGAAGAAAGGCCGATAAGCGTCCTGACTTCCAAAGAATGATTTCCATGGCCAAATCAAAGCCTTCTCCGTTCCAGGTAATCGTTGTTTGGAAATTTAGCCGATTCGCCCGGAATCAGGAAGAAAGTATTGTGTATAAATCTTTACTCCGAAAACAATGTGGCGTGGACGTGATCAGCAAGTCTGAAAGTATTATGGATGGACCTTTCGGTTCCCTGATCGAGCGTATCATCGAATGGAATGATGAATTCTACTCTACCAACCTTTCTGAAGAAGTATTTCGCGGAATGAAGGAAAAGGCGAGCCGTGGTGGATATCAGTCGCGGCCACCACTCGGATACAAAATCAAAGTAAACGGAGAGCCTCCGGTTATCGTCGAAGAAGAAGCAAAAATTATACGTATTATTTTCAACAAATATGTAAATGAGCACTGCAGCTTTTTTGATATTGCAAGATACCTGAATTCACTCGGTCTCAAGACATCACGTAATAAGCCCTTCGAGACGCGGTCCATTGAGTATATTGTGCAGAACCCTACCTATTGTGGTATGATCCGATGGAACCGGACAGAGAATGAAACAAATAGAATCAAAAGTAAGGACGAATGGATCATAGAAGAAGGAAAGCACGAGGCTATTATTTCGAAAGATATGTTCGAAGCTGCGCAAGAGCGATATCAGTCTACATACAAGCCACGCGGAACCCGCCCTTCCTCAACCTATCGTCATTGGTTAAGTGGTCTTCTAAAATGTCCTTCCTGTGGCCGTACTATGATTGTTAAGAATATGCGCAAAAAATCAGACGGAAGCAACTACTCTCATTTTGTTTGCTATGGATACTGTAAAGGAAAATGTCTTGCAAAGACAAGTATAAGTTCGCTAAAGCTTGAGCCGGCCGTTTTATCATCCTTAGAGGAAGTTTTACGTACTGAGAATATTTGTTTTGAATACAAGGAAGTGATAATTGTCGAAGAAGTGGATGAGAAGGCTCTTCTCGATGAGCAGCTTGCCCGTCTCAAATCAATGGAGCAACGCATGAAAGATGCTTACCGTGCTGGCGTCGATACATTAGAGGAGTACAAAGAAAACAAAAAGTTTGTTGAAAATGAACGTGCTTCCATTTTAGAGAAAATCAATAATATTATTCCGGAAGTTGCCGATGACGCGTCAGACAAAAAACTTATGCTATCCAAAATAAAGAACGTATACGAAGCTTTGCAATCTGACTCTTGCAGCAATCAGCAAAAGAATGAAATGTTACGAAGCATTATCGAAAAAATCGTATATAACCGCGAAAACGATACTCTTGACGTGTACTACTACCTCTCAAAAACCGCGTAAACTCGCGCTTTCTAGGTTTTGTATGTTGTTACTACTTGGTTGACTCAATGGGGTTCTATGGCATTAGGAGATCAGGGCTACTCTCCAATTGAAATTCTTCGCTACTATTATGGAGACGATATGTACATCAATACAGCACAGGAAATTTCCGGAATTCCAGCATCTTGGCCAGGATATGACCTTAGCATCGGTGCTTCTGGTGATAAAGTGCGGCAAATGCAAAATCAATTGAATGTGATTTCCGGAGCATATCCTGCTCTCCAGAAGATTACTGCTGACGGAATATACGGTCAGGCAACTGCAAATGCTGTACGCGAATTCCAAAAAATTTTTGATTTGCCACAAACAGGCGTAGTAGATTATAAGACATGGTATAAAATTTCCCAAATATATGTGGGTGTCTCGCGAATTGCTGAACTCGTATAGCAAATTTATAGGGGACAGGGCATTTTCAAAAAGGGACAGGGCAAAACTCAATTGGGGACGTAGTAAAATTGAATTTTACTACGTCCCCAATTGTTAAAATAATCGCTGCAAATCATTATACATTACAAATATCATCAATCCAAAAAGCGCAATTAATCCGATAAAATGCACCATACCTTCTTTCTCTGGTGGTACTCTTTTACCACGGATTGCTTCTACAAAAAGAAATACAAGTCTTCCACCATCAAGTGCCGGTATTGGAAGTAAGTTCATTACTCCCAGGTTAGCCGACAGGAGAATAGATAAATTCAAAAACGCAAGTACCACAGACGATACTCCATATTGAATGTTTGTATCATAAGCTTGCTCCACCACATCCACTATTCCGACTGGTCCAGATAGCTGATCCAATCCAACCACTCCTGTAAACAGCATTTTTAAGCTTTCTATCGTATAATCAATCCAAAATTTCACCTCATAGGCCCCATATTGAAGAGCCGTAAATGCATTTGCCTTTTGATATTCCTTCTGTGTAATACCAATCAAATATCCACCCGAATCACTTTTCCTTGGTGTCAGAGACACTTTATAGTCTTTCCCGTTACGTTCATATTTCAATTCCATTTTTTCTCCAGGATGAAACTGATTATAAGCCGAAATCTCACGGAAAATATGAATATTTTTATTATTGATTTCTTTAATTACATCACCTTGCTGAAGTCCTGCTTCTTCTGCCGCTGAATTCTCCAGTACCGTATTGATAACCGGCTTATCATAGCCAAGCCATGAAACCACGATCACGGATAAGATGAAGGCTAAAATGAAGTTGAAGATTGGTCCTGCTGCAATGACAGATATTCTTGCCCACACAGATTTACTGTTAAAGCTTCCTTCACTTAAATCATCTACTTCATCTTCTCCCATCATACACGCTCCGCCGATCGGAAGAAGACGAATAGAGTATGTTGTCTCTTTCCCCTTCTTTTTCACAAGAACAGGTCCCATTCCTATACAAAATTCTTCCACATAAATTCCATTTTTTCTTGCAAGAAGAAAATGTCCTAACTCATGAAAAAATACAATAAAACTAAATAATAACAGTGCGAGAATAATTCCCATGGACTACCACCTGCTTTCTATCTGCTCATATACTTCTCTTTCTGTCTCTAATATTTCTTCCACAGATGGATGTAAAATATTCTCGTGATTCCTCATACATGTCTCAATGATTTCCGGAATCTCAAGATATCTTATCTTACGATCAAGAAACTTCTGTACTGCCCGTTCATTGGCCGCATTAAATACTGTCGGAAGGCTTCCCCCTTCTCTTCCCGCTTCAAATGCAAGACGGAGACCGTAGAACGTCTCCATATCCGGCTCTTCGAATGTAATCTCAGTTAATTTGCAAAAATCCAATCGCTCTCCCGGAAGATATCTTCTCTCCGGGTAGTAAAGCGCATACTGAATTGGTAATTTCATATCTGGCGTACCAAGTTGCGCGATCACGGCACCATCTACATATTCCACCATAGAATGAATGATGCTCTTCGGCTGTACAACAACCTGAATCTGATCCACTGTCACATCAAACAACCATTTCGCCTCGATCACTTCCAGCCCTTTGTTTACCATAGTCGAAGAATCAATCGTGATTTTCCTTCCCATTTCCCAATTTGGATGTTTCAGAGCATCCTCCACCTGAATATTTTGGAGTTCTTTCCTTTTTCTTCCACGGAATGGTCCGCCGGAAGCCGTTAGTAAAATCTTGTGAAGTGCCTTTTCCTGTCCGCCTTGCAGTGATTGAAAAATTGCACTGTGTTCACTGTCCACCGGAAGAATTGGTACTCCATATTCCTTAGCCAAAGGCATAATAATATGTCCTGCTGTTACAAGAGTTTCCTTATTAGCAAGGGCAATCTTCTTCTTCGCTTTAATCGCCGCAATTGTCGGACGAATCCCGATCATACCTACAACTGCAGTTACGAGAATCTCCATCTCCGGAATAACAGACACTTCCAAAAGTCCTTCCATTCCAGACACAACTTTCACATTTAGGTCTGTCACTTTATCACGGAGTTCTTTCGCCTTTTCCTCTGTCCATACAGCCACGATTTTCGGCATAAACTCTCGAATCTGCTTTTCCAAAAGCGCAATGTTATTGGCTGCTGCAAGCCCGAGCACTTCTATATCTTTTTGTTCTCTCACAATCTCCAATGTCTGGGTACCAATAGAGCCTGTCGAACCCAAAATTGCTATTTTCTTCATAAAATTCCCTCTTTATCCAATCAAAAATACTGATAGGTAATAAATAATCGGTGCCGTAAAAATCACACTATCAAATCGGTCAAGAATTCCACCATGTCCAGGAATCAGATGACCATAATCTTTGATGTTATGATTTCTCTTAATAGCAGATGCAGCTAAATCTCCCACCTGTGAAATCATAGATCCAACCCCACAGATAATTGCATAGTGCAGAACATTTGCATTTACACCACTCGCAAATCTATTAACCGCAAGCGCATAAACCGCTCCTAAAAGAGCTGCTCCTACTACACCACCAATTCCACCTTCAATGGATTTTTTCGGACTAAGTACTGGAGCCATCTTATGTTTTCCAATTAACATACCTACACAGTACGCACAAGTGTCACTCCCCCAGGAGCACAGAAACACAAGCCATACGAGAAATGCTCCCTGAGCGAGCATTCGCGTACGGTATACATAAGAAAGCATAACCGTTACATAAAACAAACCGAAATAAACCACCATAATCTGTTCTGCCTTATATTCTGGAAATGTAAATACATACACCGCCATCAGTATGATCAGGAACCCGATTGCTGTCATGGCAAACCAATCTTCCATTCCGGAACCAAAAATCAGCAGACAATAATATACTACCGCGGCAAACATTCCTACAATCCCTGGAAGTTTATTCTGCACCTTTGCAATCTGATACAGTTCATGCATTCCTTTCAAACTGATCAAACAAAGGACTGCCGCCAAAACAAATCCCCCCGGAATGATCGTTGCCAAGGCAATGAGCACCAGCAAAATTCCACTCAATAATCTCGTCTTAAACACTACTCTTCCTCCTTCGATCCCCCGAACCGTCTTTCTCTTCTATTATAATGTTCAATAGCTTTTTTTAATTCTTCTTTTGTAAAATCCGGCCAAAGAACATCGGTAAAATAAAACTCCGTATACGCAAGCTGCCATAACAAGTAATTCGATAATCTGAGTTCGCCGCTTGTACGAATCAAAAGATCCGGATCCGGAATATCATGCGTATCCAAATAGCCTTCAAACATTTCTTCTGAAATGTCCTCACTTTTTACTTTTCCTGCTTCACAGTCTTTGGCAAGCCTTCGGATTGCCCGAATCATCTCATCTCTGCTGCCATAATTCAATGCAATCTGAAAATTCAGACCATCATTATTGATGGTAGCTGCCTCCAGTTCTTCTATTCTGGTTCTGATATCCTCATCAAGCTTTGTTTTATCTCCAATCACCCGCACTTTCATCCGGTTTTTCTCCGCAGTCTTCAGACAGGTTTTCATGTAATTTCTCAAAAGCTTCATCAGTGCATCCACTTCATTCTTCGGTCTATTCCAGTTCTCTGTAGAAAACGCATAGACTGTCAAATATTTTACTCCCATCTTATAGGCATCTTCACAGATACGCTCCACATTTTTACTTCCCTGCGCATGTCCGTAATTCCTCGGCATTCCTTTCGCTTTCGCCCAACGGCCATTTCCGTCTAAAATGATCGCAATATGCTGTGGTACATTCATAATTTATCCTCCCTGTACAATAAAGAAAGGGCGACTCATTTCCCGCCCCTTCTTCATTCCATTTTGAATTCTGCAGTGGCTATACAGTCATAACTTCTTTTGACTTCTCATCCACTAATTTTTCAATATCCTTAATATACTTATCCGTAATTTTCTGTAATTCATCTTCCAGATCTTTGATCTCATCCTCGGAAACTTCTGTTCCTTTTAATTTTTTAAATGCATCGTTACCATCACGGCGGATATTGCGAACCGCAACTTTGGCACCTTCACCTTTTTTCTTTACATCTTTTACAAGCTCTTTTCTTCGCTCCTCTGTAAGTTCAGGGAATATAAGACGTACAGTACTTCCGTCATTTGTAGGATTGATTCCGATATCCGACACAAGGATTGCTTTCTCGATTTCCTTTAACATAGATTTTTCCCATGGCTGAATCTGAATCATACGAGCTTCCGGTACGGATACATTTGCAACCTGCTGAATTGGTGTCGGCATTCCATAATAATCTACAGTTAATTTATCAAGCACATGCGGATTTGCACGTCCTGCCCGGATTGTCTGCAGTTCTGCCGCAAGGCTGTTGTAAGATTTTGTCATTTTCTCATCAAATGGAATGATTCTTTCTTTCATAATATATGTCCTCTGCTTTCTCTTTATTTATACAGTTACCTTCGTACCTGTAAAAGTTCCTGTCATTGTCTCTACGATGCTGTTCTTTTCATTGAGTCCGAATACAAGCATCGGCATCTTATTTTCCATACAAAGAATGGATGCTGCAAGGTCTACCGCTCCAAGTCTTTGGTCTATCGTTTCCTGAATTGTAATCTCATCATACTTCTTTGCATTCGGATTCAACTTCGGATCACTGTCATAAATGCCGTCAATAGCTTTCGCAAGAAGCATTGCATCCGCCTCGATTTCTATCGCACGTAATACGGCACCTGTATCCGTTGAGAAGTATGGATGTCCTGTTCCACCTGCAAAGAAAATCACTTTACCATCATTCAAAGCTTCTACTGCAGCATCTTTAGAAAATAAGCTTGTGAAAGCGCCGCATGTAAATGGTGTAAACACTTCCGTCTTCATTCCCACATGTCGGAAAATCTCTGACACATAAATACAGTTCATTACTGTGGCAAGCATTCCGATCTGGTCTGCTTTTGTACGGTCGATCGTCTCACTTGTACGACCTCTCCAAAAGTTACCGCCACCTGTTACGATTGCAACTTGAATTCCAGAATCCACAATCTGCTTCACCTGATTTGCAACTCCGATACATGTAGCCTCATCAAAGCCTGTTTTTTTATCACCTGCCAAAGCTTCCCCGCTCAGCTTTAATAACACTCTTTTCATAAGTTTCTCCTCAATTTGTTTTTCATATTAATTTATATAGATTAATTATACCATATCTTTTTTGTGTTCTACAAGTACCAATCGCAAATTGAGCAATCTTATCCTTTTCTTATACTTTCACCAATTTTCCCACCCATGTGTACAAGTGTCTCATACAATCGTTGTGTATTCATCAAAATGTCCCGATCCGGTCTTACCCTATCCTTCTCAGTAAGAAGAATAATCGTGGATCCTCCAAAGGCAAAGTTGCCTTTTTCCTCCCCTCTTCTCACTAGTCCTTCCTGTCTATGATTTTCAATCTTTCCAACCAAAAGGGCGCCGACTTCCATGATAAGTACATCCCCAAATTCCTCCGTACGAAGAACCGCATACTCTCTCGTATTCTCCTTATAAATAGGATATCTGTCATTGGCAACTGGATTTACGGTATGGAAAACACCCGGAATCCTTCTTACTGTGGATTGCAGACCGTCCGCCACATAACAATACCTGTGATAATCTTCCACGGACAATCGAAAGATCCACGCATATCCTCCTCGGTATTTTACAGAAAGTTTCTGATCCCGTAAAAGTTCTTCCACCGTATACCATGTATGTTTGATCAAAAACCTACTGTCATCCAAAATCGGATAGACCGTAAGCTTTCCGTCACAAGGGCTGATCCATATATTTTTTTCCATAAGAATATGTCTGGCATCTGAGGTGAACTTTCTCGTAAAGAAGTCATTGTAGGAGCAAAACTTTTTCTTTTCACATAACGACAAATCTATCCGATTTGCTTTCACAAACACGGGTACCAGCCAAACAGAACATTTACTGTCAAGTATTTTCCCTATCGCTTTTGAAATCCAAGGTCTTATAAGAATTCCGATCAACAGCCTTCCGCATACACACCCATACAACTTGGAAAGCAATCTGTCCTGAACACCCTGTTTTCCTTTTATATTTCCATCTCTGTCTTTATATACCATAACTATTCCTCATAAATGCACAATGTAATTGGTAGTTTCGGCTAAATGATATGCAAAATCCGCAACACTGCCAGCCCAACACAAACTACAAGAAGTGCCAGCACTCTATTTCCCGGTTTCTTTAATTTGAAGCGGAATATCATAAGAAATGCCATCACAAACATAATAAGTTGTATGATCAGACCGAATGCCAATCCAAAATAAGGTTTCAAGAGACACGCAATCGGCAGTACGATCGCAATAGTTGTAATCGGAAGCCCTTCATAATAAACTCTTGCCTCCTCCGTCTCATTCTGTCTTTTTTCTTCCATCACATTAAAATAACCAAGGCGGATCACCGACGCAAGACAGTAAAACGCAAGGATCAATCTCCCCGACACACTTCTCATTCCACTGCTATAACATAAGACAACCGGGAACGCGCCAAAACATACCATATCGCAGAGTGAATCGATCTGAATCCCAAACCGTTTTTCATCCTCCGTACGGTTTTTCATTGCCCGGGCAATTTTCCCATCAAACATATCGCAAAGTCCGGAAAACGCAAGACAAAATATGGCAAGTTTATATCTCCCGCTTACCGCAAATGTCATTCCCATCACAGATGAAACCAAACCTATATAAGTCAAAATCACTGAATAATTATAATATCCTAACATAACTTTCCTCTTTTCCTATTACTTTTTCTTTTGAAGACAAACACATTTTAGCTTTTTTGTGGTTTTATGGTAAACTGAGCCACAACCGTCATGGCAGCACTTATAAAAAGCTGCGCATAATATCCAAGCCCTCTGCTTAAGAGCATTCCCGGAAGCAGAAACTTTGCGCCAAACACAGGTACAAATATAGTAAGGAACAGTTTTTCACTGATTCCCATTCCTCCCGGGAGTGGAAGCATATCCACCGAAATCGAGATGACTGCCTGTAAAAGAACAATATCAAATATGGATTTCCCCGAAAGCCCAAACGCAAGATAAACAAAATATGTTGTCAAAAACAATGCTGTTCTCTGTAAAAATGTAATGCCAAATACATACAAGATGACTTTTACGTGTTCCTTGAAAAATGCTGCCGTATTGTTATAAAGTTCCATAGAATTTTCCAAACTCAGCATCCTTTCTTTCTTATGCTTCAAAAAGTGCAAACCTTCTAGAATTCTTAGACTTTTCATCATAATCGTCTTGGCAAACATTGGATGAAAAACAAGGATCAGCATTACTCCAACGCAAAACACATTCAGAAGTATTCCAAGATAAAACACCGTCCGTATATGCATCAGGTATTCCCTGATAAACCCTTGCCCAAACAAAATAACCGCCACACCAATCACAACAAGTACAAGTTTGTAAGTAATCGTTACAATCATCAGAACAAGCGTTGATACCGGGATTGGAATATTTTTCTTCCTCATATAGTAGATCTGCATCGGCTGTCCGCCACTTGCCGACGGTGTAATACAGCTAAAGAAAAAACCAATGGATGAAAACAGAAAACACGTTCTCTTCTTTAAACGGATAGAAAGAGTCCTCATCAGATAATAAATGATAACAGACTCTCCCCAGATAAAAAATATAACACATAGAATCCCAAGAAAAAGATACATTGGATCGGCGTGTTTCATTATTGAAAAAACTTCTGTAATATCCTCTCCTTTGAATACCCCGTATACCGTCAGCCCAAATACGAGAAAAAGAAAAACGACATTACATACATTCTTTTTCACATCTCTCATGTTGCTTCCCTTTCTTACCAAACAGAACCTGTGTCACCTTCCTCCACAAGTTCTCATAATATAAATATATATTCGTATGATTCGCTATAAAAAATGTCATCTCCGCCAGTAAAACTCCTCCTGCCACATCCCAGATCACATGTTGCTTTGTGGTCAACGTAGACACAAAAACAAGCACCGCAAAGACGCACGAAAATCTCTGATACCACTTTGGAACAGCATCCACCTTCCGGATTCCAATATAGCAGAACCAACTGATAAGGCAATGAATGGAAGGAAACAAGTTATCTGCTTTATCTATATAATAGAGGAAGCGCATTCCCTGCTCCCAAAATCCACTTCCTGTTATTTCAGGTCTGATATTTGTTGTGGGAAACAAAAGAAAGATTGCAAAGCAGATAACCCGCGAAAAAAAGTCCGCAAAATAAAAGCGGTAAGCCCGCTCCTTGTCCAGCTTGGCAATCAATACATAATTCCATACCCAAAAAATGTAACATCCAAAATATATGATAAGACTTTCCGGAATGAACGGTATATTTTTATCTACCGCACTGACCAAAAGATGGTGTTTCCATCCTCCTGCAATCTCATGCGCTCCTGAATATACAAGACTGTTAAACATAAACGCAAATACCGTAATCAAGAAACGATCTACCGGCATTATTTTCTCAATCAGTTTTTCTAATTTCTTCAAAATATTTTTCCCTTTGCTTTTTATAGACCACAGTATAACAGAATTTTTTCTTTTTCAGCGTAATATAAGAGAATCTTAAGAATTTTTCGTCTTTTCTTAAGATATTGTAGTACAAAACAATTTTCTCTAAATCCTTGTATACTACAAAAAGCAGACATTTTCGATATGCCTGCTTTCGTATGTTTTAATTTTCTAATATTGACAATTTATGCAAAAAATGAAATTACAAGAGCTACAAGAAATCCCGTACCACCAACTAACGTTTCCATAATTGTCCATGTTTTCAATGTTGTTTTCTCATCTGTTCCTACTAACGATTTCACAAGCCAGAAACCAGAATCGTTAAAGTGTGAACAAACCGTTGCCCCTCCTGCAATTGCTGCTGTCGTACATGCAAGATAAAGCGGAGAAAGTTCAGCAATCCCCGGCATTGCCGCAATAATACCTGCTGCCATAGTCATAGCTACCGTAGCAGAACCAACTGAAATACGTACAAGCGCTGCTACTACAAAAGCTACAACAACAAGAGGCAATGATGCGGATGCAACTGCATTTCCGATCACCTCACCAAGTCCGGAATACTGAAGCATGTAGCGCAGAACACCGCCACTTGCCGTTACAAGAAGAATCATTCCGGTCGGTTCCAAAGATTTTGTCATTACTTTTTCCAATTCTTTATTACTATATCCATGCTTTGTTCCAAGAATGAACATGGCTACTACCGTCGCAATTAGTAGCGCAACAAATGGTTCCCCTAAAAACCCTGTAATCCCGCGGATCGGCTCCAATGCCGGAACAACGCCCGCAACAGAATCAAAAATGACCAATACAAGGGGAATCAAAATAATTCCTACAATCGTTCCGAATTTAGGAAGTTTGGACTCTTCAAAGTCTTCTTGACTCGCCACATGCTCCGGAACCGGAACATAAAATTTCTTTCCGCAGATCGCTCCTCATACAGGACCTGCTACGATCATAGCAAAAATACCACAGAAAATACCTACCATAATTACCCATCCCAGGTCAACATTCAGCATGGTTGCCACAAGCACCGGTCCTGGTGTTGGCGGAATAAACGCATGTCCTACTGCAAGTCCCGCAAGCAGCGGAATAACATAGAAAAGCGAAGATCTCTTTGTCTTTTTCGCAAGGGAAAATGCAAGTGGAATCAGAATAATGAGTCCTGCATCGAAGAACACCGGCATCGCAATTACAAGTCCTGTAATTCCAAGTGCCCACGCTGCTTTCTGATCTCCGAATTTCTTCACCATGGTAACTGCAATACTCTGTGCTCCTCTGGAAACTTCCAATATCGCTCCAAACATAGAACCCAAACCTACGAGAAGGGCAATGCCTTCCAACGTATTCCCAATTCCGTCATTGACGGCTTTCACTATATCTTCTAACGGCATACCTGCCATCAATCCGATTGCAAGCGCACCAATCAAAATTGCCACCATCGCCTGCACATTGAATTTAATGATTAAAACCAACAATATCACAAGTCCTATCAAAGCAGCAATTACCAGTCTTGTTGGATTTAAAGCTGTCGTCGCTTCCATATCTTATTCTCCTCTCGTATTCCTTTTCCTTATCTTTGTACCCTTGCTCCGGCACCGCCCATAATGGCTTCTACTTCTTTCTTGCTTGCCATCGTAGTATCGCCAGGTGTTGTCATTGCAAGGGCGCCGTGAGCCGCACCATAGTTTACTGCAAGTTCTGCATTTTCTGATGACATCAGACCATAGATCAAACCAGATGCGAAAGAATCTCCGCCGCCTACACGGTCCATGATTTCCAGCCCCTTATAGTCTTTTGCTTTATAAATTTCTCCATCTGCCCAACAGATCGCGCTCCAGTCGTTGACCGTTGCAGTTTTCACTTCACGAAGCGTTGTTGCCACTGCCTTAAAATTCGGATATGTTTTTGCAGCCTCGTTGATCATCTTCTTATATCCGTCCAAATTCAGTTCTTTCAGGTTCTCATCATTTCCTTCAATTTCAAATCCGAGACATGCTGTGAAATCTTCTTCATTTCCGATCATTACATCCACATATTTTGCAATTTCTTTGTTTACTTCCTGCGCTTTTTCTTTTCCACCGATTGCACTCCACATAGACGGTCTGTAATTCAAATCATAAGAAACAATCGTTCCGTATTTCTTAGCAGTTTTGATCGCAGCAAGCACAGTTTCGCATGACTGCTCGGATAAGGCTGCGTAAATTCCGCCTGTATGCAGCCATCTCACACCAAGTTCTCCGAAAATATAATCAAAATCAAAATCCTCCGGTATGGCTTTTGAAATTGCTGTATTTGCTCTGTCCGAACATCCTACTGCTCCACGGATTCCAAACCCTCTTTCTGTAAAGTTGATTCCGTTTCTGCAGATTCTTCCGATTCCATCTGTCGGCATCCATTTGATCAAAGATGTATCTACACCGCCCTGCATAATGAAGTCCTCCATTAACATTCCCACTTCATTGTCTGCAAATGCTGTGATTACCGCTGTGTCCATTTTAAAACATTTACGAAGTCCACGGATCACATTATATTCTCCGCCGCCTTCCCATGCACGGAAACTTCTTGCTGTACGAATTCTTCCCTCTCCCGGATCCAGGCGAAGCATAACCTCTCCTAAAGATACCGCATCAAATTTGCATTCTTCCTTTGGTCTTAAATTCAGATTCATATTCTTCCTCCACTTATTTATCATTCCAACTTCTTATTGTACGATTTCTTTTGCAAGAGCAACTACTTCTTTTGTCAACTCTCTGATTTTATCAAATTCTCCCGCTTTGATCAGATCCCCTTTCACCATCCAGCTTCCGCCACAGCAAAGAATCTTGTCGCAAGACAAATAGTCTTTTAAATTCTTGGCGCTGATTCCGCCTGTCGGCATGAATTTCACCATGGTGTATGGCGCTGCCATGGCTTTGATCGTTGCCACTCCACCAAACTGTTCTGCCGGGAAGAATTTTACAACTTTCAAGTCTCTCTTTACTGCCTGTGCAACTTCAGATGGTGTGATGCATCCTGGAAATACCGGAATCTCTTTTTCCAGACAGTAGTCCACGATCTCCGGATCAAATCCCGGACTTACAATAAATTTAGCGCCTGCTTTTACTGCGCGATCCACTTGCTCGATTGTCAATACCGTTCCGGCTCCAACGAGCATGTCCGGGTATTTTTCTGCCATAAGACGGATAGATTCTTCCGCAGCATCTGTTCGGAATGTGACTTCCGCGCATGGAAGCCCGCCTTCTACCAACGCATCTGCAAGTGGCAGCGCATCTTTCGCATCATTTAACACAACAACCGGTACTACTAAAGCTTCACGAAACTGTTCTTCTATTGTTTTCATTTTCTTACATTCCTTTCTTCTTTCTGCGCTTATTCCATGTATCCGCCTTTCATTGGAGAAACGGCATGTTCTGAGTAAATTTTCAATACGCCTTTTGTATACTTCTGTGGTTTCGGTTGCCATGCTTTTCTACGTTCCTCCAGCACTTTTGCAACCTCTTCTTCCGGAAGCTCTTTCCCGTCAATTCCTACGATTGCGAGGATTCTTTCCGGAATATCAATCTTGATAAGATCCCCTTCTTCTACAAGTGCGATCGGTCCTCCGTCTGCTGCTTCCGGTGATACATGTCCGATGGCAGGTCCTTTGGATGCTCCGGAAAATCTTCCGTCTGTGATCAAAGCAATGGATTTTCCAAGCTCTGGATCTGAAGAGATAGCTTCTGTTGTGTAGAACATTTCCGGCATTCCAGAACCTTTCGGTCCTTCATATCGGATAAATACTGCCTCTCCCGGATGTACATCGTGAGATAAAATAGCTGCAATCGCATCTTCTTCACAGTCAAATGGTCTTGCTTTTAATACGGCTTTAAACATTTCTTTCGGAACTGCGGAATGTTTCACTACAGAGCCTTCCGGTGCAAGATTTCCTCTCAAGATTGCAACTGTTCCATCCTTTCCGATTGGATCATTATATGGACGAATCACATCAGTACGCTTGATTCCCCATTTTTTCAAGTAACTTTCACATTTTTCGTAAAATCCGTTTTTCTTTAGTTCTTCTAAGTTTTCTCCCAATGTCTTACCTGTCACTGTCAGTACATCTAAGTGAAGGCTGTCTTTGATTTCTTCCATAACCGCAGGAACACCACCTGCGTAATAGAAGAACTGTGCCGGCCATTTCCCCGCCGGGCGAATGTCGAGAAGATAGTGTGCACCTCTGTGCATTCTGTCAAATGTATCAGAATCCAGTTCCAATCCTAATTCATGTGCCATCGCCGGAATATGAAGTAAGGAATTTGTAGAACCCGAAATCGCGGCATGCACCATGATCGCATTTTCAAATGCTTTCATTGTTACGATATCACTTGCTTTGATACCTTTCTTTGCAAGTTCAACAATCTGTTTCCCTGCTTTGTACGCCATTTCTTTCAAATCGTTGCATGTAGCCGGCATCAGTGCCGAACCAGGAAGCATCAGCCCCAAAGCTTCTGCCATGATCTGCATTGTGGATGCTGTTCCCATGAATGAACATGCTCCGCAGGATGGACATGCATGGTGTTTGTAATATGTAAGCTTCTCTTCTGTTATCTCTCCTCTCTGACACATCGCAGAGTAAGCACCGATCTGCTCCAGTGTCAAAAGATCCGGTCCCGCTTCCATCACACCTCCGGTAATCACGATAGATGGCATATTCAGTCTCGCGATTCCCATCAGACATGCAGGTACAGATTTATCACAACTTGCAATAAAGACACCCCCATCAAATCCTGTAGAATTTCCGTGGATTTCAATCATGTTTGCAATCATTTCTCTATGTACAAGAGAAAAATTAATTCCATCATGTCCCTGAGCAATTCCATCACAAATATCTGTTGTAAAATATCTGGCTCCTCTTGCTCCCGCGTCCTGGATTCCCTTCATAGCTTCCTCTACAAACCAATCCAAATGCGCGCTTCCCGGATGGCTGTCTCCAAATGTACTTTCTACCATAATCTGAGGCTTATCCAAATCCTCCACAGTCCATCCCATACCAATCTTTAGCGGATCATTTTCTGGTGCAAGCTTTCTTACTCTCTGACTATTGAGTTCCATAACACTTCTCCTTTACTTCTTAAATACATCTCTTATCCAAATTCATCAGACATCTTATGTATTTTATGCTATCATTATTCTACTTTCCTTTCAAGTCATCAGATATATATTCTACTTTTTGCTGATTCACCCTCCTACTCAATTGTATATTTTTCACAAATTCAAGTGTATTCTATAGATTTTCCATGAATTTTATATTGTTTTTACGCGCATACAATCTTTTCAGTCTTCAAAATCATCAGATGTATTTTGCCTTTTTCGGAAATTTTTCCTATTATTTTCCATTTCAAAAAGATTGCACCTCTCCTACATTACAAAAAGAGATTACGCATTTGCGCAATCTCTTTCTATCTTCTATATTTTACGATTCATCTTTCATCTTCTTAATCAATGTACGATTATAGGTCATATGCATCATCATTGCTGCCCTTGCTCCCACCGGATCATGATCCGCAATGGCTTCCACTACTGCTCTATGTGTGGCAATGCTCTCTTCTTTCAATAATTTATGAGTCACATTTACGAACATAAGAACTGCCGTATCAATCATCGGAATCAGTTGTTCCACAACTTTATTCTTCGAACACTCTGCAACGCAAGTGTGAAACTGGATATCATCATGAATATAATCTTCATCATTTCGGATTTTTCTTTCCGTAATATCACAAATTTCCCGTAATTTCTTAATATCTTCCTCCGTAGCATTCAGCGCTGCCATTTCTGCAATTCCCGGTTCCAATATCATCCTCAAATTCACCAAATCAAGAGCAAGGGACATTTTATCCCCCAATCCCTGCAATCCCAAAGGATCAAGTTCCGGCGGTGTAGTACTGATCACATAAGTCCCGGATCCTTGGCGAACTTCCAAAATACCTTTCGATACAAGAAGCTTTACCGCTTCACGGATCGTACTTCTTCCAACTCCAAAACGTTCTCCTAGCTCAAACTCATTTGGAAGTTTTGTTCCAATTTCAAGAGGCGTCTGAATAATATACTGCAGAATCCGTTCCTCAATCTCCTCCGCAAGAAGTTTACTTTTGATATTTGATAAGCCCTTCATCCCCATCCTATTCTTCACCATCCAAAATTTTCTGAATTGTGTTTTTCACAAGAGTAAATGCAATGGGATTCATTCCACTATTGATCACAATATCTGCCATACTTCTTGTCGGCTCCACATAAAGATAATGCATCGGCTTCACAGTCGTTAAATACTGCTGCATCACGCCTTCAATATCTCTTCCCCGTTCTTTTACATCACGCAGAATTCTCCTTAAAATACGTTCATCCGCATCCGCTTCCACATAAACCTTGATATCCATCAAATCCCGAAGTCTCTCATCCGCCAACACAAGAATTCCTTCCAACAGGATAACACGTTTTGGCTCCACACGCTGTACTTTTTCAGAGCGGTTATGCTTTGTATAATCATATACCGGACAATCAATAGCTTTTCCGTCCTTCAGTTCTCTCAATTGTTTTACCAAAAGCTCCGTCTCCATAGCATCCGGATGATCATAATTGACTTTTTTCCTCTCTTCAAAGCTCATGTCACTTTGATCCCTGTAGTAGTTGTCATGGTACAACACCGCCACATCATCCTTGAACTCTTCTTTTAACTTCTTTGTAAATGTAGATTTTCCAGATCCGGTTCCACCCGCAATTCCAATAATAATACTTTTCACTTTTCGCTCTTTCCTCCGTTTTCGATCTATTTCTCCACGTAATAATTTCCGCTTCCATCTGCAACAATAGCAGAACTATAAAACTCTTTTGCAGATTCAATCATATAATACGTGTCTTTCACACCACATGTCTCATAAGAAGAATGCATTGCAAGCTGTGGAATTCCGATATCGACCGTATTCAATGCAACCTGATTGTTGGAAATATTTCCAAGTGTGGACCCCCCTCGCATATCAGAACGATTTACAAATGTCTGATAAGGAACCTTAGCTTTGTCGCACAGACTCTTGAAAATTGCTGCGGACACACCGTCTGTCGTATATAACTGGTTTCCATTATACTTAATTACCACGCCCTTGTTCAAGTATGGACGATTCGTCGGATCTGTCTTGTCTGCATAATTCGGGTGAACAGCATGTGCATTATCTGCTGAAATCATAAAACTGGAAGCAAGTGCTCTTATATAATCTTCCTCTGTTCTTCCGATCCCTCGATTGATTCTCATCAATACATCTTTCAAAAAGGTAGATGCTGCACCTTGTTTCGTACCGCTTCCTACTTCTTCATTATCCGATACAAAATGTACCGGCACAGCATTGTCATTCTCACTCGCCAAAAATGCTTTCAAAGAAGCGAACGCACACTGTGTATCATCTAATTTTGGAGAAGATACAAATTCTTCTTCTGCTCCCCAGATTGTTCCCGGCATCCGATTATACAAATATAAATCGTTTCCAAGAATATCCTCTTCTTTCACGCCGGCGCTTTCTGCAATGATTTGCATCAGTTTTCCTTTCGCATCGCCGCCTCCGAAAAGCGGAAGCATATCTACTTGTGCATTATATTTGTATCCTTCATTTGCTTCGCGATTCATATGAATGGCAAGATTTGGAATCATCACAAGATCCCGGTCTACATGCACAAGCTTTGTCACGATTTTTCCCTCTTCTTTGACAAGCAATCTTCCCGCAATCGAAAGCGGACGATCGAACCACGGGGCACACAACATGCCTCCATATTTCTCCACGTTCAATTTTACATACTGGTTTTCCACACACATTTCCGCATTCTCTTTTAACTTAAATGTAGGAAAATCACTATGGCTTGCCATAATGTTAAATCCGGTAAATTCCTTCTTCGGAATTGTAAATGCAATCATGGAAGACTCATTGCGAGCCACATAATATTTCCCGCCTTCTACAAGATTCCATTTTTCCCCTTCATAAAGTTCCGAAAAACCGTTCTTCTTCAGTTCCTCCTTCATATTGTAAATCAAATGAAAACTACTGTAACTTTTATTGATAAAGTCCAACAATTCTTTTGCTACTTCCCTAAACATAGCCATCCTCCCTGTGTTTATTTTCTCTTATTATAACAGTATTTTTCATTTTTTTCTACAAATCATCTACCAACGCACTGCTTTTCGCATACGCTGTACTTCTCGCTTCAAAAAAATCAGTTTTAATTTGATTCGCATTCGAGTACTGACTAACCCATTTCATACTATCCGGCTCAGATATGTGTTCTTCATAAATCGGAGCAAACCCAAGATTGCTGCAACGAAGATTTCCCAGATATTGAATATAATCCGTAATCATATCTTTGCTCAATCCTTGTACATTATCACCGATTGCATAATGTCCCCATTTTATTTCCTGCTCACAACCTTCTTTAATCATCCTTCGATAGCGGTTAACATCCTCCTCCCGAAACAATTCCGGTTCTTCTTTTTTTAATTCCAGCAAAATATTACGAAACAACCACAAATGCGTGTTTTCATCACGATTGATATAACGAATCTCCTGAACAGATCCCGGCATCAGGCGATTCCTTCCCAGGTTATAGAAAAACATAAAACCGCTATAAAAATAGATTCCCTCCAGAATATAATTTGCCACAATCGTATTTACAAGCATTCTCGTACTTTTTTCTTCCTGAAATTCATTGTAAAGATTTCCGATAAATTCATTCCGTTTCAGAAGATGTTCATCCTCTTTCCACTGGTACAATACCGCATTCCTTTCCTGCGGTTCACAGATTGTATCCAGCATATAACTGTAACTTTGACTATGCACCGCTTCTTGAAATGCCTGAATGGATAGACACAGATTGACTTCATTCGCTGTAATGTATTCACTGATATTCGGAAGATTCGCAGTCTGGATACTATCCAGAAAAATCAAAAACGATAAAATCTTGTCATAAGCCCGTCTTTCCGGTAATGGTAAATTTTTATAATCTTTTATATCTACTCCCAGATTGATTTCTTCCGGAATCCAAAAGTTATTCATAGCCTGACGATACCAGTCACTCACCCATCCATATTTCATATTGTTAAAATCATTCAGATTTGTTGTATTTCCTCCAATGATCTTTCTTCGTTGTACATCCACATCTCCTTTCGGATTAAAAAGTGGTCTTTTTTTCAAACTATCCATCTTTTTCTTTCCCTTCTTCTTTTCTATGAAGAACACGACTCACATTCTTCTACTTCAAGACTCTTAGATCGTATATAATAAATCGTCTTTACCCCCTCTTCCCATGCAAGAAGATAAAGATCCAATACTTTTCGGAAAGTATACTCATTTGTAATATAAAGATTCATACTTTGGGCTTGATCAATATGCCGCTGCCTCACTCCACAAGCTCTTACAGACCATCTCTGATCAATATAATGTGCATTTTTGTAAAACCAGTATGTCTTGTACGAAAGCTCCGGTGCAACCCTCGGCATCAGACCATTTTTCTTCTCTTCCAGAAAATATTTATTCATGATCGGATCCAGACCTGCCGTCGTTCCGGAAATAATACTTGTACTGCTTGTCGGCGCCGCTGCAAGAAGATATCCATTTCGAAGTCCTTGTGTTCTCACCTTTTCCCGCAGCCGCTTCCATTTTTCATTTGTCAAATTCCGTTTTTCAAAATAGCTTCCCGTCTGCCAATCGCTTCCTTCAAAATACTGATAACTTCCTTTTTCTTTTGCAAGATCACTGCTGGCCTCAATCGCCGCATAATGAATACGTGCAAAAACCTGTTCTGCAAATTCCAAATGTTTCTCACTCTCCCATGCGATTCCATGTTTTGCAAGCATATGATGATACCCACTGACTCCTAGTCCAATCGGACGGTATTTTTCATTATTAATCTTTGCATATGGCACAGGAAAAAAGTTCAGATCGATCACATTGTCAAGCGCCCGCACTACATAACCGGTAATTCTTGCAATTTCTTCTTCATCCTCCACATCCAAATGTCCCAGTGAAAGACTGGCCAGATTACAGACAACAAATTCTCCCGGTTTTGTCACCGTCACTACAACGGTATCTCCTTCTGCTGTCTCAATCCGTTTCTCTACTTCTTCAATTTCGCGCATATTTTGTGCAATTTCTGTACATAAATTACTGCAGTAAATCACTCCTTTATGTCCATTTGGATTCGCACGATTTACATGGTCTCGGTTAAATGTAAAAGGTGTTCCGGTCTCCACCGCACTTTTGATGATCAAACGAATAATATCTTTAATAGGAACAATTCTCTTTTTGATTCTTGTATCCTGTACGCAATCTAAATACTTTTCTGTCCATTCTTTTCCGAAAGAATCTTCCAACGCGTATCCTTTCACTGTCAAAACTTCATGCGGACACATCAGATACCAGTCTCCTTCGATATTGTCCCGCGCCTGTTCCCAAAAATAATCAGGATAGCAGACCGCCGGAAATACATCGTGCGCTTTCATTCTATCGTCTCCATTGTTGGTTCTCAAATTCAAAAACTCTGGTAAATCTCTGTGCCAAACATCTAGATATACTGCTACCGCACCTTGCCTTACTCCAAGCTGGTCTACCGCAACTGCCGTATCATTTGCCAGACGAATCCAGCGGATCACTCCCCCTGCTGCACCTTCAAATCCACAGATTGCACTGCCGCTTGCCCTTACTTTTCCAAAGTACAATCCCATGCCTCCTCCATATTTACTCACCTTCGCAAAACTATCAATGCTACGGTAAATTCCATTCAAACTATCCGGCACCGTATCAATGAAGCAGGATGATAACTGGTGATGAGGTTTTCTCGCATTTGCAAGTGTCGGCGTTGCCATCGTCACTTTCAATGTACTCAACATGTCATAAAATCTTTTCACCCAAATCGATCTGTCTCTTTTCTCTTTCATGGCAAGATGCATTGCAATTCCAAGGAACATTTCTTGCGGAGTCTCCATTGCCACTCCTTTTCCTGTCCGTATGATATAACGATTTAATAAAAGTTCCAATCCCGAATACGTAAACAGATGATTTCTGTCATGATTCAAAAATTTTTCAAAATGATCCAGTTCTTCTTTTGTATAGCTTTCTAAAATGTAAGCACCATACAATCCCTCTTTTGTAAGCATAGCAACCTTCTCATAAAAGGATGTAATCCCGCATTTTTTCATTGTTTCCTCTAATTTTACTGAAAAAGACAAAAACAACAGTCTTGCTGCAATCATCTCCCATTTAGGAGCTTCCTGCGTCGTAAGTTCCACTGCTGCTTTAATCAAAAGATCCATATGCTCTTCTTCTGACATATTGGATTTCTGAAATATCAAAAACTTTTCTTTCAATAAGGCGAGGGCATATTCTTCTTCCGGGAATTCTGCCTGTATTCTGCAAAAGAAATCTTCCAGTTCTCGGATTCCTTCATATATTTTCACTGTTTTTTCCGTCTTATTTTGATTCATATTTTTCACTCCATCACCATTTATTGTGTTTCAAAAACAGAATAGCACAACATATAGTAAGTTTCAACTATTATTTTATGAATATAACGGCAAAATTCTGATTTTCAAACAAACAAAATCATATTTAAAAATGCTCCTGATTTTAATCAGGAGCACACCAAAACTTCCATTTTAATAGTTCGGTTTTGTAGCAACAACACCTTCTGAAATTTTTCCAAACAATTCATATGGCATTCCTACTGCCATATCATTCTCACTCCATTTACAAAGCATACGTGTACTCGGACACATAACACTAACATTCATTTCCCCTGTCAGATACGGAGATACGGTCAATTCTGAACACATCGCTTGCATGGCTCCCATATCAATAACTGGTTTAATTCCCGTTTCATATTCATATCCCTGAATCAAGCGCATAGTTTGAAGTGCATTTGTCACCATAATAATCACATCTGGAGTCTGTACGCAATCTTTCAATGGAACAATCGCTACACCATATGTTGAAACAGGTTCTCTATGAAGACTCTTAATCCCTGCCCGCATTCTTCTTGCCACTGCTATGGAAGAATACAAATTGTAGGAAAAATATTCTCGACCACTTTCAATTTTCTCTGTACTTGGTTCTAGCGCCAAAGCAGTTGTCCCCCCATCGCATTTATGATGTTCTAAACGACTTTTTAATCCTCTTCCATTTACTGCAGATTGTTTTACCATAAGACAATAAGTCATAGATGTCTGCGTTTCTTCAATTGGATATGCATCATATTCTTCTTTTGTGAACAAAAATGTAACTGCCACAGGCTCTGTTTTTAAATGGATTGCCTCTCTCAATATTTCTAAATATCCACAGACAATTTCCTTTGAATAAATCTCATGGGGTAATCCATATTGAATTTTATTATGTTTATACGGCATATATACTCCTCCTTTTAACCTATTGCAGCAAAATTAAAATGATATAAATCTAATTTAACAAGTATAGCAACTAAAATAGCTAATCCTACTGTCATCACAGCAAAAAATAACCAATCAGTTTTTTCTATTTTTATGTTATGATAAAATGTTCTCTCTTCTGCCCTGCCTAATCCACGGCTTTCCATGGCACAAGCAACCCGTTCTCCCCTTCTGGCTGCAACACAAAATAACGGAAGCATAACGCGGAATGGAGATGTAAATCTCGATGCTACTCCTTTATTCCACGGAATCCCTCTAATTTCCTGCGCAAGATGAACCATATCTACCTGAGACTGTAATTCTGGAAGAAAACGATATGTTGCCATAACTGCATATCCATGCAAAGCTGGAATCTTACACTGAAGAATAATACTTAATACCAAATCCCGAGGTCTTGTAGTAAGTACAAAGCTCATAGATAATGTAACAAACGCCAAAATACGAAATCCTAAAGAAACAGCATGTACAATATCCTGTTCTGTCCACTGAAGAAAACAAAAACGAAATACGATTCCAGGTTCTTCACCAATCCCTCTCAAAAAAAGCATAGAAATCATAAATATAACACTTACCGATATAAATACCGTTAATCTTTTAAGCAAATTTCTCAAAGGAATTTCTCCACCAATCCATGTTCCCAAAAAAGCAATCAGAAAAACAAGAATCGGAAGAACAGGAAAGTAAGACATACTGACAACAAAAGTCCAAACAATAATAATAGCAAACTTCATCATCGGATTACGTTTATGAAGGAAAGAATTTCGTTCAATATATGCAAACATCTTTACTCTTCTCCTTTCCATTTTTCTTCAAAATAACTCTCTGTCGAAAGATCACAAATAACTTTTCCAGACGCAAGTTCAACAACTCTAGTTGCATACTGCCTTACAAGCGACAAATCATGAGTAATCATCACAATTGTAATACCTTCTCGCACTAGTTCACACATATCTTTCATCAACTCATGCCTGTTCTCAAAGTCTTGACCATAAGTTGGTTCATCCAAAAACAAAATTTTCTGCTTCGTCAAAAGCATACTTGCAACACTCAATCTTCTTTTCTGCCCTTGACTTAGCACAAACGGACTTTTTTCTATTTCTCCCTCCAAATGAAATCTTTGAAGCATCTCGTTTACTCGAAGTTTTTTTTCTTCTTCACTGATTCTAACACGTTTTAAGCTAAACATCATTTCATCTTCCACAGCATTTGTAATAAACTGATTCTCCGGATTCTGAAATACCAACCCCATCTGATGATAAAGCTCTTTTTTCTTATAAAACTCTATTTTCTTTCCAAACAACTCAATGCTACCTGCATCCCGCTCATAAATGCGAAACAGCAAACGCATCAATGTAGTTTTTCCAACCCCATTCTCTCCTACAATTGCTAAAAATTCCTGTTTTCTCAATTCAAGACTTAATCCATCGATAATTTTTCGATTCTCAATTTTCGTCTTTTTCCCAGGCTCCGGATACGCAAAACCAAGATCTTTTATCTTTAAGACAACTTCTTGAGTTGAAATATTTTCCGGTAAATGCGAAAAATTTTTTTCATATACAGCCTGCCTTTCAAAAAACAATTGTTTTACTTTTGCCCCTTTTCCAGATGCAATAACTTTTCCTTCTCCATTTAGCATAAGAATGTAGTCCACTTGGTCGAGCATTTCTTCCAAATTGTGCTCAACAATTATAATCGTCATTTTCTTTTCGTATGCAAGACGCGAAATTAAGCAAAAAATTTCTTTCCGACTAATCGGATCCAAATTAGCCGTTGGTTCATCCAAAAGTAAAACTTCCGGTTCCATAACAAGAATAGATGCAATTGCAATTTTCTGTTTTTGCCCACCAGATAATCGATTCAAATCAATTGATTCACATCCAGACATCCCAACATAGTTTAAACCCTGCTTTATTCGACTTTTCATCTCTTCTACTGAAATCCCAAGATTCTCCATACCAAATGCTAATTCTTCTTCCACTGTAAACGTACAAAATTGGCTTTCTGGATTTTGCATAACAAATCCAATATTCTCACACCGATACTTCGGAAGTTTTTCTGTAATATCTTCACCTTTAAAATAGAGTTTTCCTTCCAATTTACCTTCATACATATGTGGAATCAACCCATCTAAAAAATAAAGAATTGAACTCTTTCCACATCCGCTCGGTCCACTTATCGCATGGATTTTCCCTTTTTCAAATGTATAGGAGAGATGTTCCCATATAGGAATCGTCTCTCCCTCATATATATACGTTGCATTCTTTATTTCCAATACAGGATACTCATCTTCACCTATTTTACACATGCAAATCCTTTCAACACACCTGTTTTCTTTAATGCTGCTGTAATTAATTTTACCAAGATAATAGCTACAACTGTTGCACTAAATAAGCGAACTGTAAGAATACCTATTACAATCGGAACTCCATTTCCGAGTGTTCCAAAGAAAATCACATCTCTTCCAAATACAAATAATCCTCCAAGAATTCCTCCGATTATCATATTCATTATGTTACCTTGATATTTTCCACCTACCAAATATCCAAACTCAATTCCTAAAGCCTCTAGAACCCCCGCAAGAATAAGCTGGATACCATACGGGCTTCCAAGAAGCAGATTAACACCTGCTGCAACCAAAGCTCCAAAAATCGCAACCCCCGGCTTTCTAACAAGATACATTGGCAATGCAGGTGATAACATATAAACCCCAAATGTTATTTCCATAAAAATCTGACCAAGCACCGCTGACATTGGCATATAAGCATAATCAAGAAGTGTAAAGATTACACCAATTACTGCCGCAACCATAGCCACTACTACAATTTCTTTTGTTTTAATTTTTTTATCCATCACACTTTTCTCCTTTGATAATATTGACAAAGTATCTTTTATATTATATATCTGTCAATATTTCAAGTCCAATCAATAATGTCTATAAACAGTGTGTTTTTATAGGACTTTTCTATAATTCCGTTTTACTTTTTCTCAATGCATTCCTATTTTTCATAAAATACAATACAAACGAAACAATCATCATGATCAAACAAACCATAATCATCAAGTCCGAAGCTTTCACTGTAACATCTGCCCATATAATATGAACAATCACCATACTGTAAAGCAAAACTGTCACAATTTTCCCGTGCCAGTCAGCACCGGATACCTTCCCTGTTTTTCGTATTACAATATAACCGCTGATTGCCATATAAAGTTCCTTGACTATCATCAATATCAGAAGAAGCATCATATGCGGAAATCTTGTAAACAAACAGAATAGCATAGTAACTTGCGTCAGTTTATCCGCAATCGGATCCAGTATTTTCCCCAAATTACTGATCATATGAAAACGTCTTGCTATAAATCCATCTGCAATGTCCGTAACTCCAGACAGAAGTAAAATCCATCCTGTCCCCGTATAATCTTTCTTTACACAATAGCTCCAAATCAGCACCGGAACAAGTAAAAGTCTAAAAAGTGAAAGCAAATTAGGAATCGTGATGATCTTGTTCAAATTTTCTTCCCGATTTTCTTCTTGTCCTTTCATAGATTCCCCTCCTTACATCTCGCATATATTATCTATCTTTTTATTATACTCCTTTCATTCAAATTGGCATATATAAACTCATTATTATTAAAAATCAAATTGCAACGGATCATAACTTGTTCTATGATTTTCATTCATACTGTTTAACTTTTCCATATCTTCCGGTTCAATCTGAAAATCAAATACGGAAATATTTTCTTGTAACCTTGACAGATTTTTCGTTTTCGGAATCGGAACAATTCCTTGCTGAATATTCCAGCGAAGCAATATTTGTGCAGGACTCTTCTCATAACGAGTTGATATTTTTTGAATTCTTTCATCCTCCATTTTTCCTCGAAGAAGCGGTCCCCATGCTTCAATCTGAATATGTTTTTCCTTACAAAATGTATTTAATTTCTCATCATGCAAAAAAGGCGTATGTTCTATTTGGTTCAGCATCGGTTGAATTTCACAACTTTCCAGTAACAATTCCAACTGGCAAATTTCAAAATTTGAAACCCCGATCGAGCGAATATATCCTTCTTTATATAGATGCTCCAATGCTTTCCACGTACTTAAAGTTCTCTCCGCCTGTTGCCCCGGCCAGTGAATCAGAAACGCATCCAAATATTCTGTCTGCAGTTTTTTCAAAGTTTCATGGAAACTTGCAATCGTATTGTCATAACCTTGATTGCAGTTATCTACTTTACTTGTCAGAAAAATTTCTTCTCTCGGAATCTGGTTTTCTTTCAACGCTACACCTAGCGCATCCTCATTTCTATACATCTGTGCCGTATCAAATAATCTGTAACCACACTGGTACGCATTTTTTACCGCTTCATTCATTTCTCTTCCCGGATTCATCTTATAAACGCCCAAACCAATCTCCGGGATTTTTACGCCATTTACTAGTTCCATACTAAAACTCCTTTCCGCTATGCAACATTAAAATATTCTCAACCCTTTAGATATTTTTGTGTATATGGACATACAGCAAAACACAGGCCACACAAATCAGTTTCTATTCCTGTCGCTTCTTTCATCCGCTGAATCTGCATTTTCTTACAATCTTCTTTCTGAAAAATCTCTTCTCTCACCATTCCCGGCACCCAGGTCGCCCCTTTCAGCGCTCCTGCAGGACAATGATTTACACATACCATGCAGTTACCACAATAACTTTCCGTAACCGGATCGTCCACCACAAGCGGAGCATCTGTCAGCAAACTAGAAAGCCGCACCGCACTGCCATACTCTTTTGTAACCAATAGGCAATTTTTCCCGATCCAGCCAAGCCCCGCTTTCACCGCAACGGTTTTATGTGGAAGATCTGTACTCCATTCAGCATCCACCTTCACGACCTTCGTTGTATTTGCCAAAGCCTGATATCCACAACTTATAAGAAATTCTGCCCCACACGTAACAATTTCGTCAAGCTGTGCATTGAGGGAATAATACGCATCATAATACTCTTTTGTCGGCGCATTCTTAAGATCATATACAATCTTTTTCGGAACCGGAACTGCAACCGATATTCCCGTCTTCATTTTTCCACTCGTAATGTCGGATAAATCTGCTGTTCCGATCAGCTTTGCTCCCTTCCCTACAAGTATCACATATAATTCTTCTTTTATCAATGACAAATCAGACATTTTATGCCTCCTCATTCTTCAACCCTTTTCAAGCGGGATACATGGATCTGTGATAAAACCAGTACAGATATATATGTTTTATTCTATCTTTCTCCTTCAACTAAGCTCATTTTAGCTGATTTCCCCGCATTTTATTTCGTTCTTCGGATTAACACATGAATTCCGCCGATCACAAGCCCTATCAACGCCGGACACACCCATCCGAAACCAAGTTCTGCAAATGGTAAAATCTCCTTTGCTGTTTCCAAAAATCCTTCTAAGTGTAAAAATTGCTTAGCTATCTCAGGAAGTGCATTTGCAAAATCCACCATTGCTGCTACCGCAGTAAATCCAGTCACCCATCGGTATATAACAACATCATTCCCAAAGAATTTTCCAAAAATCGTAAGCAAGATCAGTGTAATTGCCAACGGATAGAGAAACATTAGTACCGGAAGTGAGTATGCAATAATAGAATTAAGTCCCAGGTTTGCTATGATAAATGAAAGTACACAAAATCCTACGGCCCACACCTTATAAGATGGTCCTTTAGGAATAATCTCTCCAAAAGTCTCACCACAGCTTGTGATTAATCCAACTGCTGTTTTCAGACAGGCCAATGTCACCGTTACTGCTAAAATGAATGCTCCTGCTGCTCCAAAATAATAATCCGCAATCCCTGCAAACGCCGCGCCACCATTTTTCGAAATTCCGATTACCGCTCTGCTCTGCGCTCCCACCAAGGTAACCAGGAGATAGATCGATGCCATCAAAAGAGAACTTAAAGCCCCTGCTTTCACGGTATTCTTTGCTGCATTTTCTGGCTCTTCCACGCCAAGCCCACGGATAACATTGACAACGATAATTCCAAAAGCAAGGCTTGCCAGTGCATCCATTGTATTATATCCCTCAAGAACACCAGTAAAAAATGCCCCTGTCGCATATTCGCCTTGCGCTTCCATTCCTACAACTTTCCCCATTGGTGATATCAGTGCACGCACAATCAGAATTGCTAAAAAACATAGGAACAACGGGTTCAATACTTTCCCGATCCATACAAGAATCTCTCCCGGACGTAGGGAGAAAAATAAAACTGCCACAAAGAACAGAAAAGAGAAAATGGCTAGCGCCATCGTATAACTCTCTTTTGACATCATCTGCTCAAGCCCTACTGAAAATGCCACTGTCGCACATCTTGGAATTGCAAAGAATGGTCCTATTGTAAGATATAACACTAAGGTAAAGAACACTCCATATTTTCTTCCCACCTGACTACTTACTTCAAGAAGTCCGTTTTTCCGACTTATCCCGAGCGCTACAACTCCAAGAAGCGGCAGACCCACACCTGCAATTAAAAATCCGACCGCTGCCGCCCACATTTGATTACCGGACATCTGTCCCATGGATGCTGGAAAAATCAGATTCCCTGCACCAAAAAACATACCAAACAACATACTTGCTACAAAAATCGTTTCCTTAAATGTTAAATTCTTCTTCATCGCTTCCCCTTCTTATATTTTGGATTTATGTCTTTTTATTTTATCACAAACCTTGTAGTTTGTCAGAAGAATTGTGCTGCATATCCATAAAACTAGAAAAAGAAGCACTCTACTTAAAGTACAATGACAACTAACAAACAAGAGGACTTGCAAGGTTTGTGACCTTTTCAAGTCCTCTGCTATATCATAATGCTATTGACTACATCCGTTCCGTCAAGGATTACCTTACAACATATCGGTTTCGACTTGTTCCTTGACATAAGAAAAGCCTGCACGAATTCCCTTCGATCCGACAGACTCTTATTCTTTCACATACTCTATCAATTCTTCTATTCCACAATCAAAAAAACCGCACAATTTACAGATTAATCGTGCGATGGCTTGTCAAGGCTATGGTACCGCTTTCTTTTTCTCAATAATAAAATAGGCAATGGCAAAAGTCGAAATTGATATAAACGAAAGGGCAGTTTTTGCCAAAACACAAGACTACTTTTCGTTTACACCAACTCCGATTGTTTCCTTAACAATTTGTTTATTTCTCTTATTCTAGCACATCCCCTAATCTTTTACAATCTTAGGGGGAAGCTTCTCCCCCAATTCTTCCCCCACCCCCCAAAATCTAATGATAAAATACGGCATTTTATGATAATTTATGAATTTCTCTTAAACTGCAAAAAACCCTTGAAAATGCCCATTTTCTGAGCTTTTCAAGGGTTTTAAAATTCATGTTATCTAGGAAATTAGTTTCCCATCTGTTTTGCAACTTCTGAATTACATTCCAGCCTGATCTGTGACATTTCACCCTCATATCTTGTTAAATATGTAGTAAATACAGTAATTTTCACTTCTCGTCACTACTCATTTGTTCCAATTCCCCCAACTATATATCTGGGGACACCAAAACCAGTTTTCTTCCACTTTTCTCACCCTTCTTTTTCTGTTTTGGGGGATTAAACCGCTCCATTTGGGGGATTTTTCTCCCCTATCCTTTAACAATGGCTCTTCGCTGTAATTCTTGCTTTTCCCGTATTGATTTTGGAATAAGTGTTATGAAAAACAGTCTCATGGGGTTATGAGTACCTATTCCCTATGTTCTATTATAAATTTTCTCGATCAATCATATTTTCTATTATTTCTGAAAAATAATATTCTTTCAGATCAAAACCCTTATCCACTTTTGCAAGATAGGAATATCTATCTTCTGTATAATGTTTGGATATAACAGCAAATACTTTATAAGTAGGTTGTGCTGTTACATCTCTAATATCCTTTTTCAACAATGTATTTGGCACATTTAATTTCGTATTTTTATCTTGTACAAAACCAATACAACCGCACACATTTCCAGCAGCTTTTTCTGTAAACAATTTAGGTCCTCTGTCTGTAAATTCTCCTATCATCGTTACATTTTTCTTAATCAGCATCATTCGCTCCAATATATCCAATTTCTGCCCTGTAGAGCCATCTTTTGCAAAAGAAAAATCATTTTCCGTCAATCTCTTATCAAGACATTTTTGGTAAAAATGAATTGCGGAAGCTGTTGTTTTCTTATTTAATCGAACCCCTGTCAAATGCAAAAAATTGTATCTATGAAAAGCAACCTCATAGCCTTGTACAGACGATAAAATCTTTCCCTTTTCCTGTAATTGCTTTTTTACCTCTCTTGGTAATCCATATAGAAACAAAACCTTTTGATCTTCCAGATTTTCCTTATAAAGTTGTGCCGCTTTTGTCATAATCTGTATTGCACGTCTTTTATCCATAACTCTGTCCTTATCTTGTGAAGTTTAGAAAAGGGAATGCTCATGCCGCGGCACTAAACATTCCCTTTTCATGGTTGATTTTTCCGTTGTCTGCCAACCTCCAGCTCCTATGTCTGGAAAATAACAGGTTTTTCCGTTGCCTGCCAACCTCCGACACCTTCGTTCGGAAAACGTATCAGATTTTAGGTGTCAACCCACCGCTGATGCACAGCTTTTCTAATTACATTCTACACGAAACATGCAGAAAATGCAATTACAATTTTATATTATGATACTCTGCTTCTTTTTATACATGATTCACGATCCTTCCATCAATCAATTCATAGAGAAAATCTAATATTTTCGCTACTTTCACACATTGATTGTATTTTATTGTTGTGTAAAAGTAAACTTTTCTCCCCCATCCTTAATAATGGCTTTTCGCTGTAATTCGTACTTTTCCCACATCGATTTCGGAATAAGGATCATTCTGGGTTTTGGCTACTCCAAACTTCTTAATTTCTTCATCCATCTTATTATCTAATACATGGGTATAAATATTCAACGTGATACTGATACTGGAGTGTCCCAGTAGAGACTGCACGACCTTTGGCTCCATTTTATTTTCAAAACATCTTGTCGCAAATGTATGTCTCAACGTATGCGGATGAAAGTCTCGGATTATCTTTGGCTCTCTTTGTTCCTGCACTGCTAATACTGCTTCTTTTTCACGAATTCTCTTAATTACTTTTTTCACTTCTTTATCTACAATATATCTACTGCAAGGGCTTCCCATCCCTGTCGTAAATACTAAATCTGAAAACTCTTCCCCACTTCTCCAGCGTTCACCCAATTCTGCTTTTAACCGCTTTTGCTTTTCTTTCTGTGATTTTAATACTTCTTCCATTTCACCTAAAAATGGAATCTGTCTTGTAGAATTTACTGTTTTAGGGCTGACCAACATTTCTCTCTTTTTTCCATTACAATAGCTGCAGCTCAAAGAACGCCTGATCGTGATACATTTCTTTGAAAAGTCTATATCTGACCATTGCAGTCCTCCCAGTTCTCCAACTCTTACTCCCGTCAAACACATAAAATAAAACATTTCTTTATACCAACTGTCCTCTACCTCATTTAATAAGGTATTTTGTTCTTCTTGTGTCAAGGCAATTTCTTCTTTCGCTTTTTTATATGTCCACGGAACTTCTACAATTAGACACGGATTGCTTGCAATCATCTGATTTCCGACTGCAAATTCCATACACTCCCGCAACCGTCCCAGTGCCTCTCTCATAGCGCTGTTTGAAATTCCCTCTTGCTCCATCGTATTCAAAGCTCTTTGTACATCCAATGGCTTTATATCCTTCAATTTTTTTAAACCGATATAGAATCCAAAGGTTCTTTTGAAATTGTTCTTCATCGGATGGATACTTGTTTCTTTTACTTTATGCGCCTTTACTTCTGTAAACCATTCCTCAAACCATTCATTTAAGGTTATCATTGTTTTTCGATAATCGATACTATTCTTCACCTTTTCTTTTGCCTGATGAAATTCTTCAATCAGATGATCTAAATCCGAACCATACAAGCAGATTTTGACTCCGTTTACCATCGCTCTTGCTTCGTAAGTTCCTTTGTTTTCTCGTATTCCTTTTGGTAATTTTCTAGCCATAAAACATTCCTCCTAAATAAGACCTGTGATTTGTTTCACACTCAAATTAGCAGTCTTTTATAAATAAAACAAAGGTGCAAATTTTTCATTCACACCTTTGACATTTCCTATTTCCTAATTTGCGCTAAAAGCCATTTATCCAGCAGCATTTTATGTGCATAATTTCGATTACCTATTCGTACAACAAAGATTTTCTCATTCTCTTTCATTAGCTGCCTTGTCTTTGTTTTTCCCAAATTCAAGTATTCTGCTGTTTCTTCCACATTCAATAAAATTTTCTCATTATCCACATTATCCCTCTCTTCTTCAAAAATATTTCTTCCTTATTAAATAGTCATACCTTTTCCTGCTCTGACAAAACATACACACTTCTTTCTTCCGCTGTCCATAATCTGCCCTTTGGATAAAATGTTCCGGCGATTCATAGAAGACTTTTGCACATACCGGGCAGAGACATAACTGGATCGGCTTATCCAGTTTTCGCACGCCGGTACTTGTCCGCAATGCTTTGTCTACCTTTAACATCTGCTGTCTATCCAAAATTCCCACATACTCTCTCAGCCTGCTTTTATCAATCGTCCGCACCTGTTCCAAAAGTACCACGGAATTTTTCTCCAATCCTTTCCGGTCTCTCAATATCACATGCGTCGGAAGTTTTGTTTTCGGTTTACTTGTAACTGCCGCTACAATCACGGTCGGGCTATACGCATTCCCCGTATTATTCTGGATCACAAGTACCGGGCGGATACCGCCCTGCTCACTTCCCACAACTGGACTTAAATCTGCATAATAAATATCGCCTCGTCTGATTTCTCTTTCTTCCATCACGTTCCTCCTCATAGATTCCACTGTCTAAATGTCCTCGGATATTTCCTTATAGGAAACAGAGACAGCCTCCATACGGAATACTGCCTCTGAACTTATGTATCAGCCGGATTCCCGATCTTTTCTTGCTTCATCCTCAATGGCTGTTTCTGATCTTTCCTCCGGCTACCATTCTTTGCCTAAATCAAGCCTATTTGTCCCCGACACCCCGGCTTTCTGTGTAAAAATACACGGGAACTCATCAAACGACTGACTGCGAATCAGTTCCACGGGAATCGCACCCCTCCGGGGATCGCCCGAAGCTGCCCTCACTTGTTGCGGTATCTTCATTTCCATAAGTAAATATCTTTTGGAAATTCTTCGCATACACGACTTTATGACCGGACAGGAGTATCATTATACCTGTTGTCTGTCATCGCCCTGCCAGCAGCAATCTGACAGTCAGAATCAAATCTTGTTCGCTCCATGAATGAAACAAATCAGACAGAAACCGTTTCTTCTCTCTTCGCGTGGGATTTCGCTGCCTTTCTCTCATTCACATCATGGCGGATTGTTTCATATAGCTTACGCTCATCACGATAACAACAAGAATGTGCCTGATGAATGGATATCCAATTATCAAGGTGCGCCCATTTACCATTTGTCGGGAAACAGGCAGGAAATGATCTTCCTCACTTGTTTCCCACTTTTAGAGAAAAAAGTAGCCTGCGAAACGCTATTTTTCTAACTCTTTTTTCAACTTTTCCAGAGCAACGTCAATCGAACGTTTCACCGGCATCTTCGTGCATCCCTCCAGTTTTGCGATCCGTTCATATGTCATACCATCAAAAAAATACAAAATCAGCCTGCGTTTCTGAATCTCTGGAAGTTTCTGTATTGCCCGGTGCAGCCTTTCCACAAGCAGCTTCTCCAACACTACATCTTCCACACTTTCCGGTTTCTGTACCGCCCGTCCATTTAGCGTATGGTCCCAAAGTTCCGAATGCTCTATGTACTTGTCCCACTGATGCAGATATGAAATATCCCGCAGTTCAAATTCGTCAAATGCTTCATAGAGCTCCCGGCTGATCTCAAATTCATGCTTTTGATGCTCTCCGTCTAAAAACTCAATATAGTAACTTCCGTTTCTTTCACAAATGCTGTACGGATTGTATTTATCTTTTCTTCTTTTTGGATGTTTTCCTTCCATGTCCTTTCCTCCGATCTGAAAATTTTTATGAAAATTTCAAATCGAAAGGCGGACCTCTGATCTCCTGAAACCGAACCGGTTTCAGAACAATCAAAAAGGGATATGATCCTCAACTGCATTGCTAAAGCGGCAAATAAAGTCAAAAAAATCAGGTGCATTACAAAACAGAATCAAACCGTCTTGTAGTACACCTGCATTCCCAAAACATTTTTCTATATGAAACTGACTTTTTTTAATCGTTTATCAATGACATCCCCCGGAACCTTTCCTCCCATACATCCCTCTCTCATGTATTGCACTGCATATTTTTAGTCCATTACAGGTATATTCATAACCGATAACGTGTACTGTAAACTATACACGAGGTGAATTGTAATGGATAAAATAAGAGAAAATCTCGGAATTGTAGTCAGAGAAGCCCGTGAAAAGACCGGACTCACACAATCTGAATTGTCTGAAAAACTCGGTCTGGGTGATAAAACCATTTTAAACATAGAAAACTTCCGTGGAAATCCAAAATTTGACAGCCTATATCCTCTTGTCAATTTTCTCAAAATTCCCGGAGATAAGTTATTCTACCCGGAACTGAAGGATGACGAACCAAACAAGCACCAACTGCTTTTGGAAATTCAATCCTGCAATGACCGAGAAGCTGCTGAACTTCTTCGAGTTACCCGCTATATGCTGGAACTACTCCGCAAACGCAATTCCGATTCAGAGCAATAATCAGCCGAAGATTCCTTTTGGCTGACTATTGCTCTTTCTGCTATAAAAAGATTTTATAAAAGAAATGGGTAAAAACTTGGTAAGAAACCGGTAAGCATTTGGTACGTTTTGCGCATAAAGAAACGGTACTGATCACTTTAACCAGTACCGCTTCTCTCATTCATTCCATGACTGAATTTATAACCCACACCCCAAACGTTCTCGATATAAGGTGTGCCTTTGGGATTCTCTCCCAGCTTCTTTCGTAATTGTTTCATCTGACAGGTTACTGCATTATCCACATCAACCGGTACTTCCTCACACCAGATCGATTGATAAATCTGCTCTTTTGTATATACCCATCCCGGATGCTCTGCAAGAAGAGCAAGAATGTCAAATTCTTTTCTTCGCAACGCGATCTGCCGGGAAGCGATCTGAACCTTCCGGCATTTCAAATCAATAACCAACGATCCGAAAATGAAAATAGTATCACCCTCTTTACATCAAGCCTTATTTCCTGCCTATACATACTTTGTGATAATGTGCTGATCAACCACTTTCTTCCCCAAAAGTGTAATTGCCTTTTGCGGGCATTTACTAATACACCGATAACACATTGTACACTGATCCCCTGCAACTGCCTTTCCGTCAAGCAGCGAAAGATTCTGTGTCGGACAATTTTTAGCACATATCCCACAACCACTACAGTTCTCATGGATATTCAGCTTTTTAGTATATGCTCTTGTTTTATGATAGAACCAAAGTCTTTGTCCAAACAATCCAATCACATGTGCCAGAAAAGACAGTCCCTCTTTCGGATATATCTGCCTTTTCATATCTGAAGCGACTTTTTCAATCTTTTCGGTCGCCTTTTCCACAAACTGTTGATTCTCTTCAAAAGATTTTTTCAATAGCGGACTATCACATACGGAGTCCGGCATTTTCACATGTACTCCTCCTAAGATCACTGCTCCTTTCCTTTCCAGCAATCTTGCGGCACATCCGGCACCATCTCCACTAAAGGCTCCCATTGTAGCTAAACAAAGAACCTGTTTCCTTTTCCAGATTTCACCATTCTTCTCTATAAATGTCCGAACGAAATACGGTATATTGGAAAATTGTACCGGATAACCAAAGATAATCGTGTCATTCTCTTCCAGTTTTTTAGCCGCCGATGGATTTTCTAAAGAAACTGTTTCAGTTTCTCCTAAAAGTGAAGATAACAAATTCACACAATATTCTGTATTTCCGGTTCCACTAAAATAAATTCCTAACACGATACCACCTCATTTCCTATGGAAAATGTGCAAATCAGATCTTCTATTTTCTCTTCCCAGTCTGAGGCATATCTTACATTTTGAAGCGTTGCCAAAGAGGTAAGCCCATGAATATAAGCGAATAATGCAATGATATAGTCTTGTTTCTTTTCTTCTGAAAGTTCCAATGGAGCCAGCAGTTTCATTACCTGTTCTCTATATATCGAAAATGGCTTATAGTCCTCGTCACTTTCCCCTTGATTATCTAAATTGATCTGCATTTTACCTTTCGTAAATAAAAAGGAAAAATAGTGGGGATTCTGAAGAAAAAATAAAACGTATGCCTTTCCAAATTCCATGAGAAACTCTGGTTTTCCCGAATGCTTCGCAATCACATCCTGCAATCGTTCCGTAAACTGATCTGTAATATAACTCTGCATTGCCAGAATCAAATCATCTTTGTTCTTGAAATGACTGTATGGCGCAGCATGGCTCACATTACATTCCTGCGCTACCTTTCGTAATGAAAGTTGCTGCATACCATATTCTTCTACTAATTCAATCCCCTTCTCTATCAGTTCAATCCTCAAATTTTTATGATGATAGGCTGTATGTTTCATATTCCACCTCCGAACTTTACACTGTAAACATTATACTTCTTAATCTTTACACCGTCAAGTTTCGTAGATAATATTCTTATGAATTATTTCAACCGTTCGATACAACCGTTTTTAATATTTTCTATATTTCTGGCAATCTTTTCTTCTGTCCAATCCCACCACTTGATCTTTAACAATTCTTCGATCACTTTTTCATCAAATCGCTTTCGGATCGGCTTTGCCGGAACTCCTCCAACAATCGTATATGGCGGCACATCTTTTGTAACAACTGCTCTTGTTCCTATAATTGCTCCATCTCCAATGGTAACGCCTGATAATATGACCGCTTCATAGCCAATCCAAACATCATTTCCAATTACAATGTCCCCTCTATTGTCCCATGCATCTGTAACTTTTTCCTTTTCAAGATTCCATTCCTCAAAAAATAACGGAAATGGATATGTAGATAACGAATCAAGCGCGTGGTTTGCACTATTAAAAAGAAACTTTGTGCCACAAGCAATAGAGCAAAATTTTCCTATTTTCAGTTTGTCGCGATTGATCGGATATTGATAAAGCACGTTGTTTGTTTCAAACTCTTTCGGATCATGGATCGTATCGTGGTACATCGTATAATCTCCTACGATGATATTCGGATTTGAAATTACATTTTTCAGATAAACTGTTTTTTTATCTCCACTTCTCGGATATATTTTTCTCACATCAGCCATTTTATCAGTCCTCCTGCACTTTCTATATTTACACTCTCATTTTATGCTCAACTGCAAACCCGCTCAATACACCAAACATTACAGACTCAAATAATAGAAAAGAGAGCCACAAAATGCAGCTCTCCACAATTACTTCTGATAAATGATTTTTCTAATAGCATATACAGAAAGGTGATAACGTTCTGCAAGTGATGCAACTGTTTCTCCATCCCGGAATTCGGAAACAATTCTTTCATTCCGTTTACAAATTTCCGCCCTATAACCTGACAGTTCGCCCCATGCCCTACGTTGTTCATTCTTTGCCGGAACATAAAGATATTCCGCCTGTATATACTTTTGCAATTCTTCCACTAATGCACTTGGAAGAACCGTGTTAGCATTCACATATTTCATAACAGCTTTCCTCCTTATAGTACTCTAAGCAGCAAAGCCAGAAATATAAGATCAGCGACGCTTCTCTACTCCACGCAATGGTCGCTTTTCAACTGGCTTTGCGTGGAGAACAGCATCATTTTTTCTTTTCTTACTTTGGCACATCCTCATCACCAACTTTCCTTCTTGTTCTTCTATACTACTGTCATTCCAAAATACAGTCAATAAGCATCAACGAAAAAGCAGAACCCAAAACAATACAGTATTGTTTTTTATACAGTTTCTTCTCTTACTTCATCCCATGACTGAATTTATATCCCACACCCCAGACTGTCTCGATATAAGGTGTGCCTTTGGGATTCTCTCCCAGCTTCTTCCGTAATTGTTTCATCTGACAGGTCACTGCATTATCCACATCAACCGGTACTTCCTCACACCAGATTGATCGATAAATCTGTTCTTTCGTATATACCCATCCCGGATGCTCTGCCAGAAGAACAAGAATGTCAAATTCTTTTCTTCGCAACGCGATCTGCCGGGAAGCGATCTGAACCTTCCGGCATTTTAAATCAATGACTAACGATCCGAAAATGAAAATGGTATCACCCGCCTCTAGACTCTCCCCACTTAAAAGTTTTCTACATTCTAATGGTTAAAAGATTTTTATTTTACACTTATTTCTACATTTCCCGTAAAGTTTTCACATTCAATCCCAATGTAATTTCCGCCATCCGGAAGCGTAAAAGTATCCTTATATTTCCCAGTCGTTTCAATTAAAGTTACTGGTTCTTCTGCACCTGAACTCCAAAATACCTTTGCTGTCCCTTCATCTACTTCCAAATTACATGTAATCGAAATTTCTTTTCCTGCTTCCCGTTTTATTGAAGTACCTCCAAACAAATATTCTGTATCAGAAAAACCTTTATAATCTGCCTGATAACTTCCCGTATAATCATCGATCCCTTTTTCTTTCTTCCCTTGCAAAGACAAGTTTCCGGTCAATTCTGACGATCCGACAGATTGAACAATATTATTATAATGATCGAGGACTTCATCTTTTGTACATCCGGAAAGTGTGCAAACTCCCAAAAGGGATAACGTTAATAAAACAAGACCTTTCTTCACTGACATTATTACCACCCTTTCTTTGGTGCAGCTTTTTTCGCCTTTTTCTTTACTTGCTTCGGCTCTTTTTCTTTCATACATAAAATCAATACTGCGGAAATTGCAACAACAATAACAAGACTGACCATACAAGTTACCGTATTCCAACGAACTGCTGCATCATAACTGCGATAGTGAATCATTCCAAGACTCGCTGTAATCGGGTAGATATTTGCTAATGTCATATTTCCTGCCGCGAACATTCCGCCATATCCATAAACAAAAGCAACAATAACACCGATTAAAAAGCTGCTCGACTTTCGGGATGTGATAATAATAATCGGCAAAACCGCAAGATACAAAAAGAAATTTACTGCAGTAATTTGCAGAACAGCCTGTAATATCAAGGAAAAATGAAAGCCCGGAAATCCGACAATCAATTCTGCAATTACCGTAAACAGACTACATATCAAACCGAACACGATAGACAGCACACCGCATACAATTAGTTTTCCCGTCAGAAGACGCTTAAAGGAAACCGGTACGGTCAGAATATTTTTCAATGTATCATCCGTTTGCTCACGGGAAATCATGTATCCGGCAATCAAGCTAATACACATTGGAAAGATCATGGACATATTGTTTTTAATCACCTGCTCTGTTAAATATGCGAAATCCCATACAGAACCATCATTTGCCATAGAGGTAAACAACGTCAATAAAACAGATAACAACATAAGCGCAACGCCCGCCCATAGAATGTGATACCTTTTCAGTTTATAAAATTCTGTTTTTATGATACGAATCATGCTTATTCACCCCTTTGCTTATATAATCTGTCAATCACGAAGAAAGACAATACTGCCATGATTCCAAGAATAATCACTACCTGAAAGGTTGATGGAATCAAACCTGTCATCTGTTCCAAGTCCATTTTAATTCCATGCTCTGCCATATCTCCGGCGCTCCAAAATGTAGTTAATGGAGTCGGTAAGATCCACAAAATTGTTTTCGGCAACGCATCAAATAATGCAGTAGCACTCATATTCAGCACACTGTAAAACACACACAATAAAATAGAAAAAACATAAGTTTTACTGAAAAAGACAACTAAAACAATCAGTGGCAGTGTACCAGCAGTAATAAAAATTCCTGTTTCAACTGCTAAAAACAACTTATATCCAATTCCATACACTTCTAACGTGCCAAGTCCACATAAAATCGTTACAATCGTAGACGCTACACAAAAAATGATACCAAAGAAAAATAATACAAGTATTTTTGCAAGAACCATTTGTGTACTGGTAACTGGAATGGTACGCAGATTTTTAAATGTATCATTATCGCGTTCCATAAAAAATAACATTGCCGCAATCACACCAATCAAACAAGGTAGCAAAAACTGAATACCATATCCAAGCACCATATTAAACAATCCGTCAAATGCGTCTGCTTTATCCACATATCGTTCCATCATAGACGGAGTTGTCATTAAATATGTCAATGGAATCGGGAAAAGAAAGGCTGCTAATATCACCAGCGGAATAAACTTTTTCCGCTTCAGCTTTAAAAATTCACATTTCACTAGTTTAAGCAATTCCCTCGCCTCCCGTCACACGCTTGAAGTAATCTTCAAGACTTTCTTCACAAGTATGCGCTTCTGATACCTCCAGTCCATTTTCTACAAACGCTGTCACAACTTTTCCTACCGGCAAATCAAGATTATGCAGTCTTAAATTATGATCATCCTGAATTGAGAATTGATTTTCATGGAACTTATGTTCCAAAATTCTTGCCGCTTGTGCGGTATCAGAAATAGTAAAGCGGATATGCTTACTACTTTTTTGCTCTAATTCTGCAAGACTCTCCTCTTCCAGCAAGATCCCATGATCAATAATTCCAATATCATCCGCCAGCAATGCGATTTCCGAAAGAATATGGCTTGAGATCAAGATTGTTTTTCCTCTCAGATCACAAAGTTCACGAATAAAAGAACGTACTTCTGCAATTCCAATCGGATCAAGTCCGTTGATCGGTTCATCCAAAATCAATAATTCCGGATCGTGCATAACTGCAAGTGCGATTGCCAAACGTTGCTTCATTCCCAGAGAATATTGTGAAAACAATTTTTTATCTTTGTAAGGTAAGCCCACCAAATCCAAAGCATCCTGAATTGCATGATTGTTCGGAACTCCTCGAAGTGTAGCAAAAACACGCAAATTCTCAGTTGCGGTCAAGTTCGGATAAAATCCGGGAGATTCTATCAGACTGCCGATGCGTGGCAATAGCTTTTTTTCATTTCCTTGTAAAGATTTTCCCCATATTTTCACTTCGCCGGACGTTGGTTTTGTAAGTCCGAGCAGCATTTTCATAGTCGTTGTTTTCCCCGCTCCGTTTCTTCCAAGCAGCCCATAAATCCTTCCTTTCTGCACATGGATATTCAAGTCAGCCACGCTTTTTTGTGATCCATATTTCTTCGTAAGATTTTTTGTTTCAATAATGTACTTGTTCATATTCAAACCTCCTGTTCTGTGAAGTATTCTATCACACCAATCTTGCATGAACCTTGCAAAGCTCTTGCATTAACCTTGCATTTCGTTCTCTCTTTTACACAATGATAACAATCCGTATAAAATAAAGGCTCCCGCCACAAAAGCGAGAGTCCTAAAGCAGCGGAAATGTAACAGTAAATACTGTCCCTTTTCCTTCTTCACTTTCTACTGTTATCCTACCATTCATTTTCTCTACAAGCTGATATACGATGGATAATCCAAGTCCGCTTCCCTTTTCAGACCTTCCCTTATCACACTTATAGAGTCGATCAAAAATATACTTCAGATCATCCTTCCCAATCCCAATACCATTATCTTCTAAAAGAATCTGTACCGTTCCACTCTGCTTTTGCATGATTATTCCGATTCTGTCTGCCTGACTATGAGCAAGCACATTCTGAATCAAATTGTTTAATATCCGCATATAACTGTCTGCATCAAGTTTTACTCGGAATGGCTGTTCCGGAATATCAATATTATACTCTATCTGTTTATCTTCAAATACTGGTATCCAATCGATCAAAATATTTCTTGTCAGTTCTGCAACTTCAACTTCCTCGATTTCCATAGCAAATTCATCAGAGTTTAATTTAAACCAGTCAAAAAGCACATCAATATATTCTTTTAAATCATACGCTTTCCTTCGGGCAGTTTCCATGTACTCATCACGGTCTTTCCCTGTAACAAGTCCTTTATGTGCTGCATCCAGATAACCAATCAGCGTCGTGAGAGGCGTTCTTACATCATGGGAAAGGCTGGTCATAAGCTGGCGATTTGTTTCTTCTGACTGTCTTACTTTAGAAAGTCTGTTTTCATAAGATACAATGATTTCATTCATTTCATAAGCAAGCGGAGCAACTAACTCATTCGCTGCTGATAAAATTCGCCGGTTTCCATTTCCTTCTTTTACATCCTGCAATGCCTCTGTCATTTCCATAATCTGCTTTTTTACACGACGAAGAATAAAGCAGACTGATAATATAGCTATGATAGATACTCCAACTAATAAACCAATCATCACCTGCATATACTCATACCTCCTTATTAAACCGGTATCCGATCCCCTTTATCGTCTGAATATATTTCGGTTTTCCCGGAGTTACCTCTAGTTTCTTCCGAAGCCGGCTGATAATTGCCATAATATTGCTGTCATCATAAACATACTCTTCTCCCCAAACAGATTCATAGATCTGCTGTTTCGTCAATATCTTGCCTTGATTTTTCGCGCAAAACAACAACAAATCAAACTCTTTAGGCGGAAGTTCAAATATTCCATTCTCCGTTGTAATACAACGGTTATCAATATCAATTTTCAGACCTTCAAAAGTAAGCTGCTGTATGTCTTCCTGCTGATTAAAACGTGTATAGCGGCGGATAAGAGACACAATCCTTGCAATCAATTCATCCATATCAAATGGTTTTGTCAGATAATCATCTGCACCTGCTCGTAATCCCTTTACTTTAGATGCACTGTCATTTTTCGCTGTAAACATCAAAATCGGCAAACTATATTCCTTTCGGATTTCTTCTAATGTTTCAAATCCGTCCATCCCCGGCATCATCACATCTAAAATTACAAGCTGATACGTCTGTTCTTTTAACTGTTGAATTCCTTCTCTTCCTGAATTACAAATATCTGCTTCGATTTCCTCTGAAAGCACACTCCGTTTAATTAACGTACACAATTCTTTATCGTCATCTATGATTAAAATCTTATTCATAGCACAATTCCACTCCCAACTGTTCTTATATCAATCCACATTTCTATCATCGATCATTCTTTTTAGTAACATTATAGTCAGATATGCCCTCAATAACAAGTTTATCACAATCTTTATTTTTCAAACTCAAAAGCGGTACTGCCCAATTCCCAGTACCGCTTTCTCCTTACATTCCCTGATTGAATTTATATCCCACACCCCAAACCGTCTCGATATAGGGCGTTCCTTTGGGATTATTCCCCAGCTTCTTCCGAAGCTGTTTTATCTGACAGGTCACTGCATTATCCACATTGACCGGGTGCTCATCTCTCCAAATCGACACATAGATCTGCTCCTTTGTGTACACCCAGCCCGGATGTTCTGCCAGAAATGATAAAATATCAAATTCTTTTCTTCGCAAAACAATCAACTTTGTATCAATGTGTACCTGTCTGCTTTTTAAATCAATCCGTATTCTTTCAAATTTGAAAATTGCATCATCCCCGTCTTCCGTTTTTTCTCTTGTCTACTGCGCTGTCCGCAACCGTTCTACCACACTTCCTTTATTAAAGAAATGTAAGACAACCACTGGAATTACCGCCGCCAAGATCAAATAGATCACTGCGATAAAAAATGCCGGAACCAGTGTAAACCGCAGGGTAAAATACCACATAGATGGGGAATTGAGTACGTTCTTTAATACTGTCATTCCTAAAATTGCTGCAAGCAGACCGCCGATTACATCTGCACCTGCCGCATAATATAAGCCCTCATCCACAATCAGTCTGCGAAGCTGGCGGTTTGTCATGCCGATACTCTGCATGGCTGCAAATTCATGGCGGCGGGTAATGATATTGGTGACCATCATATTGGTAAAGTTAATCAATCCGGCAAATGCCAGAATCACTCCGATCATACCGCCTACCAGCAGAACAATGTTCCGATTGGACGCAAGCTGCTCCTGTAACAGCTTGATGGATGTATAGGCAACAGAAGTATTTTCTCCCGTAAAGTCCGCTAAAAATCCTTCCAGATTCTCTTTTTCCCCTTCTTCTGCATTAAAGCTGTAACTGAAAATCGTCGGCTCTTCATAAAGTTCCTTGAACTTTGTGTCACTCATATAAAGAAATGGCGCATCGCCGCCAATGTAGGCTGCTCCATTTGCACCCGCATAGGTTTCGTATTCCGTTGCTACAACCGTTGCTTTTGCTAAAATCGTACAAGTCTTTTCTTCTTTTCCATCTTTGGAAAACGTAATGGAATCTCCTACTTGAAGCTGTTGCTGCAGCTGCGTCTCTTCTTCCGCCTCTCCGGTCAGTCGGTCTATGATCGTTCCGACAATCACATAATCTCCGGTTTCCATTTTCTCTTTCAAAACATCCGGATTGTTCTCACCTTCATAAATCGTGACATCCTCCCAGAATGCTTCCGAAACGCCAAACACATTTCCAAAATAGCCATCTTCTGTTCCCGGAACTACCCGCAGAGACAATCCGTTTTCATACGCTTTGCTGACAGAATCTTCTTCTGCCTCCTCCGCGATGCAAACCAGATCTTCAAACTTATAATCTATCGTCACATCACTATCATCTCGTGTATTCCGGTACAGAATTCTTTCCTCTTCCACACCTTTTTGCTGATCGATCAGATCTACTACCGAAACCGGGAGTCCGTCTTCTCGATACTGAAATGGAGAAACTCCATTGACTGCCACGGAATTGTAAACGGTAAAGTCTGTTTTCGTAGAACGGGAAATCCATTTTTCTTCATCCATACTCTGTGTGATCACAATAATCGAATTAAATAAAACAATGCACAACAGCATGGATAGGACAATAAAAACGGATCTCCGTTTGTTCCTGCCAAGATTGGAAAATGCCATATAGGACAGCTTTGTTCCATGTGTCCGTTTTGTCTCTTTCATTTTCTTCTTTTCCTGCCCGGTATAACGGATAGCTTCCAGAGGGGATATCCGCGCCGCCTTTCTTGCCGGTTTCCGTGTACTGATCATTACGGTAAAAATCGTAAACACTGCCGCAATCAGAAAGATAAGCGGAGACACGGACACTTTCATGGCATTCAAAGCATTTGCCTGAAAAAACTTCATCACAACCGGAAGAAGCATCCTGCTTACCAGAAATCCAAAGAGTAATCCCAGCGGAAGACCGATCAACGTCAGCCAAAGTGCCTGCCGGTTCACAATCTTTTTGATCTGCCTTGTGGACGTTCCGATGGTTCGGAGCAGACCGTATTGTCTTACGTCCTGCATCACGGAAATATCGAAAATATTATAAATCAGCAGATACCCGCTCACGACAAACAACAGTACAAATACAACCACTGACAGCATCATGCCCGGCTGAAGCATGGCATTCCCTACCTGATTTTGTGAACAGGCAATATAATTGTCTGCATTCATCTGTTCCGGTTCTCCGCCCACGGAAAGTGCAAATTCCTGTAACTGCTTCTGTATGTGTCGCTTATCCTTCAGTACCACATCTGCCATATACGTTCCTGCAATCTCCCGGTCCTCTGCATAAGTATTTACAAATATTTCCGGATTGTCTTTCACAAACTGCTCGGAAACAATCAGCAGGCTTCCGGTATCATTGGCAGCTTCCCACCAGCCGGAAACAACCATTTCATACTGATAGGTTTCTCCACGTAAGGTAAATTCCACCGGAACGGTTTCCCCCACCTTTGCCTCTACTCCCAACGCCTCCAGCGCCTGATCTGTTGTAGCAATCTCATTTGCTTTCTTTGGATCCTTTCCATGTGTCGGCGTACAGAAGGTCAGTTCCTGCTGTACCGGATCTGCATAGTTTATCTCAACCATATGCCCGGAAGCGTTGGATGCAAAGCCAACAAACCGCCTGCATCCTGCCTCCTTGATAAAATCACTATTTTGTAACTCTTCATATTGTTCTTCCGTCAGATACCGGATGTCCCCGTCCGCCTTACTTCCTTTCTGCATCTGCATGGAAAGCTGAATGGAGGAGGACATGCTAAATACTAACGAAGTAATGGAAGTAAACAGAAACGCGGTCAACATAATCGCCAGTATCGCCGCAAGATTCCGGATTCTGTTTCTCTTAAAATACCGCTTGGATAACCGCTTGATTACTTCTGTATTGTTGTTGCCAAATAATATATCATTCAAGTGATCCCTCCTGTTCTTTCAACTCCTTTAATTCTCAAAATTACGCAGTCGTTCAATCACCGTTTCATCTGAAATTGCCTTATAGACAATCGCCGGAACACTCAGACAGATTACAAAGATTGCTGCAATCAAGCCGATCACAAGAGCAACCGGGTATTCAAATACCGCATAGTTTGCCAGATGGGGAACAGCATCCGCCACCAGCAGCAGAAACGCATTACCAAAGGTCATAATCAGCAGCGTAGAAATCAGAGCGTAAATGCCGCCTTCTAAGGTCAGGATCTTCACAATCTGTTTTTTCGTGGTACCGATACTTTCCATAATGGCAAATTCATTTTTTCTTGCCACCACACCGGTCAGCATCACATTAACGAAATTAACCAAGCCGATGACAATGAGCAATACTGCCGCACCATTTCCCAGCAAACTCAAAGAATAGTTCGTCTGTTCAAATAGTTCTTTCTGATTAACAGCTGATTTCATCTGCCACTCCGATGTAGTTAAGGTACTGTTGATTTCCTGTAATTCTCTATCCATTCGCTCTAAATCGTTGAAATCCTTAATGTCAACGCCGATAGCCGAAATGATTGGCTCTTTTGTCAGGCGTTCCATACCCGCTTCGCTGACAAAGATAACATCTGGCACCATATTTATTTCTTTGCGCCTGCCAATACCTTCTGAAAGAGTATTATCATAATCGTCATAGTAAAAAGCTCCGCCAATTTTGAAATCGGTTGCCTTGCCGTCTGTACTGTCGGCAGTTAGTGTCAATGTTTCACCCACTAAAGCTGTATTAGGAGCAAAAAATTCTGTATCTTTTCCTGCAATCGCTGTTTCACCACGCTTGAACGCTTCAATGTCAATAGGTGTATCAGGATGTTCTGCATTGTATTCTTCCAGTGCCCTATCGTCTGGAAGCGTTGTAATATAGCAGCCGTAGTCACCGGCATCAGCATACCCTTTCAGCGTCTCTATCGTCTGTTCATAAGACTGTCCCTTTGCTTTATATTTGCTGTCCTCATATTTGATTTTCATAAAGCCTTCTAAAGTGGTTTCATCAAAGCCAATACCTGCCCATACTGTTTTTTGAACATCTACCTTTTCAATGCCATCAATTTGTTGAATCTGTTCCACAAAGTGTTCGTCAAACTGCGGTACTTCTTTATTGAGCTGTTCATACTGCTCAAACTGAATATCGTTGTATTCAAAGGAATAGTCCATATATTCTTTAATAAAGTTTTCGGCAGTCATACTTTTTATGACTCCGTTGGTGCCTAAAATCATGGTGATACCCATAAACAGAGACATAAATACAAGAATTGCACGTTTCTTATCCCGGAAGACATTATGGAACGCCATCACATGTAACTTACCACCATTGGTGGAATTTCTGCTTTTCATTTTCTTTGGTGCGAAGTTTTGAAATTTCAGAGCCTCTACCGGTGAAATTTTCGCAGCCGCTTTTGCAGGGGCATGACAGGCAATCCAAACTGTTACCGCTGAAAAGATTACAGACAAAATGTAGATAAATGGATGGAAAAATACTTCGGCATCCATTATCGACTTGCCCTGTTCAAAGCCCTCGCTCAAAACAAAAGGAATAATTCCAAAGGAAACAACAGTCGCTAACAAAATACCAATAGGAATCCCGATGCAGGCAAACTTCACTGCCTGACTTTTCACCAACGATTTGATCTGCGCCTGCGTTGTCCCCATCGTTTTCATCAAGCCATAAAAACGGGTATCCTTTGAAATAGAGATATACAGGACATTATAAATAAGCAGGTAGCCGCTGCCAATGATAAAGAATACCAATAGAATGACCATTGCAATAACAGAACCGCTTGATGATTTCATGGAAACCGCACCGCTAAAAGATTGATTTTCATTTAACTTTACATCTCTTTGAATGCGCATAAAATCATCTGGCATTTTCTTCAGCGATAAAGAAAGGACACCATCCTCTGCCATTGTATAGCCTGCATTTTTGCAGTACGCCTCGGAAACAAATCCCATTCCTGTGCCTGTGTAGGAATGAAACCATCCACTCAAGGTGAATGTTCTCTCCTGCTGACCGTTTTTATCTAAGTAGGACAGAGGAACTTCCGTATTCAACTTCGGTTCTGTAATTCCTAACTGTGAAAGGACATCCTCTGACAGCATGATTTCATTTTCCTCGGAAGGATATTTCCCTTCCAAATCTTTGATTGCTTCTTGATAATGTTCTTCCCATTCCGTCTTGTCGTAATATTGAAGCGCGATGGAAAGTTCCCGTCCCTCGTCATTCTTCTCTGCAACAGAGCCGACCATGTACTGTGTCCCCACCGTTTTGACGTATTCCAAGTCCCGAATCTGCTGTTCCTGGGCTTTGGTCGGCATCGCAAGGGAAACATCTGCGGTTGTCCCTGCGGTGCGGACCTGCATTAACTTCATGTTCTCCCCATAGTTAATACCCAAGCTGAATACGGTGGTAATCATAAATGTGGTGAGGATGATGGCATATACCGCAAACAAGTTCCGAATGCGGTTTGCTTTCATCATTCCTCTTTCCACACGCTTTACTGCTTTTTCATTCCGGTTAGCGTGCATACCTCACACCTCCCGAAACGACTTTGCCGTCTTCAATGCGAATGATACGGTCTGCCATCCTCGCAATCTCTTCATTATGAGTAATCATCAGAATCGTCTGGTCAAACTCATGACTGAGTGACTGCATCAGCAGAATCACGTCCATACTCGTTTTAGAGTCTAGGTTGCCTGTAGGTTCGTCAGCCAAAATAATCGCAGGCTTTGTTGCCAGAGCCCGGGCGATCGCAACTCTCTGCTGCTGACCGCCTGACAGGTTATTTGGCATATTCCTCAGTTTCTTCTGCAACCCAAGTTCATGGATAATCTCTTTCACAAAGTCTGTGTCTGTCCTGCCACCGTCAATCTCAATGGGATATACAATATTCTCATACACATTGAGGACGGGAAGCAGGTTATAGTTCTGAAAGACAAAACCGATATTCCTTCGTCTGAAAATCGTCAGTTCCTCATCTTTCATGTTCAGAAGTTCTTTTCCCCGGATTGTAACACTTCCCGAAGTAGGGCGGTCTAAACCGCCAATCATGTTGAGCAGTGTAGATTTGCCGCTGCCCGATGTACCGACTACTGCAACAAATTCGCCCTCTTCTACGGAAATCGATACCCCATCCAGTGCACGCACTTCGTTTTCTCCACTGCCATATATCTTTCTTAAATCTTTTGTCTCAAGTATTGCCATATCGAAAGACCTCCCTTTTTGTATTGCTCATTTGTTATATCGCTGCTGTAGGTTATTCTCCGGTTCTCAAACGTTCCACAATACTCTGTCGATTCAGCAAACGAAGAGAAACCATCGGAATGATAAGTGCCAGCACGATATAAATAACGGATAACAAAATTGCCGGAAGGATGGTCAGATGGAAAGTCATATACCAAATCGGACCATTTTCTACTAAAAGTTTCACTGCTGTTACTCCCAGAATTATTGCAACCACAGTTCCAATCACACCTGCCCGCAGCACATAGGAAAGACTTTCTGTCATCACCATTCTACGAAGCTGCTTTGTTGTCATTCCAATACTCTGCATAGAAGCAAACTCATGTCGTCTTGTCACAATGCTCGTCATAATCAGATTCATCAGATTGATGATACCAACCAATGCAAAGATTCCTCCGATCAGACAGCCGATTAAAAGAAATGCATTCTTATAAATGTCTATATTCGCTCCCAATTTCTCTGTTGACTGATAGAGAATATCCATATTTTTCTGGGTTGTGTACTCTGATAAATAATCTTCCATCTCCTGTTGTTGCTCTTTTTCCGTATCAAACAGAACGCAGAAAAGGGATGGCTTTTCGTATAGCTCTTTGAAGTGTTCCTCAGACATATACATGACAGGTCCACCAATCTCCGCTTGTATATTACTTCCCGGTCCGAGCAAACTTCCAGTTTCCATATCTGTTGTAGCCGCCTTTGCAAGTACCGTAAATGTTTCTGTCGGAACGCCATTTTCATAAAACTGAATTTGATCTCCTACCTGCTGTTTTACATAATCTGCCTCTGAATATTCAGTAAATTCTCCCTTGTCGTTATATCCGGCAATTAAAATAATTCCATTTTCATTTTGAAGCTTTTCTTTTAAAACTGATTTATCTTTTTCCCCTTCTCGAATATCTAGCTTATCAATCAGGGAATCGGAAACGCCATATACATTCCCAAGGGGTCTTCCATCTGGTGTCAATGCCGCATGACTTTCAACTATAAACTCTCCTTTTTTATTTTTTCCTTCTTTGATATTATCCGGAAATCCTGTCATTTCTGTCACTTCTTCGTCCACTTCATAATTGATTCCCCAATCACAAGAAACCTGACTGTCCTCAAAGGTATTCCGATACATTTTCGTCACATTTTTAACACCTGGACGCTGTGTAACTGCTTCTGCCACATTATCTGGCAATGCAGCACTATGTCCGGTAAACCCTTTCTGCATCAGTCCTGCCTCTGCTGTATAGACTGCAAAATCACTTCGCATCTGGCGTTCCACATATACCTCTTCATCAAAACTTCCTGCAAAGATAAACACAGAATTTAACAGAATAATACTCAGCATCAAAGAAACAATGACCAATACCATCCGTCCCTTATTTCTCTGCACGTTGGCTTTCGCCATACGCGGAAGTAACGCCCCTTTCACGTGCTTGCGTTCCTTGATCTTTCCTATGCTCTGTTCTACATACCGGACAGCCTCAATCGGAGAGACACGGGATGCCTTCTTTGCTGATTTCCTTGTACTGATCCATACGGTCAGCGCAGAAAATAGCACGGAACCAATAATAATTGGCAGATAGGGAAGAGAACCGACCACCACATTCTTTTCTCCCAGTTCTGCGACAAACATCTGAAGTACTGCCGGAAGCATTCCTTTTCCAAGTAAGATTCCCAAAAGCACTCCGATCGGTGTACCAATCAGGAACAAGTACATTGCCTGTTTTCGCACTAAACCTTTCACCTGCTTCGGTGTCATTCCTATCGTTCGGAGCAGTCCGTATTGTCTCACATCATTTGTCACACCCATATCAAATACGTTGTAAATCAGAAGATAACCACAGAACATAAACAGAATTCCAAATACGCCTGCTGCCAGCCATACCACTAAATTTCCATCACTCTGTGTAGCAGATGGTGTCGGTGCAATCCTTACATAGTTTTCTGCTTCTCGATCATCCGGATTTCCTCCGATACTACGGATGAACTCTCCAATCCGTTCTTCCACCATACTGGGATCTTTCAAAATCACATGGGCATTATAATAGTTTCTATTTTCTCTGTCTTTCCGAAGAGCTGAAACCATTTCTTCCTGTTCTTCTAAAAATGCCTGGGACACCATAACATATCCCACATCATTTTTTACCGGTTCATAGATACCGGATACTTTCATATCAAAATGTTCGATTTCTCCATCTACTTTTAAATCAACGGGAATCGTCTCCCCTGCCTTTTTCGGAATCCCCAGATCTTCCAGCACATTTGCAGATACCAGTACCTCATTCTCAGCCTTTGGTATGGTTCCGATACTCGGTGTCATAAAACAGACTTCCATCAATGTCTCATCTGCATAGTCCAGTTCCACATTAAGCTGCTTTGTATTTTCTAAAAATGCAATTCCAATCTGGATTCCTGCTTTTTCAAACATAGCGTTTTCTTTTAACTGCTCTGCCTGTTCTTTTGTCATTCCCTGCACCAAAGCATCCGCCTGACTACCTAATAATCTCGCCTGACTATACTGCATCGTATTTTTTGCACCGAACCCAATGGTCAGCACTGCGGTCAGAAGAAACGTAGTCAGGGCTATGGCGATGACTGCAAGGATATTCCGTTTTTTATTGCTGTGGAAGCTGCGGTTTGCCACCTTTTTGATTACTGCTTTATTGTTGTTTCCAAATAGAACATCACTCATAGTCCCGCCCCCTTACTGTACGATCTTTCCGTCTTCGATATGGATAATCCGATCAGCAAGCTGAGCAATCTCGTCATTATGAGTAATCATTACAAGGGTCTGTTTAAATTTGTAGCTGCTTGTTTTCATCAGACCTAACACGTCCATGCTGGTCTTGCTGTCCAGGTTTCCGGTGGGCTCATCCGCCAGCACAATGGTGGGACGGGCAATGAGCGCACGGGCAATGGCGACTCTCTGCTGCTGACCACCGGATAAATTATTCGGCATACTGTTTAACTTCTCTTTCAGTCCTAAAAATCCCACGACTTCCTCTAAAAAATTTTTGTCTACCTTTCCTCCGTCCAGTTCTACCGGAAGGGCAATATTCTCATACACGTTCAAAACCGGAACCAGATTGTAGTTCTGGAAAACAAATCCGATTTTTCTTCTACGGAAAATGGTCAACTGTTCCTCATTGAGTTTTGATAACTCCGTCCCATCCACAAAGACTTTCCCGGAAGTCGGAACGTCCAGACCACCGATCATATTTAATAACGTAGACTTACCACTGCCGGAAGTTCCAACAATGGCTACAAACTCTCCTTTTTCTACGGAAAGATTCACTCCATCCAATGCTTTTGTAATATTCGGCTCTGCCCCATAATATTTTTTCAGTTCAGTCGTTTCTAAGATATTCATATGAACACCGTCCTTTCTTTTTGTTACCCCTATCATAACAACCAAACCTCACAGAAATGTCACGAAAACAAAGAATTTTCGGTGTTTTTGGGGCTGAAATGTCACAATCCTGTGACATTTCAACTTTTTGTATAGGCAACGAGCCAAAGTCCGGGCTTGCCCGAGACCTTGACGACTGCTTACAATCCCGGAATGTGCTTTTTGGCACTTCCGGTGATTTTCCTATTTTCTCAGGAGACGCACGGAAAATGTAGAGCCTTTTCCCGGCTCGGAGGACACCACAATGTACCCTCCCTGAAGTGAGATAATCTCACGAGCAAGATACAGTCCGATCCCAATTCCTTCTGCATCATGTACCGTATCCTCCCGATAAAATCGTTTGAAGATCGTTCCCTGATGTTCTTCGGAAATTCCGATTCCATTATCTGTAATGTCAATCTTTACATACATTTCCCAACATTCCACCGATACCCAGATGTTTCCACCCGCCGGTGTGTACTTCACTGCATTATCCAAAATGTTAAACAAGGCTTCCGTAGTCCACTTCCGGTCATGGGAAACCAGCAATCCTTCCGGGCAGTCTACCTGCACATCAATCTTCTTTTTCTCCGCATTTAAGAAAATCCCGCCCAGCGCTGCCGCCAGTGTTTCATAAATCGACTGTTCTTTTTGTTCCAAAGAAATCACGCCTGTTTCCAATCGGGACGTTTTGATCATCGCCTGCATCAGAAAATCTAACTTATCCAACTGGCTGCTCTGCGCTGTCAAAAATTCCTGTTGTTTCTGTGCCGGAACTTCTTGCTCCAACAGCGTATTGTTGATCATTTTCAGGTTTGCAATAGGTGTCTTGACCTGATGGGAAATATCGGAAATCAATTCCTGCAAATCTTCCCGTTCTTTCGCGATATGATTCCGGTTCTCCTGCATGACTTCATATAATCGCTTCAGACGATAATGAATTTTATAAAACAGCCCTTCCTCCTGCTGTCTCTCTTCCGGCAGTTCCTCTTTCCCGGACATCATCCCGTCCAACAGTTCGCAAAGCTGGTCCGAAAACAAGACCAGTTTTTTCCGGATATTCCATACAAAGAACACGCCGCATCCAAAGGCAAACACGCCAAAACCCAGCACGCACAAGGCAGCCGTTACATTTCGGGTGATCCATAGTACCAATATGCTGCTCCCAATGGCTGTCATCCCGAACACCAGTCCTAAAAAGAGGCAGATATGATTGATGGAAAGATACGTTTTTTGTCTCACTTCTGCACACCTCCCACCCACATATATCCCATACCATAAACGGTTTTGATATACTGCTGTCCGTTGGTCTCAATCTTGCTTCTCACCCTGCTGACCGCTACCGTCAGTGCATGTTCATCCACAAAGTGCTCATCAATATCCCACAGCCTTTCCAATAACATTTGCCGGGTTAATACATTTTGCGGATTCTTCGTAAAGATTTTAAGCAGACGATATTCCAGCGGGGTAAACACCAACGCTTTTCCCTCCAGTGAAGCCGTCATTTCTTTAAAATCAATAGCGAATGTTCCATCATTATATTTATCTTCTTCAGACTGCTTTGCAATTCGACTCAGCAATGCAGCCAGTTTCTTCTGAAACACACTCATGGGAAATGGCTTTGTCACATAATCATCGGCTCCCAGTTCATAGCCTTTTAGCATATCGCTTTCCATATCATTTGCGGTCAAAAAAATCACCGCAGTCTCCGGACAGCGCTCTTTTACCTCCTTGCAGAAATCAAAACCATTCCCATCCGGCAGATTCACATCCAGTACGATCAACTCATACCTTTGTTTCTCAATATAATTTTCCGCCTCTTGTTTACAGAGTGCAGAGTCCACCTTGTATCCGGCGGCATTTAAGTTGTAGCATAACGTATTATTTAATAAGTGGTCATCTTCGACTACTAAAATATGCATCGTATCACATCCTTTTTCTTTTTAGAGTATCACCCAAATGTCACAGAAACCTCACGAAATACTCTTTTTTCTGTTTTATTTTACCTTGCTGTTTTTTCATTGTCCACAATCCGTTCTTCCCTTGATAAAGAAACCCATGATACTGTTATGAAAAGCAGCAGCATGGGTTTCTCAATATCTGTCTCTATCTTCCATTCTAAATTTTCTCTAGTTCTTTCCATCTATCAAATCATAACTCAGATCCAGAAAGTCTAAGATTTTCGCCTCACTTACGCTTCCATCCAGCAGCATCGTGATCCAATACTTCTTATTCATATGATATCCCGGAAGAAAGCCATAGGTCTGTGTCAGAAGTCCCACCATATCCGGTTCGCACTTCACATTGATCACATCTACCATGCCCTCTTCTTCTAATCCCAACTTGGATTTTTCAACTCGCAGAATAGCTGCATACCATTTTCCATTTTTATGCCGGAGGATTGCGTTCTCCGGAGAACTCTTCCAAAGATATTCTGGAATTGTTCCATATTGCTTTTTTACATATTCAAAAATCTCTTCCCGTTTCAAATATTCCACTCCCCAATGACTCTATGTTCTCAATCTGACGATTGTACGTTTCAAATTTGTAACAGGCAGGACATTTGCCCTGCCCGCTTTTCCTATTATAGCATTGTTCCTTTGCTCTTACAATTTTTCTCCTGCTTTTCTTAATATGCCGGAACACCATACCCATAGATCGATGCGCTTCCGATACTATAACTTCTCCGGTTAACTGCATCACTACTGTTTCCCTCAATGGTGTGCACAACACCATCCGCCGTACTTTCCACGATTCCCACATGGTCGATGCTTCCATCATTTCCCCAGTCAAAGAAAATGAAATCTCCCGCCGCCGGGGTATAACTTCCATCCTGAAATTGTCCATTGTTTTGGAACCAGTTTACACCGACATCGCACTTGGCAAACTTTGGTATCACACCGCTTTCAATATAGCCGCATTGATCGGCACACCACGATGCAAAACAGGCACACCATTCTACCCGGCTGTCAAATCCATACCAGCTCCAGTACGTCTCTCCGCCATTTCCTTCTTGAGACAGCGCCACCTGCACGATTGCCTGACTTCCCGTTCCGGTCGGAATCCGTCCAAATGGATAATAGCGCAATACATGTGCCACATACTGCTTGTCCCCGTAACTGCTCCATCCCAGTTTTTCTGCCATTATATCGGAAAATTCAATCGCATTTGCCGGGGTGTACCCTCCATCTTTTTCTTTTGCCCACGGGATATAACCATTCCCGTAATTATAGCCCTGAAGCGCCAGCTTAATGCGTTCCATATCCACCGGGGTTTCCACTTCTGCACTGACCAGACACGCTTTGATCTCCTGAACCCCGCATTCAATGGAATACGCCGGATCAGTAATCCCATTGGGTTGTCTCGGAAACCGGGTATTAAATGCCCCTTCTGAACTTTGCATTGGATCAAGTCCTCGCCCGCCGCTTTCCTGCATCATAATCGCTTTGATCAGTTCCACATATTCTCCAATCCCATATTGTGTGGCATATTGACGGATCAACGGTTCATAGGCTTCCACTTCCGCGCTGACAGCAGAAACCGTATTAGAATTTCCTCCACCCGTCATGCAAAGGACACCTCCAAACAGAATCACAACCAACAAAATCAGTACCGCAATCCATCCCCCTGCCAAAAGTGCTGTCACAAGCGCTTTTGTTCCTGCAATGATTGCCCGGACAGCTGCCAACGTGGCTCTGGCAGTTGCCTTTGCGGTCTGGGCTGCTGTTCTTGCCGCCTGTCTGGCTGCCATCGCTGTTCTTTCTGCTGTCTTTGCTGTTGTCTGAGCCAACCGTTTTGCCTGAACTGCGGCAGTCTGACTCGTCTTCACTGTATTGTGTACTGTCTGCTTCGTACCTTTGATTGTCCGGCTGGCAGTTTTCACCGTTCCTTTTCCGGTCTGCTTCCCCTTACTCCCCACGGTTTTGATCGTTTTTTCTCCGGGCTCTATGGTTTTAATGGTGGCATTTTGAAGTTTTCCTGCGGAAACCCGTTTCTTCTTCGCCAACTCCTGCCCGGTTTTTTGTAGTTGCTCTTTCGGCTGGTTGAAGGTGTCCGCAGACACCTTCCTCTTTGCTCTTTGACGCTGCACCCTGCCGCCTTGCTTTCGTACCTGATGCACTGCCCCCAACACACTTCGTTCTGTCCCGGCTGCAATCTGATTTTCCGCATCTTCCACGGGTGTTGCCGCTGCCGGTTCTCTTGTCTCCTCTGTCTGTTCTTTCGTCCGCACATATGCCCGCTTTACATGCTCGGTTCCCATTGCCGCTTTATCTAACACCTTGATGTCTTTGCGAACCTTACGCGTCTTAATCTCCTTGCTCATACTACTACCGTTCTTCCCTATGCGGACACGCTTTACCGGATTGGAACTCCCTGCAAAATTCCGGGTACTTCAATCGGATTGCCTCAAAGAAATAAGGGGCATATCCACAATCAAAAAGTTCATACGGGGTAGACATTCTTTCCATCCCCTTCTCGCTGTATCCGTTCCATAAATTAAAAGCAAGCCGGGTAATCCGCATACTTCCGCTTGTCTGCCATCCTTCATGCAATGCCGCTGAGTTGATACAGTCTTCCCGAAATGAAAACAGACGTTTCACATTATCTCTTGTCATATCCGAAATTCCCACGCAGTAGAAAAATGCCTGATGATAACTGTCCTTTTTCTTCACTTCCTCCATCATGGCAAAGAAAAATTGTTTATGCTCTTTCGATGCAAATCGTAATTCCATTCTTCTTTTCCCCTTTCTATGGCTGACGATTCCGGTTGGCATGATCTTCGCCCGGTTTCGTTGTCATCAGTTGATAAAGCTTCGTATTTTTCGGAAACTGATTCACAAATGGCACAAGGGAACTTCCATATTTGATCAGTCCACATCCTGCATCTGCATTGGTGATATATCCCATCTGCTCATTGGAAATATTGAGTAATTGTGCCAGTTTCTCCCGATCCGGCGCCGCCTGATTTAACATCACGATATACTCGCTGTTGGACAACATGGTTCTTGCAAGAACGGAATCCAACAGATAATCTACATTCTGCGTAATGGCATTCGGATAGGCATTTCTCTTACGAAATCTGCGCCATGCAGAATTAAAGAACGCTCCGGAATATTCATTTTCAAATACTACGTGGAACTCATCCAGGAAAATATGGGTACGTTTTCCCAATTTCCAGTTCTCTGTCACACGGTTTAACATCGCATCTGTAATGACCAAAAGTCCCATCGTCTTCAACTGTTTTCCCAGATCTAAAATGTCATACACTACCATCCGGTTCTTCACATCCACATTGCTTTCATGGGCAAAGGCATCCAGCGTTCCGCTTGTAAATAATTCCAGTTCCAATGCAAGATCCTGTGCCTCCCGTTCCGGCTGCTCCAGTATTTTGTCCCGGAGTACGCAAAGCGTCGGTATATTTCCGCCTCGTTGGTAATCGTCATATACAGCGGCGGTGCAACGGTCTATGATTGATTTTTCTTTGGCGCTTACCCCTTTTTTGTCTAATTGCTCAAAAAGCGATAATACAAACTCTGACTTATCAATGACTGGATTGCCACCGTCCCCATAACCATCCACCATATCCATAGCGTTGATATGGTCTTTGCTTCCCGCCGCAATCCGGATGACTTCTCCGCCCATCGCCTCAATGAGTGATGCATACTCCCGCTCCGGATCACAAATCAAAATATCGTCCCCGGTCGCAAGGGCAAGGAATACTATCAGCATTTTTGCGCTGAAGGACTTTCCACTTCCCGGAACACCAAGTAAAAAAGAATTAGGATTCAGCAGCTTCGCCTTATTACACATGATTAAATTATGGGAAATCGCATTCTCCCCGCAGTAAATGCCGCCCTCGTCCATAATCTCCTGCACCCGGAAAGGCATCAGCACCGCAAGGCTTTCCGTTGTCAGGGTGCGAACCGCATTGATTTTCCGTTGTCCGATCGGCAAAGCGGTATTCAGCCCGTCCATCTGCTGAAATTTTAAAGTAGCCATCTGACACAAATGCTGCCTTGCAATGGTCAGAAGTGTTTCCGTATCTGCATCCAGTTCTTTCTTTGTATCTGCGGTATGCACAATCGTTAAAATGCCAAACATCATCCGCTGGTCACGGGTGGTCAGATCATCCAGAAACTCCTTGCTTTCTTTTCTCTGCTGCTCCATATCATAAGGAACCACTGCGGAAAAGTTATTGTTTGCGTTCTGTCTTCTCTGCCAGTTTGTGATATTCGTCTCCACACCGAGGAGTCGGTTCTCCACTTCCCGTACTGCCTCATCCGTCGGAACCGGAATGATGTCAATACTCAGCATCAGATTCCGGTTTAATTCTGTCAGCTCCGCAATCATATCGTCTTTGATATAAGACGCATAATCCCGCAAAAACAGCACTCTTCCATAACGGTCTCCCATTTTAAAATGATCCCGTTCAAACTCAAAGCTGTCGGGACAGATAAAATCTTTAAAGCTGTGTCCTTTCTTCATCGCCTGCTGCAGATCAAAGAAAAAAGCGGTTTCCTCACCTGCCCGGTAAAAATCATGCAGTGCCCGCAGTCGTTCTGTCGCATCCAGTTCCACACATTTGGAACCCAGTCTTGCAAAATGCCCCATCAGATCTGTTCCCACTCGTGCAAAATAGCTTCTCGCCTCTTCCACCGTTTTCTTATACACCGATACCGTCACATACTTTTCCTGCACCATTCGATTGGAACCGGTTGCTTTCTCCAACAACATTTCGTTGTATTCCTCCCGGTACACATCCAGTCCGTCCTCCCGCATTGGGATCAGAATTGCTTTTTCAAAGTCCTGCCGGTTCAGTCTCCGGTTATTGATCGTGATCTTTGTGGTCGCTCCGCTGTCAAAGGAATTGAGCAGTTCGCTGTATTCCAAGAACATTGCCTCCTGATCTTCCCGGCTTGCTACCGCATAGTTGATATCCATGAATTTGTACGTCCGGGTAAACTTATTCCGCCCCACCTGAAAGACACCGTCTGCCCATACCGCCTGGATGGGAATGACCTGCTGTACACTCCTCGGTATGCAAAACTTCTCCTTATCCTGTTTAAAAATTGTCCGCAATGTCTTAATCATGTTTCTTCCATTCCTCCTTTTCCCTTGCTTCAATCTCTCCTTTTAGCAGCTCGTAATACAGATTTTCTGACCGGAACACCAGCTTTTTCGGAATGAGAAACTCGGATTTCAACCATGCCCACAAAAACTGTTCTGCGGTCATCCCGTGATATTTGAAAAATCCCAACGCTGCAAAAGGCGCTGCCCCTAAGATACACACCCAGCTTACTGTCTCTGTTCCCATGTATGGGCGAAGCAGAAAATAGAGTCCGACTGCAACCACGCAGGCGAAGACAGAAAAAATAAACTGCCGCATGGACAGTCCAAAAAACATAGATTCCGTATAGTTTCGGATTTCCCGATTGATTTTTACTTCCAACGTTTGTTCCTCCTTTTACAATCCCATCATTTCCCGTACCACCCGGTCTGCCATCTTCACTGCACCAACCAGTACCAGCATGTTAAAGATCAGTTCTCCGATATAACTCCACACCATCGTCACTGCCGCCGCATCTGCATCCACCACCGGAGGCGAAGCCGCAAAGACCGAAAAGATAATACATGCCAGCACGATAACCGCACCTTCCAGACAAACCGCCGCATACGATTTCATAAAACTTTTTCCTACACTCTGTGTCGGCTCTCCGGCAAAAGACGCAAGAGGAACCGGTGCAATGGCAGTATAAAGATACAGCCGGAAAAAACGCCCATACACACTCATAATCATAATGAAACTTAATACCGTGATAAACAGTCCGCCGATCAAGGTTACTGCCCACAAGGGAATACTCTCAAAGAAACCGCAGTCTTCCACCGCTGTCACAATTTCTTCCGGCAAAACGGTCTGCTGCGGCTGTCCAAAGCCTGCCGCATTCATAATCGTACTCATTACTCCCTGTATGATTTCAAAGAGCGCCATCATCAATTCCAGTCCATAGGTAATGACGCCTTTTGCAATGGCAAAACGGATAAATAATTTCAATGCATGTTCCGGTTTCTTCACTTCCACAAAACTTCCACATGTTTTTACCACACCGACAACAAAGAATAACACAAGCAAAGCATAACCGATTGCCTGCAAAGCTCCGTTAATACTGACAATCACATTCCAGATATCACCGCCTTTGAATGTCTCCGGAGACTGTGTGATAATCTGCCAGATTTCCGCCAGCTTGCTGTTCCACGTTTCCAACGCATTGACGAGATTTTGTACTACCCAGTTGTCTGATTCCATTCACAACCCTCCTTTCCGGCAGCACATTCCCCAAGCTGCTTTTTACGCACTTGGGGAATCCTGCCTGTTTCTTTTTAACCTGCAATCAGAGTCAAAATCTCTTTGGCAAAGGTAATGACTACACCGCCTGCCAGCGTCAGAAACCCGTTCGCTCTCTGACTCGGATCATGGGACTTTAAAGACAACCCGATCTGTACAATTCCAAACCCAAGCAAAATCATACCGATGGCACGGATCAGTCCGAAAATAAAATCGGACAGGTTATTGACTACTGCAATGGGATCACCGGCTGCAAATACGGTTGTTCCTCCCATCGTCAGCATCAACACCAGCACCAAGTACAAGCCAAAGGCTTTTTTCGTCTTTGCTCCCATAGGAAGTTTTTGCATTTCTCCGGCTGCTCCTCTCTTCTTACCTCTCATTTCTGCTCCCTTCTGCTGTCTGTCTCTCTGTTTAAACATCATCTGTTTCTTCCTCCTTGTTTTGACTAAATACAGTTTCCAGTTCTTCATTCGAGAAAAGTTCCAACGCTTGCACATCCACTTCTCCCACGTCTTCTGCCTGAATTTCTCCTTCCAGACTATCCGTCAGGGAAATTCCTGCAACCGCCTTTGTCACTTCTCCGTGGCGGTACGGTTTTCCTTTTCCATCCGTTGTAAGCGCAACATTCGGATGGCTTAAAATATCAATCTTCTCATCTAAAATCGGGCGCTCCCCGCGAATAAAAAGAAGTGCATAGCGGTTATCCAGCATACGCACTTCGTCCGGCGTCATCAGTTCACGCCCTGAGATTTGATAATTGGTAGAATAATTTCCAGAATGCCCCGTTGATTTTCCATAGGTATTCAGGTCAATGGTGGCTTTTCCTAACAATTCACTCACATATTTATGGGTACTCTGCTCATTTCCTCCAAGATAAAGAAATTCATCGCAGTTCCCGATGATTGCCTCCCATTCTTTCTCAAACAATGCTTTTAATGCGGCAATATTCTGTAAGACAATCGACACGCTCACCGCCCTTGAGCGCATAACGCTGAGTATTTTAGAAAAATCATCGGGCAGCGATACGTTGCTGAACTCATCCATCAGGAAATGGACCGGAACCGGCAGACTTCCTCCATGTTTATAATCCGCCGAATAAAAAAGCTGCTGAAATAACTGAGTATATAAAATAGACACCAAAAAGTTATAACTGGTATCGTTATCCGGTATTACCGCAAACAACGCCACTTTCTTTTCTCCGAGGGAGGACAGATCCAAATCGTCTGTTGCAGTCAATGCAGACAGACTGGCAAGATTGAATTTCTCCAATCTTGCCGCCAGCGTAATCTGAATGGATTTTAAGGTTTTGGCGCTTCCTGAGTGATAGTCTTTATAATACTTTACAGCGATATGATCTGGGTTCTTCATCTCCAGCCGCTCAAACAATTCATCCAACGGTGACTGATAATCATCGTTGTCCTCCCGCACTTCCCCTGCCCGCAGCATTTCCATTACCATCGGAAAATTCTGTTCCTCTTTCGGCGCTTCGTATTTCAGATAAAAAATCAGCGCCAGCAAAAGCATGGATGCGGCAGTATCCCAAAAGGGATCGTTGCTCTGACTTCCTTTCGGTGTCGTTGCCTTAAATAAATTTGTCACCAGCCGCTGCACATCATTGTCATCCTTCAGATATACAAAGGGATTGTAACAATGACTTTTCTCCATGTTGATCAAATCCAGCACCCGGACTTCATAACCTTCCGCCTCCAAAAGATGCCCCGTATCCCGCAGATTCTCTCCTTTGGGATCGAGCACTACAAACGAAGTGTTCGCCTGCATCAGATTGGGCTTGCAAAAAAAGCGGGTTTTTCCAGAACCACTTCCTCCCACGACAATCGTTAACAGATTTCTCCGGTGCTTCCGGCTGTTATAGCTAATCCGCACATGTTTCGTCATCAACTTGTTTGCCTCAAATTTCTTGTCGCTGTATTTCTTGTTGATCTCCTGAGCGTTTCCCCACTGTGCCGAACCATGTTCTTCACCTCTTCGGTAATTTCTTCTCGTAGACAGGTAAATCCCGATTCCCATTCCATAGCAAGCAAGAAAAAGAAGGACAGTTTTCAGGCTGTCCTTACACATTTGAATCCGAAACGGGTGCTGGATTGCTTCTGGTAATTTTTCCATCACACGCAAAAGCCCATCAAAGAAAAACGGTGCAGTCAATAGCGCAAGCCATACCACCGGAACGATTCCGGAGAAAATCAGTATCCTGCTCTCTTTCCTCTCATCGCTCTTCACGGTGCCACCGCCCCTTTCGTTCTTTCTCCGGCAGTTGTTCCATCCCTTCAATGACTTTCATCAGCACATCCTCTACAAGCTCTGTATCCTGATTCGTTTCCAACAACTGATTCCGCTTATCTTTCAGGGAATGAAAAATTATGCCGCACTCATATCGGTCTAATTTCAAAGTCACTTTTTCCTCATGCAAATGTCCTCACCTCCCATACGGAACTTTCTTTTTCTCATTCGTTTTTTCGCTCCTTTCGTTCTCTGCTCTATCTCGCATCGCCTCTCTGCGGATGAGATTCCGCGCGTGGCTGCTGGCGTTCCGTCTGATTGCGTTCCTGCTGCAAAGACTTCTCCATCCGGGCATTGATGTTCTTAAAGGATTCCTGCGCTTTCGCTAATTCCGCACGGACTTCCTGCGGTTCCATGTTTTCAAAAAACTCCGGCGCATGGCTAAAATCAAAATACTGTGTGTCAATACCATACTTCTTGCAAAGCATATAAGACGCGCAGTAAGCATGAAATGCCTCTGCATCCCGGTCATATATCTTCTTTCCATCTGCGAACCCTGCAAGCGCAAGTTCCGGGGATAGGGAAAGAAAAATGGATTGTGCATCCATCCCTTTTCTTACATAGATACATCTTTCATCCGGTGCAAACAGCGCACCTTTCCCCTCCGGCATCTGATCCGGTTCTGCCGGAACAATATTCACCGGAGGATTGCTGAGCAGCGCACGGATTAACTGTTGTTCTGTGATCTGCGGTTTCTCCTGCGTATAATTGCGTAAACTGGTCTGCGATGGCTCGTACAGTTTCTTGGCATTGTAATACGTTCCAATACTTCCATCTTCACGCTCATACTCTTTTCCCGGCTCTAAGATGAGTACCGGATTGTCCCGCTCCTGTCGTTTCACAAAGGTTCCCTGACTTCTCCAGTAGCTATAATCGCCTAACTTCTGCGCCTCCGGTCGCTGCGCTAAGATCAGCAGGGAATTACTCGCAGTATAGCGGTCAAAGCGGCTCTGCACATCCAGATATTTCTGAAACATCTGACTATCCGTTGCAACTGCCGCCGTAATCTGTTCTGACAATTCATAACAACGGTTCCGGTTATTCTTACTCTCCGCAATAAATGCCGCTGTGCGGTCATCCTGCGGAACTGCGGATACATTTAACATAGAATCAAAATTTGTACTCATCTCTTTTACCTCTCTTTGCTTGTTTTTTTCACTTTCCTGTTCTGTGGTTGCCGATGCTCCAGTACTCTTTCTTGCTGTCTTCTTCCCCTTTGCTGTACACGATCGGAAACTGGCTGATTTCGTTTCTTCTGGTTTCTTCCCGCCTGAATCTCCCGTAACTCCTCCCGCACCGATTTCTTCTGCGGCGCTGTCGGCATATACAAATTAGAAGTACCCTCGGCGGTTCTGCTGTGCCTCTCGGAGATAGGCTCGGACAGAAGGGATTTCTCTGTCTTTGCCAAAGAGGGGTTTCGCGGCTGTGTCTCCTCTTTCTTACTCGGCGCACCCATCAACTCCTCCATCAACTGATCCGTATCGGATTTCTCCCTTCCGGTTCGCTCCGGCACATCCTGAGACTGCCCGGATTTTTTCACTCCGGTTCTTTCTTCTCCAACGGTCTTTGCTTTCTGTTCCCGTGATTTTTCGATTTCCGTCTTAATCTGCGCCGCCTCCGTAACCGTTGCAAACTGAAAGCGCTCTACAATACGGTTGATCCGGGGCGCATCCTCTTCCTTTACCATAATGTCTACCATTCCATCGCTGCTTCCTTTTGGATTTCGCACCGCGCAGTACAAGATTCCATACCGCTTTGCCTCCTGCACAAATTTACGCAAATCACTTTCTTTCACGGAAAATACCGTCAGCGGACGTCCCGAACGCACCAGCGTTTCCAATCTCGCCCGCCCACGCGTCTTTTTCTGTTCTTTCAAAATGGCATATAAAAGCACTGCAAGCTGTTTGGCTCCTGCCCCGGAAATTTTCAATGCTGCTTCTCCCACTTCCAGCGACATCCGTACTACTTGATCAGCGGCTTCCCCTGATGTGTTCATGTCTTACCTCCTCCTTTCTCTCTGTTGTCTCCTGCCTCACAATAGATATCTTCTCTTTTAAAATTTGAGAACGTGTGGCAATTCCATCACAAAGTTTCACCTCCTCCCGCAGTTCTTTTATCTCTTCTGTCAATTTGGAAATCTCAGCTTTCAACGCTTCCTGCACATTCTCATCCTTTGCGCTTCGGAGTCGATACCTGAGATGTGTGCGCTCATCCTCCAACTGTTTTCGTCGGCTTTCACAAGTTTCTTTCCACGAAAAAAGCTGCTCTGCGGTATCAATATGACAACGACAAAGCAGCCTTGTTTCTTTTTTAATCTGATTCAATTTGTTTAAATCTTCCCTCAGCAATAAATGCAGTTCTTTTTGATTCATGGGTGATCGATTTTTCGGAAGAATTCCTAACAGATAACAATAATGCAGGTACAATCCCCGTAATCCTCCAATTTTTCGTTTCGGTTGGAATGTTCCACGCAGATAGATCTGTCTGATTCTTCTTTGCTCTTGTACCAAACGATAAGAAGTTTTCAGAAACGGACTCTTTTCTTCTGCTAAAATTCTCCTGCGGATTGCTTCGATTGTGTACGCCTCTCCAAAGTTGCGGGCAAGTTTCAATCCTCTGTCTCTTCCCAACGGTCGCAAGGTAATATCCTGTCCGAACTTGATCTCATACCCTTTCTCCCTTAGAAAATGGAAAAACTGATTTTCCGTCCTTGCCATACGGATTGCTTCATCTACATCTGCCCGTACCATTCCCCGGTAAGTCGGCTTCTGTTCCTGATTTGCCCTCCACTCCCCATAATGCTGAGACTTCCCCTCACTTGGATGTTCAATCACAGATAACGCATACTCCTTACATAATCTGTCTGATTCCCTTCGCATCCTGCGATAATCTTGTTTCGTCCGGTGATACCGTTTTCCATCCAAAAAGGAAACCGAGTTGACTACAAAATGATTATGCAAATGGTTCTCCTTATCCAAATGGGTTGCCACCAACACCTGAAACCGATCACCCCACAATGTTTCTGCCAGTTTCACACCGATCTCATGCGCCATCGCCGGCGTACATTCTCCCGGCGCAAAAGACTGATACCCATGAAATGCCATGATTCCCTCATCTTTCCCGTACCGTTTTTTGACTGCCATCATTTCTCCACGGGCAGTAGCAAGTGCACAATTCACGCCGGAAACATACTGCTGCATAACCATTACTTCCTCCGCAATTTCCTTTCCACGTTGTTTAAGTCTTGTCTTTTCTTCATTTACCGCATATGCAATGACATCGGACAGCCCTTGTGATTCTTCTTCCGTGATTTCTTTTTGCTCCACATAAACTGGATTTCTCGTCTTCTCCGGATTCTCTACATAAATCACGACCTTTCCAAGCCACCCTTTCACACTCCAAATGGATGTGGTTGCCATCTCACTGACCTCTTTTCTCACATCTGCCCGTTCTTTCCTGCGGATTTTTCTCCGGTAAAATCACAGCTTCAGTAATCTCTTTTACCGTCTGCTCAAACAACCGGACTGCTGCATCATATCTCTGAACGTCCATCACATTCAGCACATGTGCTTTCTGCGCAATCTGATTCAGGTTATTCCCGATTTTATGAAGCTCCCGCATCATGGAATAATAATCCGGCGGCGGTGCGTCTCTTGGAACAATCCCGGTAATGACTTGACGCAGATAAGCCTCCCGGTTCAAACCGCTTTTCTTCACTTTCTTATCCAACGCCTCTGCTTCTTTCCGATTCAACCGAAACATAATAGCAATATTCCGTTTCCTCATCGCGACATCTCCTTTCCCCGCTCTATGGATTCTGGAACTTCTACAATCTTCTGTGCTTCCTTATCGTAACGGTAAACCCGATCGGATAACTGTTCCATTTTCTCTAACTGACTCCGATTGACTTCCCGCACCATCGCTCCCAGTTCTTTCGGTAAAATGCCCCCACGATCGGGAAGAATTAACACTTCATGCAAAGAAGAGGGTAAAATATAAAATCCCTCCGGAAAGGACTGACTTAATTGATCCATTACCCTTGGTTCAAACATCATGGCAGCACCGAAATTTTTCTTTTCATTTGTAAGCACCAGAAGTATCGCTTCCTGATTGGAAAAATCAAATTCTTTCTTCAGTAAATTTTCCGGTGCAGCGCCTCCCATAAGAATCTGCCTTGTTACCTCCTCTAAGTTTTGTAACACCGGAGTATTGGCAGGATTTGTATTCTCTGATGCAATCTGAAACAATTCCTCCCGATCTACATTCCACTTTTGCAACATCTGTTCCGTGATCTTAAACGTTGCGTTATAACCACCCTGCTCTACCGGAAGATCCGCATAACAAAGCAGCGACAGATCTGCTACTTCTTTATGTGGAACTTGCTCTAACAGTTTCCGGTTCTCCGCCGTATTCACAACCATAACCGATAAATAATCTTTGACTGACTCAAATTCCTCAATCCGGATACTCTGATCCAATGCCGGACCATCCAGTGCATCCTGAATCACTTCTGCGATGTTCCTCATAATCTGATCCATCGGTTCTCCACTCCGCACTTCATTGTAAAACGATTCCATATAGACAATCGGAGAAGCGGCGTGTCCCGGCATATCTGCCTGAATTCCCACCTGCATCACACCATTTGTCTTATTCTGCTCTTTTACAGAACACGTTACCGATTCATATTCCGGCGGAAGATAGGCTTTGATCTGCTCTGCCACTCCTTCCGCAAACACTTTAACAGCCAGCATGTTTGTGTCCCCCTTTCTTCTTCCACTGTTCCAAATACTGCTCCATCCGTTTCCGGTCTTTCTTTTTCTCTTTGACTTCTATCTGTACCTGCATCGTTCCAACTTCCTTTCCTGCGCTCTTATTCTTCCTGCACTTTTTCACAAGGGTTTCAGGGAACTTCCCTGACAAGCTGCCGCAGGATGGCACAGACGGAAAATCCGTCTGGCTATCCAAAGGCGTTGCTTGCTGGTATTGTGTATCCCGTACCCCTTGCGTCACCGCTTCGGGCGTACCAAAATCACTTTGCCGAAAATAACAATTTCTTACGGTAACTTTTCTCCCTGTGGATGGGTACAGCTCCCACACTCCTGGCAGCGCCAATGGCAGGTTTCGCACATTTCATCTCCACATTCCCCGCACGATATCATGGTGCAACTTCCACATTTTTTACAGAAAGCTTCACATTCCTGACACCTGTTCTCCAGATCATCCATCATACAGTCTTCCTCGTTCGGACAATAATACGGACACCCATCACACGCTCCCGGACAGTCTCTTTCATCCTTTTCTTCCACCACAATTCCAAGCAATTCCTCTCCGGTCACATCCAAATCCTTCTCTGCTTGCAGCATTGTTTTGAGACTTTCTTCAATCATTTTTCGGCTGTCTGCCGCCAGTACAATCTCTTTTTTGTGGATCATTTTCAATTCATATTTGATTGCTTTCATCGTTCTCTTCCTTTCTCCTGACTCTTTTTCTCACGGATTGTCCGCTGTAATCCCAACCGGGAACACAAAAAATCATTGTAATCTTTCCCGATCAGCGGCGGTTTGTCTTTCGTCTGATACTGTTTCGGCAGCACCGTCCGAATCGCTTTTGTTGCAAGTCTTCCTGCCCGGTCGTTATCCAAGTGAAATACGATCGTCTGCACATAGGGGTATTCTTTCAGGAAACGAACCAGCGTAGAAGGTATCTTACTTTCCTCCAGTTTCTGTGCCGGTCGGTAAACCCCTGCAAGAGATAACAGATGTGTTTCTCTCCAGTTTTTCCCGTCCAGTTTCTCCATCGTGGCATACGATAACAGATCAATAGCTGATTCAAATAAGTGCACTTCACTACAACTTGCTTCTGCCGGAATGGAAAATGAATAATGTTTATCACTTCCGCTTGCTTCTCCGATAAAATCTGTTCCCACTCCCCGTAACGCTGCATACCTCGGTTGATCCTCCTGATCTCTGCCCACAAATACAGCATTATGATAGTCTGCACTCTCATACAAACGCCCCGTTTTCAGGCAAAACTCAATCAGTTCCATATCAATTCCACGGTTCTTCAAGTATGAAACCACATACTCTGCATAACGATATGACTTCGGCAATAGCAGCACTTTCTCTGTTTTCTTTTCGGCAGATACCGAAACCGGCGGCTGAATCGCCGCCTGTCCTGCAATAAGTTCTATTGCCTCCATAAAGGAATATCCTCTGACTTTGATCAGATAATCCAGCGCCGATCTACCACCGATACTCTGACTCCACCACATCCATTTCCCGTTGGAAATCTTCAGACTGTCGTGACTTTTCGTTGTGTAGGTATTCCCTGAAAAATGCACAAGCTCCTGCGGCTCATAGTTTTTCAGGTACGTCAGTAAATCCATTCTCTTTACTTCCTGCACAACTTCCGGTGCGATATAAGGCATAAGTTTCATCTCCTCTCCTGCCCATGATTTGATATTCTCAAATGAATTTTTAGAATATCAGGGCATAAAAATAGCCGGGTGATTCTCATATTGAAAACCACTCGGCTATGTAGATGATAAGGAAATTTTATTCTGTTGTTTCTTCTTCAAATGGCGGCAATTCTAATCTCTTCCTCATATTCGTCCCCTTCTGCTTCCATATACTCACCAGCAGTAGGTAACAAATCATCAGGGACATCATTTCCTTTCACTATCTTATAATCTGTCTCTTTTCCATTATACTCAATAATAATTTTATTTTCTGTAATATTCAGGAAAGCATCTCGAATAGTAATTTTATTCTCCAGAAGATCAATTAAATTATCATATGTTGTCTTACTTCCTATCCACTCTACTTTTTCAGCATTTACAAGACAGCAAATAAACAAATACAAATCTCCTTTATTTTTACATGTAAACATTACTGGATACTTACTTTCAAAAAGAATTGTATCCAAAACAATATTAGAAAACTCCGGAATTTTTCTGAATACATTTTCAATCTTCATTTCCATTTTTAACTCCACGCATTCCTTTTTTACAATAATTTGCACTCATTCAAAATCTTCTCTATTGCTTCCCATGCCGTAAGGGATGGATTTTCTTTATAATACTGGTATCCTTTATATTGATGCAGAATATATCCATTCTCCTTGTTTCTCTGCATGATTTTCTTTGCCCTGCCAATAGCAGCTATTACATTTGAAAGATCCATTTTACTTAAACACCGTTTGAAATTATCCTCGTGTTTATATTCATCCATATTTTCAAATCTCTCTCCAAATGCCCGGTTAATCTGAGTAACATATTGTTTCCTATGTGCATAAGAAGCATTACAATTCATCATATGCAAAATGATCCATAAATCAAATGTAAAGTTACTGTATCCCGATTTATACTTAATCTGTTTTCCCAGTTTTTCCGCCTTTTTCATGTTATCCATAACGTCCTGAAAGCCTTGCACATGGATCGGCTCATCACTTTCATAATCAAAAAAATGATATATTTCTATTTTTCTGGTAACTGTCAGGGATTTTGCATGTTTTAATGGATTCTTCTTTACAGGACAATCAATAGACACTTTACATACGGACTCCTCTGTACTGTTAATCATATCCTGCAACCATTTCAAATACCATTGCTCAGTTTCTCCCTCAACACTAAAATAATATTTATTTGTTGGCTTTCTCTTTTGCATAACTACACCTCTCGTTCTAAAATTTCTTCAAAGATTGGTGTGAAATCTATATCTTTGATTGCACCATACTGACTAATAAAATATTTACTCATATAATCTTCGTGTCTGCGAACCCCCTTATCTCCTGTCGTCCCAAAATCAGAAAGTGCATACAAAACACTTTGATGACTATCATCATCCCGTTCTACAAATTTAATTTCATCTCTTCTAAAAAGATTAGAATTTAAGAAAATGGGATTATGTGTATTAAATATCAGCTGTGCATGATGAATGTTCACATCATCATTATGGAATACATTGATAATGCTCATCAATGCCATTGGATGAATAGATGCATCAAACTCATCCACAATCAGCGTTCCGCCTGTCTGAATTGCCTTTATGACCAATGGAAACATATTGATAAAGCGGATTGTTCCATAAGACTCAAATATCTCTGATGCAATCGCGGCATTTTTTTTATTTTTAGAATTCCGAAAAACAGAATATAATTTTGCGTCCGGCTCATCTTCACTTACGACATATCCAACTGCATTTGAATTGATTCCAAATAATTTTGCTGCTTCATCTGTCGTTTTCTCTACATAAATCGCTTTCTTTTTCGGATCAGCAAATCTTTTAATCAACTGCATGGAATCCGCACGGTAAATAACCATAAATTTATTTGTAAACCAATCTAATACCAATTTTGCAAATTTTTGTGAAATAATCAGTTTAAATCCGTTTGCCAAAAACAGCTCATCCCTGCTTAAACTATTCTTCGCAATTTCAGTGATACTCTCTGTATTCTGTTCTGTCACATCCGAAAGATATGATTTAATTACTTTCATATCTCCTATTTCTAAATCCTGTGTACGTCTGAAAATCAGTTCATCATTTACCGTAAGACTTTCAAATACAATATTTCTTGCATAGTCTTCATCAAGGAACATCCCTAAATCAATTTCCAATTCATACTGAATTTTGAATTTATTCTTTTCATCCTCTTCATAAAATTCAACAGAAAAATATACTGGGTGTGACTCCGTAGCACTATTATTAGGGATTAGTTCCAATGCCACAGAAGCAGGGTTAGGAGATGATTTCTCTTCTGCATTTCGGATATTTCCTCTTAGCACAATGGCTCTCAGCACATCCATTGCACCGATGATATTTGTTTTTCCTGCCGCATTTGGTCCATAAATAACAGAGGAACTTAACCCTTTAATTTCCTTTCCCTTCACTTTTTCTTTCATAATACTGTAATCTAATCCCTTTTGTTTCGGTGCAGTAATCATAGAAAAGCACGCCTCATCAACAAATGATTTATAGTTTTTCGTCTTAAATTCAAGAAGCATATTTTTTACCTCCATTCTGCTTAATTCTTGCAAAATCATACTATAATTATATGCTTATTATGCTCAAACGTCAATTATATCATTCTTATTTTGCAATTTTTTCACAAAATGATAGACTTTCTATGTTTACATATAAGAATAACCGAGATGTCTTTTCTAAAACACCCCGGCTATCCATTACTTCTTTTTGAACCATCCTTTTAATAAAACAATGCTCATTCTATCATATGCGGTGCCAGCCCTCTGACACCACATCTCTCATCGTTCCAGAACTTTACACTTTGTTTCTACCACTTCCACACTTTCATCCGGCTCCACATCTAAAATCGGATGTTCTTTCTTATCCATATCAAGCATTGCATTTAATTCCCCTAGTCTTGCAGTTTTCTGTTGTAACTCTTCCTCTTGAGCAAAGGGCTTCTGCACTTCCTGTTTCGCTGTTTCAAGTTGTTCCTTTAACGTTTCCAATCGCTCCTGACAATGCAAGAGCCGATCCGGTATCTTCTCAATCTCATTGTCAATACGTGTGATATTTCCATAGATATCTGTTCCAAGCGCTACCGGATAACTTCTTTTTCCTTTCAGTTCTACAACAAATTCTTTTGAAAAGGTATTATAAGAAAGTTCCATCCCAAATCCTCGGTATACTCCAAGTACAACCGGCTCTGGAGATTTCATTGCTTTGCATGCCGCAATCAATGCCTGTCCCGCCTCTTTTTTATCTGCATATACTATTCCTTGTATCTGCATCGGTGGAAAAGTCTCTCGATCTTTCGGTGTATATTCTTTTACATGCGCCAAGTCTTCCTTATATTCTGCAATCCACTTTTCCTGCTGTTTAATCTGCTGTGGAAAATACGTCATCACTTTATCCTCCATTTCATACTTTTGGCTCAGATAACTCTGCTTTAAAAGCTGTAGCTTCGACACCTGAATATCCAAATCCATTTTTTCTTTGATAAACGGATTCCCGGCAGCAAGCGCTTTGATTTCCGCATAAGACAGTGCGGTTGCATCCACATCTTCCACTGCCCTTACCGGATTTTTGGAAGTCATGATCTGGCTGATAATCTTCTGTTTATTTTCAATAACCTGATAGAGATACGCATCAAAGGTTCCTTCCGTCACATAGCGAATAATGTCCACCTTCTTATTTTTATTTCCCTGACGGACCGTCCTACCGGCTCTCTGCTCCAGATCACGGGGACGCCACGGGCAATCGAGATCATGACTGGCAATAATCAAATCTTGCACGTTCGTCCCGGCGCCCATCTTGAAGGTGCTGCCCATCAAAATACGAACATCCCCTTTCCTCACTTTTGCAAACAGTTCTTTTTTTCGGACTTCCGTATTCGCATCGTGGATGAATTGAATCTCTTTTTCTGGCACACCTTTTGAAACCAACTTATCACGCACATCGTTGTACACACTGAAACTTCCGTCCTTTTTCGGTGTAGACAAGTCGCAAAATAATAATTGTGTCAGTTTATCTTCTTTCGTATCGTACCAAAACCGATATACTTCATCAACACAGGCATTGACCTTACTGTTCTCATCATCTGGGAGCATTTCATTGACAAGCCTCTGATCTAACGCCAGCTTTCTTCCTTCATTGGTAATTAAAAGCATATTGTCTTCTGTCGGATTGACCATACCATTTCGCACCCGTTCCGCACGTTCTCCTAACTCTGTTACCATCTCCTTTTGCATGTCACTTGGCTTTACGCTGATTACCCGGTATTCTGCTTCTGGTACTGGAAGATTCAACATATCAGCAGTCTGAATATCTGCCACCTCACGGAACATCATCATCAATTCCGGCAAATTATAGAATTTTGCAAATCTTGTTTTCAGCCGGTATCCTGTTCCCTCCGGGGCAAGCTCAATCGCAGTAACCGTCTCCCCAAAGGTAGACGCCCACGCATCAAAGAACTGCAAATTGTGTTCCACCAACGTGTTGTACTGTAAATAACGCTGCATCGTATATAACTCGACCATCGAATTGCTGATCGGCGTTCCCGTAGCAAAAATAACACCTCGCCCTCCAGTCACTTCATCCATATACCTTGTTTTCATAAACATATCTGAAGATTTCTGCGCTTCTGTCTGTGCAATTCCACCCACATTCCGCATTTTGGTATAAAGGTACAAATTCTTGTACGAATCCGCTTCATCTACAAATAAACGGTCAATTCCCAACTCTTCAAAACAAACCACATCGTCCTTTTTACTCTGATCATTGAGCCTTTTTAGTCTCGCTTCCAGCGTTTTCTTCATTTTCTCCAGTCGTTTGACTGTAATCCGATTCCCTCTCTCCCTTCCTGCCTCCTGGATTCCCTGCACCGTCTCCTGAATCTGTTCCTGCAGCATCCGGCATTGACGCTCCACACTTAACGGGATTTTTTCAAATTGAGAATGTCCGATAATGACTGCATCAATCTCGCTGGTAGCAATTCTCGCACAAAATTTTTTCCGGTTTTTCGTCTCAAAATCTTTTTTCGTTGCCACAAGCAAATTGGCAGAGGGATATAATTGTAACCACTCTGCCGCAAACTGATCAATGATATGATTCGGCACAACGATCATTGACTTATTACATAAACCAAGACGTTTACACTCCATTGCGGCGGCAACCATTGTATAGGTTTTTCCAGCTCCTACCACATAGGCAAGCAGTGTGTTTCCTCCATAAATGATACGGGCTACTCCGTTTTTCTGATGCTGGCGCAGCTGAATCTCCGGGTTCATTCCATAAAAGTTCAAATGACTTCCATCGTACTCTCTCGGACGGATGGCATTGAACTTTTCATTATAATACGCAGTCAACCGCTGGCGTCGTTCCGGTTCTTTCCAGATCCAGTTCAGAAATTCCTGTTTGATTAAATCTTGTTTGCCCTGTGCAATGGCGGTTTCTTTCTTGTTGAGAATGGGTTTCTTCCTTCCCGCCTCGTCCTCCACATAGTCATACACACGGACATCCCGCAGATTCAAGGTATCTTCTAAAATCCGATAGGCGTTTACCCGATGGGTTCCATAGGTACTGTTTGCCTTTACATTTCCCTTATCAATGCTTTTCCCTTCGATATACCACTCTCCGGTCACAGGAACAAACCGGACATTCATTTTCCATTGGCAGTAATTCGGTGTCTGCAACAATTCAAACATGAAGTCTTTGATATCTTCCGGTGGTATCCATGTTGCTCCAAGTCGGACATTGATCTCAGATGCACTCAGGTCTTTGGGCTGTACCCGATTTAACGCCTCTACATTTGGTCGATATAATTCCGAACTCTCAGCAGCAAACATTGCCTCTTTTAACTTTTCCCTGACATTTCCGGACAAATATTCATCTTCCGATACAAACGTCGGCTCTTTTCCCGACAGATCCGGAAGACGGAAAATCACGCCCTCCAGTTCCTTTTCAATCTCCTCTGCGCTCTTTCCAGTCAAGGTGCACATATATTCCATATCCACACGCGCATGTTCTGACAGCGACAGAGACAAGGCTTCGCTGGCTGTATCTACCCGTGTAACGGTTTGATGCGGCTTGATCGTACGCTTGGTAAACATATCCGCTTTCCGTTCTAATGTTCCATCCTCTGCCACAATTTCAAGAGAACACAAAAGCGGGTAGCTGTTGTCCTCCGAAAACACAAGACTGTTTGCTCTGGAATTTAATAATCCATATCTGCTTTGAAACTGGTCATACAAACGATTCAATTTTCTTTGCTGGTCTGCAATGACTTCATCTGAATATTCTTCCATCTGATATGCAATCAGTTCCCGTACACAATCCCGGATGGCGATCATACCTTTTACCCGGTTTTCTCCGGTTATAGATAATTCCACCGGACGCATCCTGCTGTTTTCCCGGTAATAAATTTTCCCATCCCGTAACGCATACGAAAAATTTGCCACATCCGGCTCTGCCGGAATGGAATGATCTTCTGTCTCTACTAGTTCTTCTACTTCATACTCTGTAATCTGTGCAGAAATATTTTGGATCGCTTCTGAAAGCATTTCTCCCAAATCGGCATCTGCAAATGGTTTACAGACAAGCTGCGGTCCATATGCACCGGATACAATCTCCAATTTCCCCAAAACCATCTCCGGATGCTCCTGAAAATACGGATTGATACAGACGATTCGATGCTTCGTTTCTCCATTTTCATTTGTAAAATCATTTCGCTGAAGAACATTTACGTCCACCCATGCCGGCAGTTCTGTACTTCTAGGATTCTCTTTCTTCTGCAAAAACAGAATATCCGTGTTGACGATAGTTCCTGCATTTTCCAAAAAAGTATTGTTCGGAAGACGAATCGCTCCCAGCAGGTCACATCGCTCTGCGATATACTTCCGTACCCGGTTATCTCGTTTGTCCATTGTGCCGCCGCTGATTCCGTTAGATGTTATCAGCGCAAGAACGCCGCCCGGTCTTGTTTTATCAATAGACTTTGCTATAAAGTAATCATGGATCAAAAAGTTTAAGGAATCATACCGCTTATCTAAAACTTTATAATTGGCAAAAGGCACATTTCCAACGACCACATCAAAGAAACTGTCCGGCAGGTTTGTCTCCTCATATCCTTGTACTGCAATCGCAGATTTCTGATATAACTGCCTCGCAATTCTTCCAGAAATAGAGTCAATTTCCACTCCATAGATGTTACAGTCAGATAAATGCTCCGGTTTCATCCCGATAAAATTTCCAATTCCACAAGACGGCTCCAAAATGTTTCCGGATTGTACTCCCATATTCTCTAATGCCTGATAAATGGAACGAATCACAATCGGCGGCGTATAGAAAGCAGTCATGGTCGATTCCCTTGCTGCCCGATATTCTTCCTCTGTCAGAATACTCTTCAGTTCCACATATTCACGATTCCATGCGGAAACAGACACATCAAACGCATCCGCTAATCCGCCCCAGCCAACATAACCAGATAAAATCTGCTGTTCTTCTCTTGTCGCATAGCGATTCTGTGCTTCGCATTGTTTCAGCACCTGAATGGCTTTCACATTTGCCCGGAACTTTTCTCTTGCAGTTCCCCTTCCAAGCGCATCGTCTGTGATCTGAAACTGAAGTCGTTGGGACTGTGGAATTTCCGGATGGAGATCAAAAGAATCCTTCCTTCTCGGCGTGGCTTTTTCCCACGCCGGAGATAAGTCCTGAGCGGTTTCTTTTTCGGCTGGTAAATCCGGTTCTTGCAAAGAGATCTCTTCTGTCCCTTTCCCTTTCTTCAAAGAATCATTTGCCGGATTTTCTCGCAGTTTCCGCTCAAACTCTTCTCGTGGCATTTCCTCTGTGAAAATCGGATACTTCTGATTACGCAGGCGAACTACATCCTCAGAAATGGAAAGAATCTCATATTCATCCACTCCGATATATACAAGCGTATCTGTCTGTAACTCATAGAGTTCTTCCTGATCCGGCGCTAAATCTTCTGTATTCTCTTCCGCTTTTTCCGTTTCTTCCTCTATATGCTCAAGGGAAGGAATCGGCTCTAGCATAGAAAGTGGAACCGTTTCTTTTTCGGCTGGTATCGGTGTAAACAAACTGAAAACACCATCCCGGAACTCGCACACATCCCGATATGTCTTCTGCATAGACGCATACTTCCGATCAAAATCTGCGGTATTGGCAAGAATAGCAGACATTTCTTCCGCCAGTTGTTCCACACGTTTTTTCTCTTCCAGCTGTGGTCGTATCTGCCGGACTGCTTCGTCATACACCGCTCCGCGCTCATATGGTCGTATCACCTCTTCCGGCTGATCAGAATAAAAATGATAGATTTCTCTAGTAAGAATGTGTTTCTCATATTCTGGAAGATATTCCAGTTCTTTCGCTGTCATATACCGTTCAGCAGCTATCAGCTCTTCAATCCGTTTCGCTACCTGCGACCATTTCAATAAAAGTTGAGGTGCTCCCTCCTGATATCCTCTGCTCAGCTTTAATCCTTTTGCACTATGCTCTTCGCTGATTCCCGTCCCACTTAAAATTGGAGACCGTCCGCCCATTCCATACTCTTCTTTCAGAAACTCTTCTTGCTCTCTCCTGCTATGCCCCTGCAAAAAATAAGAGTAAATGCGGAACTTTCCATGCTGGATTCCGCTCCCGCTTCGCAGCACATAATCTACCATTTCCTGTGAAAAAGAAAAAGCAGAGGTCTTTTCCTCTGCCAAATCTTGTAAAAATTCAAATTGTCCATCCACGGTTCGTAAGGGTTCTGTCTGATCCCGCAGTTCCCCAAGCAGCCGCATGCCCTCAAAATAATCCGCAATCACACTCCAGTCATAATAACTTTGCGCAGTACGAGAAGAAACGCTTCCTTCCCATAGATGTAACACATTCTGATAGGTTTTATAACCAACTGTTCTGCCATCTTGCAATGTCAACTCTGTCGGTTCATTATTAAAAATATTCTTGATATAGTCTCTGCGTCTTTCCCGATCGTCTTCCCATTCAAAAAATGCACGGATTTCTGCTTTCTTCGCTTTCAAATAAGGTGTGGTAAGCAAAAGTTCTTTGATATCTTGATCCCGATGAAAAAATGGAAGGCTTTTATCTTCCTTACTTCTGTCATACCATGCTAACGGTTGATCAATTCTGTCCTCACGATCTCCTCCGCTGACTGCCGGATGTTGTTCACCATTCCTACCCATTGCATCGGATCGCTGGCTTTCATCTCTTCCGTCACGTTCTGTGCTTTCATCATCTCTGTTACCAGCTGTTCCATCCTGCTCTGTGCTGTTTCCTGTATCTCTTTCAAATGCCGGCTCAGTTTCCCTTGCGTCAGAAGATTCAGATAAATTCCGTAACGGTGTTCTTTCAGATAATTCAGACGAAGGGAGCCATATTTCCCAATGTGTACTTCCGGTTCGTCCGGTACGGTCAGATTCGGTAACAGATAATCGCCCTGCCTGCTGTATGTCACGCTTCTCATGTGCAAAACTCCTTTCTCTTTCGGCTGTTTTCCTGCCTTTTTCTTCAGTATAAGAAACGTTTTCTGTTTGTGCAAAGGTGCGATCATTCCGTTTCTGTTCCTGTTGTAATGTTCGGATGGTATCGGATATCTCCGCTAACGCCATCTCTGCCACATCACTGGTAGCAGTTCCAAATAAGTTGACAAGCTCTGGTGTATGAAAATCCCGGATATTGCGAAAATCTTCTTTTTCCAGATATAACTCAGAGTCGATCCCACACCGAACCATTAACATGTATGCAATACTGTTTGACAACAGTTTTCTCGTTTCTACCTCTACACTATACGCATCCAGTTCTTCTAAGAAGCTGTCTTGTCTGTATGCAAGAATATCCGGCATATAATCCAACAGGTTATCTTCCGCCGCATGCTGTGCTGCCTGCAAAATCACCTCTGCAAATTCTGTCACATCCTCTGATACCCGGAATGCATTGCGGAGCGTTTCCTGAACTGCTCCCCGGTTTTCTTCTGTAATTTCCCACAAAGGAACTGGGCGAACCAAACGCTTGTATTTTCCTTCTGACGTATCCGTGACGTCAAAATAATATTTCAGCTTTGTGGTACTTCCACTTTTGTCAAATACAGCAATCGCTTTGGAATCATGTTTTACCCACCGTCCAAACTTCCGATTCCAGTCTTCCATTCCCAGAACTGCGGACGCCTCCGGTCTCTGCAAATAAACAAGAAGCTGTTCATCAAAGGGCAGCCGGAAATTCCGGCAGGCAGAATTTAAAAAGTGAAGCCATTGTTCTGCGGTTGCTGTTACTTCTTTGATTCCTTCCGCATACAACTCTGTAATCAAATCATATTTCTTCGCCATAGCTTCAACCCTACCTTTTCTAATACACGAATCTCTTGATCCGTTTCTGCTCTTATAACATAACGTGCCATTTCAAACACCTTCCTCTTGTTACTTAATCCTCTGTTTTCTGTTCCTTATCTGTCCCCGCTAAAAAGCTAAAAACCTTATTCGCTTTTACTGCTTTTTGAATCTCATTGATCAGACTGATTTCTGCCACCGTGATTCCGGGTATGGATAAGATTTCATCCATTGTCATTGCAAGAACGGCTTTTTCGGTATCAAATCCCTCACTAATTAACTTAGACAGACATTTCACCGCTTTTTGATTGATTTGTGCCATATATCGATCATCTCCCTGCTTTCAAACAGGGGCAGATTACTCCGCCCCTGACATAACTTCTTTTATCTGTTTCTTATTTTTTCTTACGGTTTTCTCTTCGTTTCCAAATAGAAAAGCCTGCTACACTTGCTGCGGAAATACCCGCTACAATCAACCACAACATAGCCTGACTGCGATCCCCCGTTTTCGGTGCATCTGATTTTGGTGTTTCCGGTTTTGGCGGCAACTCTTTTTCCACAACTTTTACCGTCTGTCCCTGATCTTCCAGATCCTCATGTGCGGTTACTTCAATCTCGCCTTCTTCGCTTACAAGATACAGTTTTTCAAATACAACCAATTCCTTTCCCGCAAGTCCGGTTCCATCAAAAATAAAAGTCACATCCACCGTCCCCTTTGCTTCTTTCGCCTCAAAAACGGTTTCCGCTGTTACCTGCTTGTCCTGAATCAGCAATTCTTTTCCGGTCGTTTTGTCCATCAGCATGCCTGCCACTTTATATTGTTTTCCTGTTTCCAGATTTTCGTAGGCTACCGTGTCTACAAGCGTCACTTTCTCAGACTCCGTAACTTCCTGATCTCCATCAGTTCCATCTTTCGCTGTTGTATGAATCTGCGGGAAATAAATACTCTGCTCCTGATCTTCGATATCGGTATGTGTTGCAACTTCTTTCTCCTGATAGGTGAGTGTTTCAAAGGCAACAATCGTTTTACCCTCTAAAGCGCTTCCATCAAACACAAAAGTAAGTTCCACGGTTCCTTCTGCTTTTTCCGGTGTAAATACGGTCTCCGCAGTCACGTTCTTTCCATCCACCAACAGTTCTTCTCCGGTTTCCTTATCCATAAGCACACCGGAAACTTTGTACTCTTTCCCTGGAACCAAATTCTGATAAGAAACCGTATCTACAATCGTTACTTCCTCATCTGCTTTCGATACATGACTATTCGTCTCTGTATCTTTTGCGGTTGTACCGATTTCCGGGAAATAAATGGTCTGCCCCTCATCCGAAAGATCTGCATGTACCGCAATCTCTTTTTCTTTCCATAATAAGGATTCAAATACAACAACTGTCTTCCCTTTCAGCACATTTCCATCAAATGTGAAGGTTACATCTACCGTCCCATCTGCATTCTCCGGTGTAAATACCGCCTCGGAAGTAGCCGGTTTTCCATCTACTTCTACCGGTTTCTCTGTCTCCTTATCCATCAAAGTTCCAACTACCTGATATTCTTGTCCCGGTAGCAGATTCTGATATGCCACGGTATCAATCAGCGTCACCTTTTCCCCTGCATGCGCGAAATTCTCCCCGGTTGCCTCATCCTTCGCAGTTGTTCCAATTTCCGGGAAATGAATGGTCTGGTCTTCATCGGAAAGATCCGCATGTACTGCCAGTTTTAAATCTTCCTGATACAGTTCTTCAAATACAACTACGGTTTTCCCTTTCAAGGAAACACCGTCAAACGTAAATGTTACAGTTACCGTTCCGCTGCTCTTCTTTGCTTTAAACGTTTTCTCTGCTGTCACAGGCTTCCCATCAATCAGAATCGGTTCCCCTGTTTTCTGATCCATCAGCGTTCCAATCAACTGATATTCCTGCCCTTTCTTCAAGCCCTCATATTCCACGGTATCCACAAGCGTCACCTTTTCATCCGGCTTGGAAATATGAGACTCCGTTTCCTGATCCAGCGCAGTTGTCCCGATTTCAATCTGATCATCCGTCAATGTCCCAAGCGGTACAGTAATGGAATCTTTATAAATTGTGACTTCGATTTTTAAAAGATTCATGCCCTCATTTGCTTCACATCTCTGTTCTTCCAATAGATAGGTGTCATAGGGAAGTGCTCCTCTGCTGTCATCTACCGGTTCGTTTCCAAACCAGATTCCATCGGCAGAAGATTCTCCTTGATTCGTATTCTGTGAATGTTTTACCCACTCGGAAGATGTGCTGGCATATCCATTTTTGTCTGTCACAAGGGTGTGGCTCTCACCAGTTGTCTTTGAGGTAATCGTAAATGGAACATTTGCAAGTCGGTTCAGTTCTCCGTCTCCCACTTTTACAAATTCCAAATCTCCACGATACACCTGCTCCGGAACGGATGCTGCTTGATAACAGAAAACTGTCTCTGCTTTCCCGTCCCCGGTAATCTTCTGAACGAAAATCTCCGGATTGATCAGATAGCCTTCCGGCGCCTTTGTCTCCTGCACCGTTACTGTTCCAAGCGGCAGACATGGAGTCGCTCCATCCATCTGATAATAAAATTCATCCCCGGAAAGAAGATATTCTTTTGTAAATTTTATTTTCCCTTCCTGATCTGTCTGAAATACCCACGTTCTCTCCGCTGTCTTTCCCGCCTCTTCTGGATTACTGTCCATCTGCTCTTTAAAATATTTTACCGTAAACTCTGCATGTTCCAAAGATGCGGCTCCCTGCGGTTCATTCTTCTGTGTCTCAGAATCTATTTTCTGAAGCACAATATCTATCGGGTTGTTTTGCGGAACTTCCTGCACCTTTAACGTCGCAGTTACATCTGACTCAACTGACACATCATATCCATTGGCATCAATCGCAAATCCGGGACTAGCTTCGATTTCACGCACCGTATAACTGCCCTCTTCCAATTCCCCGGACTTTGCATACCCATTCTCATCCGTTGTAAGCACTGCAACCTGCGTCTCTCCCTGATAAATACCATACTTTGCACCTTTCAGACTGTAATTTCCATTTCCATCTGAAATACTGCCATTTGCTGAACTCTTATACAGCTCAATCCAGCCATACGGTTTTTCATACCAGCTTCCTGCAACAGTCTGATGATCTGCCGCCGGAAGAATAAAGGCACGGAACGATTTTGGCGGTTCCGGCAGGGAATTGATCACACCTACGACTTCCTTTGTCTTGTCAATAAAATTTTGCGGTGCGCCATAAAATGCCCCACCTGCATCATTATAGTTATCATAGATATAGGCAACCGTCAGATGTCCGATCACATACGCATCCGTATCAGACCATCCATGAAAACACTGGTCTCTTGTAATCGTTTCGTAGCCATATCCACCATTCAGATAATACAATGCCTTGCGGATTGGTGAGTCCTGCGGAAGTAAATTATACTCATACTCTCCCGCCTCCGGCGTTTTCTTCAAAGGTTCCAAACAGTAAGCTGTGTTTTCCCCATCAAACGTCATCCTTGTTGTATAATAATCTCCATACGCAATGTTTCTCCGGAATTAAAATGCAGCGTTCCGTCCGCTGCAAATGCGGTAGTTACTGATGTTCCGAATGCTGTCAGCATTGTCAAAACACCTAACATAAATGCCAGCACTCTTCGGCTGTTTCTTTTGAATTTCTTTCTCATAGTCTAAATCCTTTCATAAAAAAATCCCCACAAACTGCGGGGTATTTCCTGTTTCTCTCTCACTTTTAACTTGCTCCAAATCTACTACAACTGTTGGAAATTGTGGATAGCCACATTCCCCTTATTCTTTTTTCGGCTGGTAAACTGCTGGTAATCTTGAGGGGGTAGGGTGTGGGAAGGGGGAACAAAAAGAAAAAGGCTGTCCAGATGCGGGGACATGTTTCCCAAAATGGCAAGCCTTATCGTTCTAAACTGCGTTCCCGTTTTCGATACAGCTCCAACGCTTTCACAATCGTATCCTCAATCTGCTTTTCCGTTGCTTTCGGTGGAAAATATTTCTGTATCCGCTCTCTCGGCATCCGAAACTGCTCCTTTTGATTTCCCTTTTCCTCTGTCAAGATTGAAAAAATCACATTTTCATCCAACCGTCCCTCTTCCGATAACTTCCGCAGTTTAATTGCCTGCGCATGACTCGGCGTACAGTCTTCCGATTCTATCGTTTCATATAAATCTGACTGTTCCTCTTCTGACAGATACGATAACTCCACCGCCGGACGCAAAGCAATCTGCAACTTATCTTTTTCCTTTAGTACAGAATTATCCACTAACTCTAACAACTCCGGGATAAGATTTGTTAAACGGATAAAACGACGGATTTGGTCTTGACTTTCTCCTACTTGTTCTCCTAATATCTGTCTTGATGTCTTTCCCCTTAAATCCTGTGCCACTGGCACATAATTTTTATTTGGTCTTCCTGCCTGACGTTTCATGGCATCCAGTTTCATTTTATAGGCAAACGCTTTTTCTGATGGCAATATCTTCTCTCGCTGTAAGTTGGAGTCAACCATGAGAATAGTCGATTCTTCATCGGAAAGATTTCTTACAATACATGGAATTTCTGTTTTTTCTGCCAGTTCACTTGCATATCTTCTCCGATGCCCGGCAATCATTTCATAGCTGCCATCGTCCTTTGGTCTGACGATCACCGGCGAAAGAACACCATACTGTTTTACACTTTCCACCAGATTCGCCATTTCCTCATCCATTCGGATTTTAAACGGATGATTCGGAAAATCACAGATCTCTTCAATAGAAATTTCCATAATCATTTCCCGTTTCGCTTCATCTCGTTCCTCCTGCGTACTGAACAAATCATCGGCTGAGGGAAGATTGAAGTTGATTTCTCTGCCTTTCGCCATCCCGAACCACCTCCTTTGTAAAGGCTTGATATGCTTTCGCTACCGTGCTGTCCTTGTCATAACTGTAAATACTCTTGCCGGCGGCGCTTGTCTCTGCTGCCTTTACTGCAACCGGAATTACAGTCTGATACACTTTGATAAATTTTCCATAGTTTTCTTTCAGGCTGTTCTCTGTGGCACGGGCAAGATTTGTCCGCATATCCGCAAGCGTAAGCAGCACTCCATCTACTTTCAAAGACGGATTGATTTGGCGTTGTACCTTTTTAATCGTCTGCATTAACTGCGTCATTCCCTTTAAAGGCAGATAATGCGCCTGAACCGGCACAATCACGCTGTCTGCTGCCGCTAATGCGTTGATTGTCAGCATTCCCAAACTTGGCATACAATCAATCAGAACATAGTCATAAGATTTCTTTAACGTTTCCAGATACGTTTTCAATGTTGTTTCCCTGCTCATTGCATTTACGAGCAACATTTCCATTCCTGACAATTCAATATTTGCTGGAATTAAATCAACGCCTTCCGCATGGTGCAGCATTCCTTCATCCGGTTTTATACTCTTATCCCGGATAATACTTTCCATGTGTGTTGCAAGTGTTACCGGAAGATTATCCTGATCTGCCCAACCTAATGATGTGGTCAAATCTCCCTGCGGATCAGCATCTACTAAAAGCACCTTTTTCCCTTCATTTGCCAATCCCACTCCAAGATTTACCGTTGTCGTTGTTTTCCCTGTGCCTCCTTTCTGATTCGCAATCGCAATTACTTTACACTTTGATGTCATCCTCTGACTTCCTCCTTTCTTCTCAAATTTAATAGCCACTCCTTTGTGGGGAATGGCTATGTATGGAAATTTAGGCATAAAAAATCCCAGTTGATTCTTGTAAAACCAACTGGGTATGTAATATCTTGCTGTAAATATTTCCTTATGAATCAGTAAAATACTTTTTATTACCGATTCCTCTTTTGTAAACATACATCTTCCTTTTTGCCGCTATTCAATAAATTATAAAATTCTTCAATTTCATCAAAATCGGATGTTCTATTCTTTATAGGTAGTGCTTCCCAAATATTCCTTTTATATTTTGCTTTAGATTTTTCACCTACTCTTGAATCAATAATTGAAACAATTCCAAAATCCTTCTCACTTCTTATTAACCTACCAATTCCTTGTTTCAATTTTATAATCATCTCAGGTACTAACACTTCCATTAAGCCATCTTGGCAAATACTTGTTTTATAATCAATAATCGGTTCTGGAACTGGGAACGGTAATTTAAAGATAATTAAATTTGACAATGCTATTCCTTCAACACTGATACCTTCCCAATATGTACCCGTTCCCAACAATACCGAATTAACATCCTTTTTAAATTCAGCAATTGTATCACTTTGTGATGCACTTCCATTTTGCATTAAAACTCTATATGGCACTCTTTCTTTTAACCCTTCGTATACTTCAAGCATATCACTTTTAGCAGTAAAAAGGATCAATGCCTTTCCTTTGGATATTTCCAATATCCGTACAATCTCGTCAATCCCTCTTTCAATAAACCTCTTCCGTTCATGACTTGGGTGAGGCATATCCTCTGTGTAATAAATCATTGCATGTTCATCATAGTTAAAAGGAGAATATTTAGGTTCAGCAATAAAACCTTTCTCCATCGGGAAATTTGTGTTTGCAATAAAATATTTGTAACCTTCTTCATAATCTTCCCCGACGCCACTTGTTATCGTTGCTGATGTCAGTATTGTTGTAAAATCAGCATCCGAAAAAAAGAGACGTTCAGTTAATTTATTAACATCCTTTGGACAATTTGCTAATACTATTCCCTTTTTCCCTTTTCCATTTAAAGTCATCCAAAATATATCTTCACACTCTTCTTTCAGCATAGCTGTCCAAAACTCTTCCTGTAACTCCAATGCTTCTAATTCTGCATCATAATCTTTATTTCTATAAGAATCATCTACTCCAAACTGCATAGATACTTCCAAAAATATATCATGAACACAGTCTTTTAATCCTTGCAATGCCGGAATGTTTCGGTCAAGATAATATCTCTCAATTTCACGATTTTCTTTTTTTGCTATTCTATCCTGATCTTTTACTTGTAAGTTTAAAGAATCAAAAACGCTGTCCAAATGTTTATAATATCTTTTAAGTTTCTTATCAATTGTATTTCCCAATCCTCTGGCAATTTTTCTTGCTTGCTCAACGGTCCTTTGCAGTGAAATATAACTTACCTCTGTTGTATATGAATTTCTAACTTTACCTTCCAAGTTATGTGCTTCATCTATTACAACGAATTGAAATCTATCTGTAATAATTTCTTTTGAAAAATTATGACGCTTTCTTAAATTTATCGTCAATAAATCCTGATTGCATAAAATAATTCCATTTGTGGTTAATAGTTCATGCCTCAAGCTATAATAGAAACAGTAATCTTTATGAACGCAATTCTGCCTACAAAATACAGGATTAAACTCTTTTACATTTATTTGATTCCATATATTATCTGGTATATAAATATCCCAATCTGCCTTCTGACATCCGCCTTTTTCAATTTCCGCATATATTTTTCTAATCGTTTCATCTTTTTCACAAAGGAAATACGCATCACATCTATATTTGCATAGAAAATGATTCTGCCCTTTTGCAAGAACTATATCTGGATAGTATCCAATTATATCCTCGATGATTTTAATATCCGCTGCTAACTGCTCCTGTAATGCAATGGTGGATGTCGCTATTACTATCGGCTTTTTATATCTCTTATGATAATATAAAAGAGGTACAATATAAGCAAATGTCTTTCCAATTCCAACGCCTGCTTCGACTACAATATGCTGTCGATTCTTCATTGCATCTGTTATTTCAAAAGACATATCCCATTGTCCCTCTCGATTTTCATATCCTTTTTCAATCGCAGTGTCTATAAAAAAGGAATATACATCTCCTCCGATATTTTTAAAATCCTGCTTCCATTTTTCATCTTGTTCTTTTTTCTCAGCTTCATTGTACCAAAAATCTAATGCCATGTATCCTCCCAATCAATTTTCCCTATTATAAATCTTTATAAAACCAAAAGTCAAAAATTACATCCATTTACCTCATATCATCCCGTCCGTTTAGTCCTCTTTCATCCTCAAATTCCGTACAAAACAGCTCTGAATATCGCCAAATATTAAACTTTTTAATATCTAAACAGTTCCCCTCCCAATATTTCCTTGATGTATTCGTGAACAAATCGAAACAATTCACAAAGCCCCCCCTATATAAGCAGAAATAACTACACCCTCTCTGAATGTCATTATCAACACCTCCGCTTTAATTTTATAGTAATAGAAATGATGCTTTGAATTTTCAAAAATGCAAAAAATCTTTTAGATATATAAAGCTCATTATTGTCCTTGTTGCATATCTATATCAGAAACTTCAGCATAAAAGTTATTTATGTAATTATTGATAACTTGAGTGTTATGAGCTATTTTCTTTTCTATATCGGTAAATGTCATTCCTTCGCCCACTATTCCATTTTCTTCAAGAAGTAATGCCCAATCCAAAATCTTATTTCTCACCGTACTCATAATTCTATACAATTCACTTTTCGTAGAAAAAAATTGATACTTGGTGGGTATAAAATCCATATTAGAATTAAACCATTCGGTTAAGGTTCCATTTACAGATAAACATACTGTACCTTCACTTGAGTTATACACATCTTGTAATTCTGAAATTGAAGTAGGTATCGGCATTTTAGAAACCAAATCTGATATGTCAGCAGATAAGACCATTGGAATCCAGCCATGATAAGGATTCCATGCTTTAATTTCACCTGCTATATTCCGATATTCCGGAACTTCTTGTTTGTACCCATTTTGCTCTTGGCTTATCCATTCTTCAAACTCTTTCAGATTAAGCTTTCTGGCTACTAAGTAAGCCTTTCTCATCAAAGATTCAATAGATATTTTTTCATCTAACGCCTCTCTTTGTAATTCAATTACTATTCCCACTTTTGTTCACCACCTATAATATCGGAGCAATAGTTGCAAGGATACCCGAAGCAATTAAACTGCCTGCTATACCAATAGATAAATTTTTAATTTCAGTCAATACCATTTTTATTTTACTCGGATTTTCTCTCTTTTGTAATAAAACTTCTATTTCTTCAATCATATTTCTTAGCTCCGGTGCTTTTTCTCCATACTCTTCATCAAACATACTATCATACTTTTTAATTTGCTCTAAAACTTCTTTCACTTTAGCATAATTAAACTCTTGGGTTATTGTCTGCTCTTGTAAAGAATTGTTTGTTCCTTGCTGAATTTGTATTCCTGTTGCCTCTCCATAAAAATTATTTGTGTTATTTACTATTCTCTCCCTCTCCTCCATGATCTTCTCTCCTCTATTTTTAGTTAAATCTGTAACCTTCTCAATATCCATGTTAATCACATTTGTAGAATAATTTATTTTTAAAATTATGTATTTTTCTTTTATACCATTCTTCAGTTCCCGTTCAATAAAATCACCTTCTTCAAAAGGTATATCAAAAGCTTGCGTTAATAGTTTATTTACCGAACTTTGCAGATTCACTCTTATACCATGATAAAGGTCACCGTTTACTTTCATTAATGTTACTGGTTTCAAATCTCTTGCAAGTAATCTCATTCTTTTCCTCCACACTACACCACTTTTTTTATGCATGTACTATTCTCATTACGAATTTTCTCCACAAAAAGTCACAAATTCCATCCATTCGGCTCGTATCATCCTGTCCATTTAGATCTTCTATATCCGCAAATTCCGTACAAAACAGCACTAAATACTGCCAAATATCACGCTTTTTAAGGCTCCGACACACTAGGAGACAAAATATTCTGCCACGTATTCACTTGTCTCTTTCTTTATATTATAAATTATCCCCCGTCTTTCCACAATCCCTATTTTCCATGCGATAACTTACGATAATTTGGGGGAAGATATACTATTTTACGTTCAAATTTGGGGGATAGCGTTATCCCCCAAAAAGAAACGACAAGCAAACTTCTCCTCTTTATTCAGAAGAAAGAGGCAAAGTTTAAGATGGCATTTGGGGGAAGCTTTTCCCCCAAGTCTTCCCCCAAATTTCCCCCAAATCTAATGATAAAATACGGTATTTTACGATAATTTATGAATTTTCTCTCCAACTGCAAAAACCCCTTGAAAATGCCCATTTTCTGAGCTTTTCAAGGGGTTTAACCTGCATTTTATCTAGGAATTTAGTTTCCCATCTGAGCTGCAACTTCAGCTGCGAAGTCTTCGTTTTTCTTTTCAAGACCTTCACCAGTTTCAAAACGAACAAATCTCTTAACTGTTACGTTAGCACCGTTTTCTTTTGCAACTTTTTCTACATATTTAGCAACTGTTAAATCGCTATCCTGAACATAAACCTGATCTAACAAGCAGATTTCTTTTAATTCTTTGTTCAGACGTCCAATAATCATTTTCTCAATGATATTGTCTGGTTTCTCCGGATTTTCAGTTTTAGCTTGAGCTAATAAAATTTCTTTTTCATGCTCTAAATAATCAGCCGCCACTTCATCACGAGAAACATATTTTGGAGACATAGCCGCAACCTGCATAGCTACGTTCTTAAGGCAAGCTTTGATTTCATCATTAATTACATCTGTATCAGCTTCGATCAAAACACCAATTCTTCCGCCACCATGGATGTATGATACTACACAACCATCAGTAACAACCTTCTCAAATCTTCTGATTCCTAAATTTTCTCCAATAACAGAAATTTTCTCTGTAAGAACATCTTTTACAGTCTTAGAGTTATCTGAAGCCCATGGTTCTGCCATGAATGCATCCATATCTGCTGCATTTGTAGATGCTGCCTGTTCAGCAACTTCTGCAACATATGCCTGGAAATCAGCGTTTTTAGCAACAAAGTCTGTCTCTGAGTTAACTTCTACGATTGCTGCAATCTTGTCATCTTTCACAACTGTTTTAACAAGGCCTTCTGCTGCGATTCTTCCAGCTTTTTTCTCAGCTTTTGCCTGGCCGTTCTTTCTTAAGAACTCGATCGCTTCATCCATGTTACCGTTTGTTTCATTAAGAGCTTTTTTACAGTCCATCATTCCTGCGCCTGTCATTTCTCTTAATTCTTTTACCATACTTGCTGTAATTGCCATGATTATTCCTCCACTGCTTCTACTGCTTCTTCTGCAACTTCTTCGTATACTTCCTCACCTGTTGTACCCTGGTTAGCTTCGATAACAGCATCTGCCATCTTAGCAACGATTAATTTAACTGCTCTAATAGCATCATCGTTACCTGGGATTACATAATCTAATTCTTCTGGGTCACAGTTTGTATCAGCAATACCAATTAACGGAATTCCGAGTGTGTGTGCTTCCTGTACACAGATTCTTTCTTTCTTAGGATCTACTACGAAAATAGCATCCGGAGCTTTTTTCATGTCTTTGATTCCGCCTAAGTTTTTCTCAAGTTTTTCCCATTCTTTTTTGATTGCGATAACTTCTTTCTTAGGTAAAACATCAAATGTTCCATCTTCTGCCATTCTTTCGATATCTTTTAAACGGGCAATTCTGCTCTGGATTGTCTTGAAGTTTGTAAGCATACCGCCTAACCATCTTTCATTTACATAGAACATTCCACAACGCTCTGCTTCTGTCTTAATAGCATCCTGAGCCTGTTTCTTTGTTCCTACGAAAAGGATTGTTCCACCTTCTGCTGCGATATCAGAGATTGCTTTATAAGCTTCATCTACTTTTCCTACTGATTTCTGCAAATCGATAATGTAGATACCATTTCTCTCTGTGTAAATGTACGGAGCCATCTTAGGGTTCCATCTTCTTGTCTGATGTCCAAAGTGAACACCTGCTTCTAAAAGCTGTTTCATTGAAATAACGCTCATGTTTGTTTCCTCCATTTGGTTTTTTACTTCCGTATGCTTCTACTCCTCAAAACCGTCTGCGTTAGACACGGCACCATTGAGGCTCGCCACATACGTGTTTTTTTGCAACGTGAATATTATAACATAGAAAGCATACTGAATCAAGACCTTTTCTGCTTGGATTCTGTTAGAAATTCTCTACATAAAAGGCACAGCAGATAAACTGCTGTGCCCTACATTATCTTTCTACTACCAATATCTTCGAATTGCCAAAATTGATTTATACGAGGCAGAACTTACCTTAATTCCACCCTTTGGATATGGACTTGGATTTGAAGCATGTACAATCTGTCCACCACCAATGTAAATCGCAACATGTCCACTATAACAAATTACATCTCCTGGCAACGCATTGGAAAGTCCACCGCTTACCGCTTTCCCTCCACTTCTCTGGGCACTGGAATTTCTCGGAAGTCCTGAAATTCCACAAAGTGCGTGAATCTGTTTTGTAAAACCAGAACAATCAATTCCATTTGTCAAACTATTACCACCATATACATATGGATTACCAACATATTTCAAACCTGTATTCGCAATCTGTTGTCCTTTGGATGTATTGGATGGTTTATCTGTCTCATCCGAAGGCTTGTCCGGTTTACTATTATTGTTATTATTGTTATTATTGTTATTGTTGTTGCCATTGTTATCTGAAGGTTTGTTTGGTTTACTTGGCTTATTATTTTCGCTTCCGGATGGTTTACTTGGCTTATTATTTTCACTTCCAGATGGCTTGTTCGTATTTTCTTCCTTTTCCGTCTCATTAGATGAACCCGAATTATTCTCTGTCTTATTACTGTTCGAATTATTCTTAGCTTCTTCTAACTGCTCTTTTTCAATCCTCTGTGATTCTTCTTCAATCTTTCTCGCTTCTTCTTCTGCTTGTTTCTGAGCTTCTGCAAGCTGTACATCAAAATCTGCCATCTGACTTCTCATTGTAGAAAGGGTAGATTGCAGATTCTTCTCTTCCGCCGAATATACATCTGCCATCGCTTCCATTTCTTTCTTCTCTGCTTCCAATCCGCTCTTTAAGTTTGCGACTTCTTCTTTTACTTTTACAAACTCTTCTAATTTTTCTCTGTCATATGTATGCACATTCTGAATATACTCTGCCTGATTCAGAAGTTCCCCAAAGCTTCCAGCTCCGAGAAGAGCTGCCAGTTCACTTCCTTCCCCTTTCTCATACATATATTTAATACGAATTACCATTTCGTTGTACTGTTTCTGTTCTTTTTTCTGTGCGGCCTGAAGATCCTCATCAGCCTTCTTTATTGCTTCTTCCTGATTGCGAAGATCTCCTTTTAACATCTCGAACTCAGTAAGCAACTGTGTAAGCTGATTGCTTGTACTATCAATTGCCTGCTGTGTCTGTGCCTTCTCCTGTTTAATTGCGTCCACATCTGGAGCCGCTGATATCGGCATAACAACAAGAGAGCTTGTAACTGCTGCTGCAATGATAGCTTTTCCAAATCTTTTCATTAAATATGGCCTCCTTAATTGATTATTTTTTATCTCAAAAAATACAATCGCAATATTTGCGTATATTATTATATATACTACATTTCGGCCTTTCTTGCAATACTTTCTTAAAAAATGTTCAAATTTTGTTAACAAAATATTACATAAGATTTTAAAAGGATTCTTATACATTTAGAAAATGGAAGCGGTTCCCCGCTTCCATACTTTTTATTCTATCTTTCATGTCCCATGAAGAATACTGCAAGGACTCCCGGTCCTGTATGACTTCCGATTACAGATCCAATACTATGGATAATTACTTTTTTAACCCCAAATCGTTCTTCCAGCAATGACTTCAAATATAATGCATCTTCTTCACAATCTCCGTGTGTAATCATGCAGACATTGTTATCATAATCTCCCATCTGTTTTTCCATGCGATCAACAAGACTTATAATAGATCTCTTACGTCCTCTTTCTTTTCCGATTACAATCAGTTTTCCTTCATTATTCATATGAATAATCGGTTTAATCTTAACCACTGTTCCCAATACTGCCGTTGCCTTGGATACACGTCCCCCTCTATGGAGATGAAAAAGATCATCTACCGTTACATTATGACAAATATGAAGTTTATTTTCTTCCACCCATTCTGCTATCTCTTCCAAAGATTTACCTTGTTCTTTCAATTCAATTGCCTTGTATAGCAGCAATCCTTCTCCCATAGACGCGCAAAGGCTATCAATTACAACCAATTTGGAATCGGGATACTCTTCCATCAGCTCTTCTGCAGCAATACGACAACTATTATATGTTCCGCTGAGTCCGGATGAAAATCCAATATGAAGAATATCTTTACCACTTTTTACGATTGGCTCAAATACTGCATGTGCCTCCTCCGGATTCACCTGCGAAGTAGTAGGCAATGAACCGTTTCTCAACTTATCAAAAAATTCTTTTCCTGATAAACCATCCATATCTCTATAAGTCACTCCGTCCAGTATATAAGATAAGGATAAGACCGTAATATCCTTCTCCTCTAAAAACTCTTTCGATAAGTCCACTGTACTGTCTGTTGTAATTACAAATTCTTTCACTTTTTGTACCTCCTCATCAGTCTATACCTATGCACATTCTACTCTATTCCAGTACAAAAAGCAATCATTACCGCTAGTTTAATTTTATATTCAAATAGTTTCTACCTGATAAAGTTTTATTGCATGCAAGAGAAATGATAATGATCACGCATCCGATCAAAAAACCGGTCCAGTTAAATGCTGCTGTCAATATGAGTAAAATAAGACGCATAAATTTTAAGGCATATCCAAGTTCAAAGTTTGGCTGCGTATAGTTTGCAACAGCCACAAATGCCATATAAAGCATTACTTCTGAGTTAAACCAGCCGGACTTCACTGCAAATTCTCCCATCACGATACCCGCAATCACACTAAGAGGCGTACTCAGCATGCTAGGTGTATTCATAGCCGCAAGGCGGAGTCCGTCTATAGAAAGCTCTAAAATCAGCAGTTGGTATATAAGCGGAATATTTTGCACATCACGAATCAACACAAATTCAAAGGCCTTCGGGAGCCATTGCGGATTCAACATAAAGAGTAAAAACAGCGGTGTAGCAAATACCGTCGCTATCGTAATCAACGCTCTGGAAAATTTCAGATATATATTAGTAACTGTCGGAAAGTAATAGTCGTTCGCTTCTTCAATCATATCAAAAATCGAGGTGGGCAGTATCATTGCAGACGGAGAATTGTCTACAAGGATCACAACTTTCCCCTCTAAAAGACAAGCTGCTGCCGTATCCGGTCTTTCTGTGAATTTGAATTTCGGGAAAGGATTGAACCATTTCCTTTTAAACAATTCTTCTGCAAGGCTCTGCTGATTCATTCGAAGATCCCCTACATCGATAGAATTCAACCGATCCGTCACTGTCCGCAAAAGTTCTTTATCTACCCTATCCGACATATACGCAATGACAACATCCGAACGGGAGCTTGTTCCGATATCCATCATTTGCATCACAAGATGCGGATCACGGATTCTTCTTCTCATCAAAGCCGTATTGAATACGACAGTTTCCACAAAACCGTCCCTGGAACCGCGAAGAGATTTATCTTTATCCGGTTCTTCTACACTTCTCGCCGGATATGTGCGGCAATCTACTGCAATACAAGCCGCATAATCTTCTATAAAAAAACAGGATACCCCGGACAACACATTTCTGAGTACCTGGTCAAAATCTCCGAGAATATCCACTTCCACATATGGTATAAATTTTTGTGAAAATGTGGTGGCATCTTCCGGCATATCATATTTATTAATTCCCATCATAGATGTCATAAGTTTCTGCATCGTATCGTCTTTTGTAAATCCATCAATAAAGTAGAAAGAACTTTTCTTCCCTCCTATTTCAATATCCCGCCTAATAATATCAAAGCTTTCATCCACAGGCAGTATCGTATTCATATATGTTATATTTTGCTCCAAAGAACTCATAACTTTTCTTGTTGTCATCTTTTCTACCATAGTTTTCCTCCACAAATCATTCTCTCATTAGAATTGCCATTTTTAGAAAAACTATACAAAAGGATGACCTTAGCCATCCTTTCATTCTTTTCTTTATGCTTTTGTCGTACTTCCAAAGCCTCCGTTTCGCACACTTGTCACATCATCATCTACCGTAATTCCATATTCCACAAAAATGCCTTGCATAAATCCGGTTCCTGCCGCCAATTCTACAGTCTTCCCTTCCTTTGTATCATTTGTAATCTTTGCAAAAATATGTCCCTCATTATCAGAATAGAAATAGTCACTGTCAATGATTCCTACAGTATTGTTCAACTGTAATCTGTACTTAAATCCAAGACCACTTCTCGGATAACACTTCAACACCCAGTTTTCTTCCATTTCCACTCGGATTCCCGTCGGAATCTTCACTGTTTCTCCCGGCAGAATCACAAATTCTGTTGGCGCATAAAAATCATATCCGGCCGAACCAGCTGTAGCCCTTTTCGGGAGCCGGATTCCTTCGTAAATTTTCTGAATCTGCTCCTCTGTTGTTTCTTTGAATGTATCATTCCATCCTTCTTTAAATTGTTCAAAACTTACTTTATGAAATTTCGCTATTCTTTTCATTTATTTCTATTTCTTTGAAAACCACAAAATCATTCTATGCATGTAACACAATGTTCCCTGTTTTCAACGTCTCCTTTACATCTATTACTCTTTGGTTAGAGCTTCCTTTCCAATGCAGATTGGCATCTTTTTTATCACACTCGAATTCTCCATCCACAAGAACATCTACATAATTTATCAGTTCCATTCTCTTCGTTTCTTCCCACAAAGCTCCTGTATAAAGCCATACAGTTTTCTTTGGAAATTTTTCTTTGATTTCCTTTGCTAACTCTGTCACTTCATATGCATTACTCATATGCAATGGATCCCCGCCGCTAAATGTTATCCCGCTGATATAGCTTTTTTCAAGTTCATCAAAAATTTCTTTTTTGGAGGCATCATCAAATTCCAATCCCCCATTCGGGTCCCATGTAACGGGATTATGACATCCTTTACAGCAATGGTTGCATCCTGCCACCCACAATACAACACGCAGCCCATCACCATTTAGCATATCATCTTTTGTAATATTATGATATCGCATATTACATACTCTTCCTTTCTGCGATTTCAGCCATTTTCGCATCATTCAATCGTGTATCACCTTTCACACGTGAATAAGACAAATATCCATTCATACGATCAATTTTTGTCAAATTCTTGCTTCCGCATTTCGGGCATACATCCATAGAAAGTTCTTCATGTCCACAATCGTCGCAATATGCCAATGACAAATTGACACCTTCATAAAATCCCATGTCCATCGCACGGCGTACGAGTGATTTAATCGCCTCCACATTATAATTGATCGGATATTTCACATACTGAATCTTACCGCCGTTGCACAAATCCCAAAAGCGGGATTCTAAATCCTGCTTCTCAATAGGAGTGATATCTTCTGTTACATGACAATGAAAACTATTACTTACATATTCCCTGTCAGAAACATTTTCTACAATACCATATTTTTTACGGAACTGCTGTACCTGAACACCACATAGGTTTTCTGCCGGAGTTCCGTAAATTGCATACAGGTATCCGTCTTCTTTTTTAAATTCATTTACTCTCTTATTGATATATTCCAATGTCTTAAGTGCAAATTCTCCGTCTTCAACTAAAGATTTCTTATTATGAAGCTGCTGTAGTTCATTCAACGCAGTAATGCCAAAAGATGCTGTCGCTGATTTCAAAAGCGGCTTAATTTTATCATAAATACCAAGGTTTCCTCCATAAAAACCTCCTTCACAATATGCCAACGGATTTGTGGAAGCTTTCATCTCTCCCAAATATTCGTAAGTTCTGATATGAAGCTGGCGGATCAATTCCAAATAGTAATCCAACACCTCAAAGAAATCCCGATTTTCCTGTTTTGCTTTCGCATAGATCATCGGCAAATGAAGACTAACTGCGCCAATATTAAACCGTCCTACAAATACCGGCTTGTCATTTTCATCAGCCGGATTCATTCCACCTTTCTCATACCAAGGAGAGAGAAATGCTCGACATCCCATCGGGCTTATGATCGCACCGTATTGTTTATACATGCTTGCCACATAGCCTTTGCCGGTCAGACTTAACCAGTCTGGATACATTGTTTTTCTGGAACAATCGATTCCGGCTTCAAACACATCCTCCAACGGCTTCCCTGGTCCATGCAGATTCTCATCGTATAAAAATACAATTTTCGGGAATAGTACCGGCTTTTTATGTCCTTCTTTTCCCTGTCCGTTTTTACGTACTTCTAACATTTTGATTGTAGCAAGTTTACCATACTTGCTTGTATTTGTACCGGATGTCACCGTAATGAAAGGATAATCTCCCCTGCTTGATGACACCGAGTTAAATTTGTATTCCCATCCCTGGAATCCCTGTTCCATTTCTTTTTCCAGGTCTTTCCAAGCGATCTCCTCTGCTTTCTCTTCAGACAGGCCGATACTTTTATATTTTTCCAGGATTTTTTTGTGTGATTTTTCCGCATAAGGTTCCAAAATATCATCCACACTTGGTACTGTAAAACCTCCATATTGCTGGCTTGCCGCGCTCAGTACAATATCTCCGATCACATCAAAAGCTACATCTAATGTCTTTGGTTCGTTATACCAAAGATTTCCCATCTCAAAACCGCCGCTTAATACATTCTTCACATCAAAAAGACAACAATTCATCGTATCTCTTCTTGCTGACATATCGTGAATGTAAATATATCCTTCCCTGATCGCCTGTATTTCCTCTACTGTAAGGAAAAACTTCTTGTACAACTCTTTATTTAATTCATTAAAAATCAAACTTCGCTTTGTAGAAACAAGCGCACTATCTGTATTGCTATTCTCTTTGTCACCAATATACATAATAGACTGGCTTTTTTTGTATACTTCGTCAAGCATCTGTACAAAATCCTGTTTATAGTTACGATAATCTCTGTAACTTTTGGCAACCATTGGGTTCACTTTCTCAAGCGCACCTTCCACTACATTGTGCATCTGTGCAATCTTAATTTCCTGAACCCCCATATTTTGGACTGCATTTTCTACAAATTGACAAATGTATTCCAGTTCTTCATCCGTAAATTTAATCAATGCACGATATGCCGATTTGTTAACTGCAATCACAACTTTCTGCACATTAAAGTCTTCTTTTGTTCCATCTTTTTTTACTACTTTAATCATAAATGCTTTCCTTTCCGTTACATATCCTAACTAATCAACATCTAGAATCTCTTATAGGCAAACACCTATATTTAGTATTTTATTCTTTACCATAGCACTACTTATAGTAACATTCCAAGGATTGCCCGTCAATATAATCCGGCATAAAATTTTCACCAAAATTTTATGCCGGATTTTCTCCCTTCATAGTTTTCTTCTCTAAACAGAGCATCTCATATTCATAAATTCGCAAAATCATTTCCAAATTCTTATCTTTTCTTCTACTTTTTTGATAAACTGTTTTTTCCTTGTCGGGGAAATCAGTATCATATCATGCCTGCCGCGAACCACATAATCAATTTGGATCCGATCGAGAGACGGTGCCGCCGAAGATAACGGATTATGTGTTTCTTTCATATTTACAATACCTTTATAAGGTATCCTCGTTTTCCCATAAATAGGGATGGAAACAAGAATATATTCCGGATATAGGGTATATTGGATAAAAAACATCGGCAGAACAATCACCATACAAACTATAGTCACACCAAACATAAACCAGTCCATTTTCCCTTTTTCCAGCATATTCTGAATCCAGATTCCTACTTCACTTACAAGCGTGCCTCCAAGAAGAAGTCCTAGCCACCAGTCTACATGTGCACGATAAATTTCACCTTCCGTTATTTTCTCGTATTCTCTATAGGCACCTCGGTCTTTTTCAAGTTTTTTTCTGGCTTTTGCATCTTTTCCTATGTAATAGACAAGCGGAGCAAATGTTCCTAGTAAAGATATAGGCAAAAAGAGCACTCCCAGATTTCGAACTGTAACTGTACAGAACATGATATAGGCAAATATGCATACCAAGAAAAAGTTCATGATCACAAGCATCGGATAGATGGTTGTAAGACTTGTTCTCTCTGCTGCTTTTGCATACTGTGACATTGCATTTGTTTTCACATAATACGTAACAATCCCCATCATCCCCATCAGAAACAAGATGACGAAAAATAACAAGATCAATTCAGATTTATCTCCCATTCTGTCTGTCACTCCATCTGCTCCGAAATGCATAGAAATCTGCTCCGGTATCCACTTCCAAAATATAATCGGGAGTATGATCGATAACATTCCGATCATGTTAGTAATTCTCGTCAGTATTTTCCCAAAATGCAAAATCCTCTCTTCTTTTCCCTTCATAAAGAACACCTCACTATTTCACAAAAAATCCGGTTAGTTGCATTGATTTGTTAAATGTGATCGTATACTGATTCTTTCCGCTCTCATAATCTGCCACAATAACTGCTGTTGCAAATTTTTCTCCTGTATCCGGATCTTCCGTTCCAGTTACAGCTTCTTTCTCATAACTTTTGAACGCTCCTGCATCTTTCATGATTGGGTCTACGGCAGCAAGCCAGTCTTCTTTTGATAAAGCAGACTGCATTTTCGCACTAAATTTTTCATCCCATACCTCTTCTGTTTCTCCTTCATTTACCATATCAATGATTGCCTCTGCTTCTTTCACCACTTCTTCTTTATTAAATTCTTCCGCTAGTTTTGTATTTGCACACCCCATCATGCAAGTTGTCAATGCACAAATAAATAAAATGCTGATTCTCTTTCTCATAAGCCTCTTCTCCTCCTTTACACTTGTGGAATTGTAATTACTATACGGAAAATTTCTTTCTCCTCTTTTATTTCCATTGTTCCTTCATATCTTTCCAATGCATTCTTTACGTTTTCAAGTCCAATGCCCATATGTCCTTCTTTCTTACAGAATTGCCCTTTTGTATTTGTTAATTTAATAATATGAAAATCATGAAACCTTTCTGCCCTCATCTCGATAAACTTTTTCCCATCGGCCTGTACCGCCGCTTCGATGGCGTTATCCAATAGGTTTGCAAAAATAGTCGTAACATCGATATTTTTTATATTATCCAAACTGATATTTCCAATTTTTATATCTACCTCGATCTCTTCCTGCACCGCTTTTTTCACCTTATCATTCAAAATAATATTGAGCATTCTATTATCCGTATAATACGTCTGCCCCATTTTATTTAACATTTGGTGAAGGTCATCCACATAAGACTTCGCCTCTTTTTCTTCATTTCCATACAACTCCTCAATCGCTAGAAGATGATTTCTCATATCGTGGATCAATTTTCTGGAACTTTGATACTTTTCTTCTAATTCTTCATAATACCGGAATTGCATTTCGCTTTTCTGCCGCAAAAGCTCAAGATCATTCTGTAACCGTCCAGCCTTTCCTACATTGTAAAAGAGATAAATAATGTAAATGTTTAAAAATAGCAGAGCCGCGACATTTACCGTAAACAATCCGGCTCCGTAAAACTGTATGTAAACACTTCCCATATTGATCATAGTATATAGAAATAACAAACTGAACGCCGGCAAAAGGAATATTCCCCAATATTTTGTCCTTGAAGTATTCTTGTATTCGCTTCTATTTACAAGAAATGTAAACAATTTTGTCAATATCAGCACTGAAATACATTTTATAACAATACAAAGATTTCCATATTCATATCCAATGACTAAATGGCTTTGCATATACCATTGCAGCACTCCAATGCAAATGATTTCCTGACAACAATATACACATATCATATAAATACCACAGTAACACAAATATGTTTTTCTTTTACTAAACATAAGACAACCAACTATCATCCCATATACAAGCGTAAAAGTAATTGTCAACATATTGATATTCAAATTCTGTTCCACTAATATGATTGCAAACGTCAGACATCCATACAGAAAAAACACAAGCAGATATTCCCACTTTTTCCGCTCAATTTCATGCCGTATACGGCTCATAAAGTAATACATACTTCCTGCCATAATAAACACTTCTAATATGCCAAGCAGTAAATTAGTCCACACCATATTCACCTCTTACACCACCGATATTAAAAATTCATGAAGTTTTCTCCGAAATTCTACCGACTTTTTCTGCGACAACGGAACCACATCTCCATTCATCATGAATACATCATACCCTTTCACATTTTTCACTTGATACAGGTTCACACAGAAACTTTTGTGCGGTACTGCAAAACCATATTCCTGCATTTTCTTTGCCATCTCAGATATTCCACCCAATAAAATGTACTCTTGATCCCCTGCCTTCATTACAACGTGCCGCTCTGTATATTCCATGTAATAAATTTCATTAATATTCTGATCGATACTTCCTTCTTTTGTTGCAAATCGTAACGTCTTTGATTCTTGAACATCCTTATAATAAGCCTCTGCTTCCTCTAATTGTTTATATATATCCACTCTTTGAATCGGTTTTAAAAGATATGCAAATGCATGTACTGAGAACGCATAATTTACATAATCCGTATAACTTGTAACATAAATGATTTTTACATTTTTGTCCTTTTCCCTGATCTGCTTTGCCGTCTCAATCCCATTCATGCCGTGCATATCAATATCAAGAAAAATAATATCATATTTCCCCTTACTAAGAAGTAATTCTTCTCCCGAATAAAATCTATCGATTTGACATTCTTCTCTGTAGGAAGAAATATCATTTTGAATTTTCTCTACTACACTTCTCTCATCATCACAAACTGCTATTTTCAACATATTTTTCTCCTGATTTTTCATCTGTCTTCATTATAACCGGATATAAATCTTTTACAATATCTATTGCTTAAGATACAGTTTTTCTCATCTAACATACAGAAATTTTTCTTGCTATCTAGTTTTTAATACTATATAATAGATATATCGAGGTGTACTTGAAAATATCAATTCTAACAAAGCACATGGATATAGAAATATACCTCCTAAATAAATATTTTAGCACTGTTGTTTTCCACAGGAATTCGGCTATGTAATCGCATACAATGTTGTAATGAAACAGATACAGATCCACAGTGCTTTAAGTATTATAATAGAGTATTCAAATATTCCCAAGATATTGGGAGAAAGGAGAATAATCCGTCGTCCTCAAAGAGGATATTGGGATTATACATGATTATATGACAATTGATTCTAATGATATTTTAAACAGTATTTTATCCAGTCTATCCCGTATTGATTATATCCGATCAGAAGACATTCCAAATATCGACCTGTACATGGATCAGGTCACTACTTTTATGGAGGATTATCTAAGCTCCAGCAAACGTTATAAAGAAGATAAGATTCTTACAAAGACAATGATTAATAATTATTCAAAGAACAATCTTCTTCCTCCTTCTGAGAAAAAGAAATATTCCAAAGAACATGTACTTCTTCTGATTTTTATTTATTATTTCAAGAATATTTTGTCAATCAAGGATATTGAAACTTTGCTAAATCCCCTGACAAACAATTTTTTCCAAGCAGACTCTGACCTTAACCTTACTTCAATCTATGAAGAAGTGTGTACATTTGAAAAGAATCGTATCGAAGAGTTACAGATCAGTGTGAAAGAAATGTATCAACGTTCTGCAGATTCTTTTGGGAATGCAAAAGAAGAAGACCAAGAATTTTTACAACTTTTCTTGTTTATCTGTACATTAAGTTTTGATGTATATATAAAAAAACAGATCATCGAAAAACTGATTGATCTTCTTCCCGAATCAGAAAAGAAAAAGAAATCATAGATTCCTTTTTTCTGAAAGATTTTGCAATTGCAAAATCACTGCGCATGAACGTTGCTATTAAAAAAAGCGTTAGTACCTACAAGGGACCAACGCCTTTTTATTTTTACTCATCATTTAGTCTGTTAAATACCATATCATATCCATCATTCCCATAATTCAATGAACGGTTCACACGGCTGATTGTTGCTGTAGATGCACCTGTCTTCTCAGCAATTTCAAGATATGTCTTCTGCTCTCTCAGCATTTTCGCAACTTCAAATCGTTGCGATAAAGATAGCAGTTCATTAATCGTACAAATATCTTCGAAAAATGTATAACACTCGTCCTTATCTTTCAGACTTAGAATCGCATCAAACAGATAATCTACTGCTTCTGTCTTAATCTTCTTACTCATAGTCTTCTATCTCCTAATTTCATTTTTCAAGCTTTACCATGTTTACATTTTAACACACTAAATTTTTAAAGTCTACCTTTTTTTCCAATGTTTTAAATGTGACACTAATTTCTCATACGAGGTGGTCACCACAAGTTCTTCCGGGAAATCACATTCTTCCAACACATCATATACATAACGAAAATCTCCTAACTCCGTATCAATGTGTGAATCACTTCCTGTTGTAATAAAAACTCCGTACTTCTTGCAAAGTCTTAAAAGCAGCAAAGAGTTTTCCCTCGTATTCTCCCGGAAACCGTCTGGTCTAAGAGAAGAATTATTAATTTCTAAAAGTGTCCCCGTCTCCTTTGCCATCTTTACAATCGCTTCATAATCTACCGGGAACCTGCCGTCATCCGGATGTCCAATAATGCATACATAAGGATTTTTCATAGCATTGATATATGCCTTTGTATTTTTTTCTATTCCTTTACTCTCACCATAGCATGGCCCATGAATACTGGCAATAGTTATATCCATCTGTTTCAGAAGGTTTTCCGGAAGATCAATTGTCCCTTCTTCATCCAAAATATTCAGTTCCACACCAAACATCATCTGCATCCCATACATCTTTCTTGGAATAATTCCCAAGTTAGAAAAATAGAATCGCCCACATGTCTCCGGCATCATCGGCGCATGTTCTGTGATTGCGAGCATCTCAAGTCCCGCCTCGGCACCTGCTTTTGCCATCTCCCGAATTGTACTGTATGCATGCCCACTTGCAATTGTATGGGAATGCGTATCTGTCTTTATTTTCATTTTTCATCACTCTCCTCTACATAGTATAACACAAAAACAGATTGCAGAAATCTGCAATCTGTTTTTGTGCACTCTTTCTTTTCTATTGAACTGCTTTCTTTGCAAACTCGGTTGTAACAAGATCTTCATAAGGAGTACGTTTTGTAAGTTCTCCTGCATCGTCCAATATATCCTGTAAAAGTTCGAAACTTTCTTTCTCAAACACAAGATTATCTTTCCATGTCTCCTGCTCATAATATCTTGTAACAATCGTCGTTATTGTTTCCAGTGTTGATTCTTCAAACTGTGGTTTAATCACTTTTGCGATCTCTTCTGGCGTATGTGTCTGCACATAATCCATTCCTTTCTGAAGTGCATCTGTAAATCCTTGTAATATCTCTTTATTCTCTTCTATATAACTCTTTTTTGCGGAAAATGCCGTATACGGAACATAACCACTATCTGTTCCAAGAGATGCGACTACGTGACCTTTGCCTGCTTCCTCAAGAGTTGTAGCTCCTGGCTCGAATTCAACCGTGAAGTCTGCTTTCCCTTCCGAGAATGCAGCTCCAGTAGAACCAAAATCAATACTTTGATCAATATTCACATCCTTTGCAGGATCAATTCCATTCTTTTTCAGGATATACTCAAATACCATCTCTGGCATACCACCTTTTCGTCCTCCAAGCACTTCTTTTCCCATAAGATCTTTCCACTGAAATTCCGGCATTTCCTCTCTTGCCACAAGAAAGTTTCCTGCCCGTTGCGTGAGTTGAGCAAAATTCACTACATAATCATTTGCCCCCTCATTATAGGTATAAATAGACGCTTCTGACCCCATAAATCCAATATCCGCCTCACCAGATATCACTGCAGTCATGGTCTTATCAGCCCCAAATCCAGTCACAAGAGTAAGGTCAATCCCCTCTTCTTCAAAATATCCTTCTTCAATGGCCACATACATCGGTGCATAAAAAATAGAATGCGCAACCTCATTCAAAGTAATCTTTTGAAGCTTTTGGGTATTCTCTGATGTTGTCGCTTGCGTTTTCTTTTGCGTATCTTCCTCATTCTTCTGTTTTCCACATCCCGACATAGTGAAAATAGAGATCACAAGTGTCAGAACAAGAAAAACAGAACCCATCCTTTTTTTCATAAAATCCTCCCTTTTCCTATCATTTTTTCTATTTTCTATCAATATATGAAAGGATCAGGAATTCGTGATGGTTCTGAAGTTCATTCGCTCAACACATAACAATGATTTTTCTTGGCGTCGTCTGCGGCGGAATACTTCTTGTAGTCACACCATAATATACAATGAGTACATTATCACCAACAGGACAAGTGAAATTTTGTCCATTCGATGTGACTATCTCTGTTGCCCGTGATACATTCAACTGCAATGATTCATCTGCTGCCAATAGATTTTCATCAAAATACCCCGCGTAAACAGTTTCACCTACATTACTTCTTCCTATAATGACCGCCCGATATTGAGGAGGAAAAATGAGTGGCACCGGCAGGCTTCCGTCATAAAATGCTGTAACCCGCATTCCAATCCGCATCCTGACCGTATCAATCACATAGGTATCCGGTGAAACGATAAAATTTGTCACGCCTTCCGAATTCTGTATCGTTACCATCTGTTGGCAGCACTGATCTGATATCTTTGTTATACGTTGTATCACTCCCGTTACCGGGATTAAATTCAAATTTTCCATATAATAAAACTGCCTTTGCTTTTTATTATACAGTATATGCAATCCTATTCTTTCCGCAACCTTCTTATTTTGTCTCTCGAATCTTCTTTCTAAGAGGCAAAACCATAGATGGCGAAACGGAAAGTTCATCAATGCCCATCTCAAGGAATGTTTCCGTTAATGTAAGATCTGCTCCAAGTTCTCCACATATACCGATCCATTTTCCTTCTGCATGCGCACTTTCTGTAGCCATTCGGATCAATTCGAGAACCGCTGGATGATGTGTATCACAAAACGGATCAAGTTTCGGATTCTGACGGTCAATGGCAAGCGTATATTGAGTCAGATCATTTGTACCCACACTGAAAAAATCTACTTCCTTTGCAAGACTTCTGCTTACCAGAACTGCTGCCGGAGTTTCTATCATAATGCCAAGTTCAATATCTTCCTTATAAGCAAATCCTTCCTGCTTTAGTTCCTCTTTGACCTCAGCCACAATCTCTTTAATCTTCTTCACTTCCCAAAGAGATGTAATCATCGGAAACATAATGGAAATGTTTCCATAAGCCGATGCGCGTAAAAGAGCACGGAGTTGTGTTTTAAAAATTTCTGGTCTTGTCAAACATATACGGATTGCCCTATATCCCAGAGCCGGATTCTCTTCTTTATCTAAATCAAAATAATCTACCTGTTTGTCCGCACCAATATCCAAAGTACGGATAATCACTTTTTTCCCTGCCATATTTTCCGCTACTGTTTTATAAACCGAAAATTGTTGTTCTTCGGTCGGGAACGTATCGTTTTCCAAATATAAGAATTCACTTCTGAATAATCCGATACCTCCCGCATCATTTTTCAAAACAGCTCCAACATCAGAACTGTTTCCGATATTGGCATACACATTGATTTTCTGACCAGTTAACGTTATATTTTCTTTTCCTTTTAACTGATCTAAAAGTTCCTTCTGTCTTAAATCTTCTTCCTGTTTTTCCCGCATGATTTTCAAAGTTTCCTCATTTGGATCCACATAAATCATGCCTTCAAATCCATCTACAACAGCCAAGTGTCCATCATACTCTTCCAAAAGTTCTTTACCTAATCCAATGACTGCCGGAATATTCATGGTTCTTGCCAGGATTGCCGTATGGGAATTGGATGAACCATACTGTGTTGCAAAAGCAAGTACCAGGCTTTTATCAAGCTGAACTGTTTCACTCGGTACAAGGTCATCTGCCACGACAATAGATGGGTGATTCATTGTAACACCGCTTTTAGCCGCACCGGACAGGATATGGAGAACGCGTTCCGATACATCCCTTACATCCGCTGCACGTCCCTGCATATAAGCATCGTCCATTGCCTCAAACATGGCGGAAAAATTATCTGCCGTCATTCCTACCGCATACTCTGCATTGACTTCCTGAAGCTTAATGATATTCTCAATAGATTCAATATAATCCAAATCATTCAGCATCATTTGATGGATTTCAAAAATCATGGCATTTGCCTCTCCAACGTCGTCCATTGCTTTCTCATACAACGTTTTCAATTCTTCTTCTGCCTGATTCTTTGCTTCTTCAAATCTTTTAATTTCTGCCTCTGTATCATCTATATGACACCTTTTGATTTGTGTATCATTTCTCTTATAAAACGCAATTTCTCCGATTGCGATTCCGCCAAACACACTTTTCCCTTTTAACGTAATCATTCTTTGTCGTCCTTTACAGATTTTCTTATAAATTTTCCTTTAAAAATGTTTCGACTGCTGCAATTGCTTCTGCCTCGTCTTCTCCTTCTGCTATCACTGTAATTTCCATTCCTTGCTTGATTCCCATTCCCATCACTGCAAAGATCCTTTTCATATCCGCTTTACGTCCATTATTTTCCATTGTAATTGCGGATTGAAATCCTGCTGTTGTTTTTACTAAGAGTCCTGCTGGTCTTGCGTGAATTCCTTCTGGGTCTGTGATTACATACTTAAATTCTTTCATATTCTTATCTCCTTTTCATTTACATTTATATTTTCTTCCTACTGTTTATCAGCCGGAAGCGGTTTCTTTAACAATACAATGCCGAGCATTGCTATAATGGATCCTGCAAGTAATGCCACAAGGAACATCGGTGCATGATCAATGATTCCTATTACAAAGATTCCCCCGTGAGGCGCTCTTGATCCACATCCAAATGCCATAGACATTGCACCTGATACCGCTGAACCTATGATGCAAGGCGGAATGATGCGAAGTGGGTCTGAGGCTGCAAACGGAATTGCTCCCTCCGTAATAAAGGAAAGTCCCATAATATAGTTTGTAAGTGTTGTCTGTTTTTCACTTTTCGTAAATCTGTTTTTAAAAAATGTTGTTGCAAGAGCAATCGCAATCGGCGGTACCATTCCGCCAATCATAACTGATGCCATGATATCAAACTGCCCACTTGCAATAGATGCTGTACCAAATACATAAGCAGCTTTATTAAACGGTCCTCCAAAATCAATCGCCATCATACCTGCCACAACGGCTCCGAGCAATAGCTTACTTCCTTCACCCATACTGGAAAGACCATCATTTAGCCATTCATTAAATGCACCTACCGGTGGATTGACAATAAATACCATAACCACACCGATCATCACAATCCCGATAAACGGATATAAAAGCACAGGTTTCGTACCTTCCAATGCCTGCGGGAGTTTTTCCAACGCTTTTTTTACAAGAAGCATCAAATAGCCAGCCACAAATCCGGCAATCAATGCCCCAAAGAATCCGGAAGAAATCCACTCTGCTTCCGGAAGAAATACTGAAGTTCCTGCCTTGGCAAGAAGTCCGCCCACAATACCAGGCATAAGTGCCGGACGATCTGCTATACTCATTGCAATATATCCCGAAAGAACCGGGAACATCATTCCAAACGATGTATTTCCCACAAGATTCAGGAATTTTGATACCGGATTTCCGTTACCAAATATTTCCGTACCTGCATTTGCACTGTCAAATATAAAAGAAAGTGCAATAAGGATACCTCCTCCGATTACAAACGGGAGCATATGTGAAACGCCATTCATAAGGCTCTTATAAATTTTGCGCCCGAGACTCTCCTTTTCTCCCGCAAATCCAGATTCTTCTGTTTTACTGTCACTATGATAAACCGGAACATTTCCGCTTTCCGCTTCTTCGATCAATTCTTTCGCTTTGTGAATGCCGTTTGCAACTTTCGTCACAATAACCGGTTTTCCATCGAATCTTGCCATCCGAACATCTTTATCTGCTGCAACAATGATACAGTCACATTCTGCGATTTCCTCCGCTGTCAGAACATTTTTATCTCCACCCGAACCATTTGTTTCTACTTTGATCGTATACCCCATTTCTTTTGCTGTCTTTTCCAGGCTTTCTGCTGCCATATAGGTATGAGCGATTCCTGTCGGGCATGCAGTAACTGCTAAAATCTGATACCCCTTCTTTTCTTCTTTAGAAGTTTCTTCCGGCTCCTCTTCGAATTTTTCACGTTCTGCCATATCTATATCATGTAAGAATTCATCTACACTTTCTGCTTTCATCAAATTAGCTCGAAAATCGTCATCCATTAAAAGCATAGATAATCTGCTGAGAACTGTAAGGTGAATATTGTCTTCTGTATTTGGTGCCGCAATCAAAAAAATCATACGCACCGGTTCACCATCCAGCGAATCATAATCCACACCATCCCGCACAATCATTGCGGCAAGCCCAGGCGCGCCTACTGCATCTGTTTTTGCATGAGGAATGGCAATTCCTTCACCAATTCCGGTGGTTCCTTCTTCTTCTCTTTGAAATACCCCGTTTTTATATTTTTCAACATCTCGGATGTTTCCACCCTTTACCATCAGTTCAACCATTTTCTCAATGGTTTCCTGTTTGTTTGAAACACTCCCGTTTAGTTCTACACTTTCCCGCTTTAATAAATCCGTAATCCTCACGTCTTTTTCCTCCTACAGTCCGTAATTCTCTTTCGGCTCTTTCAGCAATTTTACTACATCTTCTTTTGTTGCCAGCCAGGAAAGGAATGCACTGGCACTTCCTGACGCAATTCCAAGTTGAAATGCTTTTTCATAATTTCCAGTATTTAGATACCCTGTGAGAAATCCTGCCACCATAGAATCTCCTGCTCCCACAGAATTTACTACAGTTCCTTTCGGCGCCTCTTCCTTATAGATTTCACCTTGTTCCGTAATCAATATCGCACCGTCTCCAGCCATGGATATGAGTACATTTTTTGCTCCTTTTTCTTGCAGCCGTTTTGCATATGTGATAATCTCCTCATCTGTATGCAGAACCGTTCCAAACATTTCTCCAAGTTCATGGTTATTAGGTTTGATCAGAAACGGATGATATTTCAGTACATTTAGCAGAAGATCTTTTGTTGCATCCACCGCAATTTTTACTCCTTTTCCCTCCAGCCTTTCCATGATCCGTTCATACATATCGGAAGGCAGTGTATTCGGGATACTTCCTGCAAGCACAAGAATATCTCCTTTCACAAGCTGATCTAACTTTTCATAAAGTTTCTCAACATGTTCCTCTTTGATATCCGGTCCTTGTCCATTGATCTCGCTTTCCTCATTAGATTTTATCTTCACGTTAATTCTTGTGAGGCCTTCATCAAGCCGGATAAAATCTGTCAGGCAGCCAAAGTCATTCAACATTTTTTCAAGCGCACTTCCGGTAAAACCAGAAACAAATCCGAGCGCTTTACTTTGCATTCCTAAATTAGACAAAATGACCGAAACATTATTCCCCTTACCTCCCGGAAAAATCGCTTCTTTCCTCGTTCTGTTAATTTCACCCAACGTCAGATCATCCACCTGAATCACATAATCAAGGGATGGATTGAATGTAACTGTATAAATCATCTTTTATCCGCCTCCACAACATTTGCACATTTTTTGAATGAAGTTTCTTTTACTGTAGAAGTAATAACTACCGCATCATTAAAATCGGAAAATGTAACGGAAGATATTTTGTTTATTTTCGATGAATCCGCAAGCACATATCTCTCTTTACATTTCTGGAACGCTTTTCTTTTTACACTTGCCTCATTTACATCAGGAGTGGTAAATCCTCGTTCTCTATGCACACCGTTCGCTCCAAAAAATCCTTTTGTAAAATTATATTTATTCAAGGATTCCACGGCATCTACTCCGATGATTGCTTCTGTGGACTCCTTTAGTTCCCCTCCCAACAGAAACACCCGGCATCCTTTCTGCACAAGCTTTCTCGCATGGGTAAATGCGTTGGTCACATATACTGCATTTTTTTCTTTGATACAGTCTACAAGAAAACTTGTGCTTGTTCCCGCATCAATATATACAAAATCATCCTTTCTAATAAATTCAACCGCTTTCTCTGCAATCAGCATCTTCTCGTCTGTGTTCAGATTCTGCCGCTCCGGTACAGATGCATCTTTCGTCCGATACTCCATCTCCACAGCAGTCGCACCGCCATGAACTTTAATAATTTTCCCCCTCTTGTGAAGTTCTGTCAGGTCACGCCGAATGGTTGATTCCGATGTTTCCAGTAGCTCCGTCAGTTCTTGTACTGTTACTGTCCGTTTTGCCTCCACAATTTTTACGATCGCACTAAATCTTTCTTCCGCTAACATGTGATACCTCTTTTCTCTTTCTGAAATCAGAATACCACCATTTTCTTTCATTTTCAATCATTTTCGCTCAAAACCACCCAATAATAATAACCAAATTTTTGACACGATTTTTATGCACTTTTTACATCGCATATTTCGAAATCATCTTTTGTATATTTTTTACGATTACTCCACAATTTTCATTGACATTTCTGTGTATTTACGCTAAACTATAACAGTATCGCTTGCGATACAATGACTATTTTTTTATTTTTTATGGAGGTATCAGTATGAACAAAGGTACAGTAAAATGGTTTAACAACCAAAAAGGTTATGGATTTATTTCTGATGAAGCTGGAAACGACGTTTTCGTTCACTACTCAGGCTTAGTTATGGATGGATTCAAATCATTAGAAGAAGGCCAGGCAGTTGAATTTGACGTAACTGAAGGTGCTAAAGGACCACAGGCTGTTAACGTAGTAAAACTCTAGTTATAATTTTATATGTGCCTTTTATTTATTTGATTATATATTTTTATTTATAAACTTTGCATTATAGTGGAGATGTCTGATTTAGTATTTAAAAAGCAACAATAAGATGTGATGTAAGACAAAATGGGTGTCGCGTATGCGGCACCCATTTTGTGAGAGAGCCAAAAATGTATTTATCTGAGAGTATGAAACTTTTTCTGTAAATAATGTTTTAGAAGGTCTTCTATGGTAAAATATTTTATCATAAGGAGGCCTT